>JAGTSG010000088.1 GCA_018261655.1 Pseudomonadota bacterium | reverse complement strand
GCTGCAGCGGCTGCAGGTCCGCACCGAGGAGGAGATCGAGCGCGAGGAGCGCGAGCGCCAGGCGCGGCTGCAGCGGCAGATGCAGGCGCTGCACGCGCCAGCGCCGGCCATCGGCGCCGGCCAGCAGGAGCCGGAAGCGCCGACGCCGGCGGCCGGCGCGCGGCGCCCGCCGCCCGCGGCGCCTGCAGCGCCGTTCATCCGCGAGGACCGCAAGGTCGGCCGCAACGAGCCCTGTCCCTGCGGCTCGGGCAAGAAGTACAAGCACTGCCACGGGGCGTTGCAGCAGGCCGACGGCTGAGCCGGGCGGTGCTGCGCCGGAATGGAGGCGGCGCGCAGGAAATGCGGGAACGGCCGGAAATCCACGTCATGGCAGGCGTCCTGTCCGACGACCAGGGCTGCGTGCTGATCGCGCAGCGGCCGGTCGGCAAGCATCTCGCGGGCCGCTGGGAGTTCCCGGGCGGCAAGCTGGCCGCGGGCGAGGCGCCGCTGGCCGGACTGAAGCGCGAGCTGGCCGAGGAACTCGGCGTCACGCTCGAGTCCGCCGAGCCGCTGATCCGCCTGCGTCACGACTACCCCGACCGCCGTGTCCTGCTCGACGTGTGGCGCGTGACGCGCCATTCCGGGACGCCGCAGGGGCTCGACTCGCAGGCGCTCGACTGGGTCGCACCCGACGACCTGCCCCGCATCGACCTGCTCGAGGCCGACCGGCCGATCATCACGGCGCTCCGCCTGCCGCCCGTGGCGCGCTGCGTGGAGGGGCTCGAGGGCCTGGCCGAAGCCGCGGGCGCGACGGACGCCGCGGCGATCTTCTGGCAGCCCGGTGACGCGGACGCGTCGGAGCCCGCCACCCGCGAGGCCGTCCGGGCCGCGCGGCGGGCGGGGCACCGGGTGCTGGTGGTCGGCGAGGGCATCGAGGCGGCCATGACCGCCGCAACCACCGGCGCCGACGGCATGCTGCTGGAGCCGGATGGCGGTCACGTCAGCCTCGACCCGAGCGGCGCCTTCCTCGTCGGCGCGATCTGCCCGACGCCCGCCATAGCACAGGCCGCCGTCCGCTCCGGTGCGCACTTCCTGGTCCTGGCGCCCGGCGGCGAGGCGGCCGACGAGCGGCAGTTCGCAGCCGTGTTGCCGCGTCTCGGCGTGCCGGTCTACATCGGCTGGTATCCCGACGCCGGGTCGCTCGAGCTGGCGAGGTCCACGGGCGCGCATGGCTGCGCCGTCGGGCCGTGCCGCGGGCAGGGCGGCTAGACTCGGTCACTCTCCGCGGTGCCGGCGGGCCTTGCCCGGGCTACGGGCCGACGCCGCTCCCTGCGTCGAGGCGCCTCAGCGGCGGACCAGCCTGAAGACCGCCTCGTGGAGGCGGTCGAGGCCGCGCTCGACGAACCGCGGGTTGCCGGCGGTGACATCCTGGCGCTCCAGCAGCTCGACCTCGAAGCCGGCGTCGAAGAGGGCGTGCACTTCGTCGGCCATCACGGCGAACGGCGGGCCGGCCATCTTCTCCTGCGCGTACTCGGCCGTGATGAGCAGGCCGCATGTGCCGGGTGCCAGCATCCCGGCGATGCGGTCGGCGTAGCGCACGCGCAGGTCGGGCGGCAGCGCGATGAGCGCGGCGCGGTCGTACCAGGCGCCGATCGCGCCCGCCATCGCGGGCGTGAGGTCGAAGAAGTCGCCCTGCAGGATCTCGTAGGGTCCCGCGGCGTGGCGGATGAAGCGGCCCGCAACCGACGGGCTGGCCGACAGGGCCTCGTGTCCGAAGAACTCCGAGGCGGCGATCGGGCTCAGCTCGACGCCGAGCACCGGGTGTCCGCGCCGGGCGAGCCAGATCATGTCGAGGCTGCGTCCGCAAAGCGGGACGAACACGCGCGCGGACGGGTCGATGCCGAGCGTGGGCCAGTACTTCTCGAGCGCCGGGTGAAAATCCGGCTGGTGCCAGCCGATCTGCCGCTGCCGCCAGCGCTCCAGCCAGAAGTCGGCCTGCATGGTCAGTGGGAGCGGTCGTCGTGCCCGGGTGCAGGCTCGGGCAGACCGTCGACGACCGGTTCACCCGGGATGGCGTGGCGCTCGGCCACCCACTCGCCGAGGTCGATCAGCTTGCAGCGCTCGCAGCAGAAGGGGCGCCACCGGTTGGCCGGATCCCACTCGAGCGACTTGCCGCAGGTCGGGCAGTTCACCAGCATCGAGGGCGCGACGTCAGTTGCAGCAGGTGAGCGTGAACGGGATGTCGTCCTGCGGCTGCACGGGGCGCGTGCTCACGCCCGTCCAGCGCAGGAAGCGGACGCTGCAGCGGTAGTGGCTGCCGCTCACCTCGGGAAACAGCTCGGAGCCCGCGGGCAGTTCGATCCGCAGCAGCTGCACCGGATGTTCGCGCTCGAAGGAGATCTGGTAGACGCCGCCGTGGGCGACCTCGCGCCGCGGCCGGGCGTTCTCGCGCGTGACCCACAGCAGCTCGGAGACGCTCTCGCACAGGGAGCGGATGCGCCCGACCCAGTCATCGAGGTCGCGCTCGCGCACCTCGGCCGGGCGGTTCAGCCAGTGGTTGAAATCCGGCAGGTCGAATTCGCAGGTGCCGCCCGGGATGGCGCTGCGATGCTTGATGGCGTTCAGGAACTCCGAGTCGCGCAGCGGCTGCAGGAAGTTGCTGCCGGCGGAGTTCAGTTCCTCGCGGCGGCGCACCAGCGTCGCGAGCACCGCGCGCAGCCGCGCGCCGTCCACGCCGGGGCGGTTCTGGTAGTCGCGCAGCACGTGCATCTGGCGCTCGAGTTCCTTCAGCACGTCGCCGCGCGTGTCGCCGCGCGCGGTGATGGCGAGGATCTCGAGCAGGCCATTGACCGCTGCGCGGCTCGACCAGGGGCTCGGCGAAGAACTGTGGAAGACGGTCTGGTTCCAGAGGAACTCGAGGCGCAGGAACGCGCGCATCCGCTCGTTGAGCGGCTGCTCGTACACGACCGGCTCGGCGGCGGTTTCCGGGGCCTCGACGGGCTCGAACATCCGGCTATTCTGCGGCAGGGGTCCCGGTCCGTAAACCTCTAGGGCCGGGCTGCCGCGAGCTCCCTGTAGCCAGCGTCGAGCGCCGCCACCTGCGGTGCGAGGGCGTCTTCGGCGCCGTCATTGACGATCACGTCGTCCGCCGCGGCCAGGCGCTGCTCGCGGCTTGCCTGTGCGGCGAGGATCGCCTGCGCCGACGACTCGGACCCGCCGTCGCGGGCGACCAGGCGCTCGAGCTGCATCTCGACCGGGCAATCCACCACGAGCACACGGTCCACCTGGTCGATCCGCCCGCCCTCCACCAGCAAGGGAATGACCCAGACCTGGTAGGGGCCGCCCGCCGAGGCCGAGCGTCGCGCCAGCTCGGCCCGGATGGCCGGGTGGAGGATGGCCTCCAGCCGCTGACGAGCGCCGGCGTCGGCGAAGACCCGCGCCCGCAGGGCGGGGCGGTCGAGGCGGCCGTCGGGCGCCAGGATCCCCGTGCCGAAGGCCTCCACGACGGCCACCAGGGCTGGCTGGCCCGGTTCGACCACGTCGCGGGCAATCTGGTCCGTGTCGATGACGGGCACCCCATGGGTCTCGAACAGGCGCGCGACGGTGCTCTTGCCGCTTGCGATGCCGCCGGTCAGCCCGATCCGGAGCGGTGCGGCCATGAGGGGCTCAGCGCAGGCCGGCCATCGACAGGTAGCCGCCCACGATCTGCGGGCCCCACATCAGGGCGATCCAGCCCGCGCCGGCGAGGTAGGGGCCGTAAGGGATAGGCACGTCGCGGCCCTGCTTGCGCACGACCATCAGGCCGATGCCGACGACCGCGCCCACGCCCGCCGACAGCAGCAGGATGAGGGGCAGCATCTGCCAGCCGAGCCAGGCGCCCAGGGCGCCGAAGAGCTTGAAGTCGCCGTAGCCCATGCCTTCCTTGCCGGTCAGCAGCTTGAAGACGTGGAACACGCCAAGCAGGAACAGGTAGCCGGCCGCCGCGCCGACGATGGCGTCGGTCGGCGAGGCGGGCAGGGCGGCGCCCGAGGCCGGGTCGTGCCACAGGCTCGCCAGCAGGCCCAGCCACAGCAATGGCAGCGTGATGACGTCGGGCAGCAGCTGATGGTCGAGGTCGATCCCGGTCAGCGGGATCAGCATCCAGGTGACGGCGAGGGCGCAGGCGGCCTCGAACCCGAAACCGAAGTGCCAGGCCACGGCGGCGCTCAGGACGGCCGTCGCGAGTTCCACCAGCGGGTAGCGTGCCGGGATGCGGGCGCCGCAGTTCGCGCAGCGGCCCCGCAGCGCCAGCCAGCTGACGACCGGTACGTTGTGGATCGCCCGGACCGGGGCCTTGCAGGCCGGGCAGAAGGAGCGCGGGGTGGCCAGGGTCAGCGTCTCGGTCCCGGTCGCGGACGGCGCAGGCTGGCCCGCCATCTCGGCGCACTGTGCCTGCCATTCCCGCTCCAGGATCAGCGGCAGGCGATAGATGACGACGTTCAGGAAACTGCCGATCAGCAGGCTGAGGACGAATACGCAGGCTGCGAACGCCGGTGTGTTCTGCTGCAGGAAGGCCAGGAAGTCCATGGGTGGCGGGTTTCCTTCAGCGAAACGCCGCGACGAGCGCGGCGTTTCGGGGTTCGCGTCAGCCGCGCGGCGTCAGATGACGGCGCCGAGCTTGAAGATTGGCAGGTACATCGCGATGACCAGGCCGCCGACCAGCACGCCCAGGATCACCATGATCAGGGGCTCGAGCAGGCTCGACAGGGCATCCACGGCGGAGTCGACTTCCAGCTCGTAGAAGTCGGCCACCTTGGCGGCCATTTCATCGAGCGAACCCGACTCCTCGCCTACTGCGATCATCTGGTTGACCATGTTCGGGAACAGGCCGGTGTTTTCCATGGCCCGCTGGAGGCGCATGCCGGTCGAGACCTCGTCCCGCATCCGCAGCACGGCCTGTTCGTAGACAATGTTGCCGGTGGCGCCGGCCACCGATTCCATGGCCTCGACCAGCGGCACGCCCGCCGAGAACATGGTGGACAGCGTCCGTGCATAACGCGCGATGGCCGCCTTGACGAGGATCGGGCCCAGGACCGGGATCTTGAGCATCATGCGATCGATGACCTGCCGCATCGGGCGCGAGCGCTTGTGGAAGTAGCCGAACGCAAACACCGCACCGCCGACGATCGCCGCCAGCCACCAACCGTTGTCCTGCACGAAGCGCGACAACCCAATCACCATCCGCGTAAAGGCAGGCAAGTCGGCGCCGAAGCCCTTGAACAAGGCCTCAAACTGCGGGATGACGAAAATCAGCAGGATCAGCGTCACGATGACGGCGACCGCGAGGACCGCTGCGGGGTAGAACAGGGCCTTCTTGATCTTCTTCTTCAGCGCCTCGGTCTTTTCCTTGTAGGTCGCAACCTTGTCGAGGAGGCTCTCCAGCGCGCCGGCCTGTTCGCCGGCCTCGACGAGGTTGACATACAGGTCATCGAAGTAGAGCGGGTGCTTCTTCAGCGCCTCGTGCAGCGCGGTGCCCGACTCGATGTCCGCCTTGATCGCCAGGATCAGCTTCTGCATCGCCGGCTTGTCGTGACCGACGCCGACGATCTCGAAGGCCTGGACCAGCGGGATGCCTGCCGTCAGCATGGTCGCCAGCTGGCGACTGAAGACCGCGATGTCGAGCGGCGTGATCTTCTTGCCGCCGCCAAGGAGCTTGCGCTCCTTCTTGATCCTGACCGGGATGACGCCCTGGCGCCGTAGTTCGGCGCGGACCTCGTTTTCGTTGACCGCCAGCGACCGGCCCTTCAGCCGGTTTCCCTTGCGATCGGTTCCCTCCCAGAGCCAGGGGAATTCCTTCTTGGCAAGTGCCGCAGCCTGCGCCATGTCTGTCCGCCCCGCTTACGTCAACCGACCCAATGCTAACCCGGCCCTCGTCAGTCAACTGTGACGCGGTTGACTTCTTCGAGGCTGGTCATGCCGTCCCGGACCTTCTTCAGGCCGGCCCGGCGAAGGTCCCAGACGCCTTCCCGGTGGGCTTCGTCCCGGATGTCCGGGGCACTACCGCCGGCCAGGATGATCCGGCCGATGGCCTCGGTCACGGGCATGACCTCGTAGATTCCCACCCGCCCCTTGTAGCCGTCCACGCACTGGCTGCAACCCACGGGCCGGAAAATCCTGAACTCGCCTGCGTGGACCTCCTCCTGCGTGAACCCTTCCTTGAGGAGGGCTTCAGCTGGCAAGTCCAGCGGCGCCTTGCAGTTGGCGCACAGGCGGCGCGCCAGGCGCTGGGCGATGATCAGGCTGACCGACGTCGCAATGGAATAGGGCTTCACGCCCATGTCCACCAGGCGGGTCAGGGTCTGGGGCGCATCATTGGTGTGCAGCGTGGACAAGACGAGGTGGCCGGTCTGGGCCGCCTTGATGGCAATCTCAGCGGTTTCCAAGTCGCGGATCTCGCCGACCATGATGATGTCGGGGTCCTGGCGCAGGAAGGCGCGCAGGGCCGACGCAAAGGTCAGCCCGACTTTCGGGTTGACGTTCACCTGGTTGACGCCGGCTAGGACGATTTCCGCCGGGTCTTCCGCCGTCGAGATGTTGCTGCCCTCGATGTTCAGGATCGACAGGCCCGTATACAGCGACACGGTCTTGCCGCTGCCGGTCGGGCCCGT
>JAGTSG010000010.1 GCA_018261655.1 Pseudomonadota bacterium | reverse complement strand
TTGCCGGCAGGCCTGAACGCCAGCCTGGAAGACGAGATCGATGCCTGCGCCGAGAACTGGGGCGTCGACGTCGTCAACTACCTGGAGGCTGCGGACGCGAATTACCCGCTGAATTGCGACCCCTACACGGATGCCGTGGAAGACAGCGACCTGCTCACCGTCCGCTTCGCGCAGGCCGGCATGATGTCGGCGGCGGCCCTGGCGGCCAGCGACGGCCAGATCAAGATACAGGCCAGCCGCAGCCAGGGAGAGATCTTCTCGGGCGACACGATTCCACCGGACTTCCTGCCGCCCTCGTCGGAGACCCGCGCGCTGGTCGTGCACAGCTACTACGTGGACGAGCAGTCGGACAGCAGCACGACGGTGCCTTCGCTTCGGCGCAAGCGTCTCGACTTCGCGGGCGGCGTGCCGACCATCGAGGACGAAGAGGTCGTGTCGGGGGTCGAGGACCTGCAGGTCCAGATCGGCTGGGACACGAACGGCGACCAGAATGCCGAACTGTATGTCGACCCGGACACCGTCGGCCTGCCGGCCGCTGCGGTGCCGGTCGCGGTTCGCGTCTGGCTGCTGGTGCGCTCCGACCAGCGCGAGAGCGGCTTCACCGACGATCGCGAATACAGTTACGGCAATCGGGTGGACTACGCCCCGGGTGGCAACTTCCGCAGGTTGCTCATTTCCAAGACCATCATGCTCCGGAATACCCGTCGATGAACCGCATCACCACAAGCCGACAGGGAACTGACCAGCGCGGTGCAGCGCTGGTCATCGGACTGATCCTCCTGCTGGTCCTGACGATCCTCGGTCATCGGACTGATCCTCCTGCTGGTCCTGACGATCCTCGCCGTATCGGGCGTGGTCACGTCGACCTTCGAGCTGCGCATGGTCGCCAACCAGCAGCAACAGGAGCGCGCCTTCCAGGCAGCGGAAGTTGCGGTCGAGCGTGCACTGACGACGAACATCGCCAGCACGTCGACGGTCACGACCGTTGCGCGGACGGAAATCGACCCGGGCGCCCCCGACACCGAGGAATTCGAGTACCAGCTGCGACCCGTCGGCGAGTTCACCCCGCCCGCGAGCGCCCCGACCGGCGCGGTCAGCGCAGGGGTCGGCCTGTCGGCGTTTCACTTCGAGGTCACCGCGGACGGTTACGCACCCGGTGGCGCCGAGTCCGAGCACACGCAGGGCTTCTACGTCATCGTCAACACCGGCGGCACGACCCTGCCGTCCACCACGGGCCTGCCCTGAGGCCCGGGAGTCAGATCATGAATTACGGATCGCTTACCCGCGTCGTCCACCGTGCAACGGCAACCCTGATGGCGGCGCTCCCCGTCGTGGTGGGTGGCTACGCCCCCATGCCTGCGGGCGCCACCGACATCGAGGTCTTCTTCACCAGTCCGGCGACGGACACCGGTGCGCAGCCGAACATCATCTTCCTGCTCGACGCGTCGGGATCGATGTGGAGCGACGTGGCCGCGCCGAGTGCAGGGTATGACGCCGCCACGACCTACGCCGCGTCGGGCTGCGACACGAGCGGCTACTACTACGTCGTTGGTTCCGGCAGCCCCAGCTGTTCGTCGCCGAAGATCACGGCGGCCAACTTCTACTGCGATGTGACCAAGGCCACGGTGGATTCGGAGGGCTATTACACCCTGCCGGCCAAGGTTGCCGAACAGTGGAACCGGACCAGCGGTCCCCCGGCCTCCCGGGGCACGCAGTGGCGCAACCTCCAGGGCACGGCGAACACTCCGGTCATCTGCCAGGGCGACGGCACGCCCCCCGCCACCACCCTGCCGGTCAACTGGGCGAACATCTCCACGCAGGGCATCACGTTCTACGACGGCAACTACCTGGCCTGGAAGGCGAGCGTCGGCTCGGCCGCCAGCCCGCGCATCGAGGTCATGAAGGAGGCCGTCCTCGAGCTCGCCAAAAACACCGACGGTGTCAATATCTCGCTGATGCGCTTCGGCGCCAACAACTCCCTGGATGCCAACATCGACGCCGGGGCTTGCGTCCCGATCATCCCGACCTGCAGCGACGGGACCCTCGAGTGCACCGGACAGTCGGGCGAGGGCCTGGTCGTGATGGAGATGCTGGGCATCGACGCCTCGGGCACCGTTGACACGATCAAGTCCAAACTCTACGACGAAAACGTCCCCGGGCAGGGTGGCGCCTGTGACGTGCAGCTCTTCACCCCGAACGGCCGCACCGGCATGGGGACGTCGCTGTTCGAGGCCTACGCCTACTACCGCGGCGACCCGACATCGCAGAAGAACACCAACCTGACCGCCGGCATCGGCTCGCAGCACTCCTATCCCAGCGTGGCCGGTTCGAGGATCGGCGAAACGCTGGACAGCGACCGTTACAAGAGTCCGATTGTCGACGGCTGCAGCAAGAACTACATCGTCATGCTGTCGGATGGCACGACCGAGCAGGACAACAGCGCCGACAACACTTCGATCAAGCAGCTGAAGGAGCCGGCAGGCACCGGCGAAAGGACCTTTGCGCAGCTGGTCGGGGACTGCGACGTTGACCCGGAGCTCAGCTCTATCGTGCCCACTCCCTCCCAGTGCGTTGACGACATTGCGGAGTTCATGTTCGAGGCCGACGCCAGCGGCAGCATTGCCGGCATCCAGAACGTCAAGACGTTCACCATCGGCTTTGCCCTCGACGCGACGGCGAAGGAGAATGCGGAGCCGCTGCTGAAGTCCACGGCGACGCGCGGCGGCGGACGGTACTACGAGGCCGATGACGCGCAGTCCCTGCAGGATGCGTTCGACGACATCGTCCGCGCCGTGCTGACGGATAACGCCACTTTCACCGCCCCGGCGGTGACCGTCGACGCGTTCAACCGCACCCGCAACCTCGACGATGTCTACGTGTCGCTGTTCCGCCCCGACCTGACGCGCCGCTGGTTTGGCAACGTCAAGAAGTTCAAGGTCAATGATGAGGGTGAAATCGTCGACATCAACGGCGCACCGGCCGCCGATCCGGCAGACGGCTTCCTGTTGAGCACCTCGCAGAGCTACTGGTCGGACGAGGTGGACGGCAAGGACGTCACGCTGGGCGGCGCTGCCGGCGAGATTCCCGACTGGGACAGCCGCAACGTCTACGTGAACTTTGGCGACACGACCGATGTCACCTTGACGGCCGACAGCAAGAAGCTGAGTGCGCTCACGGGCTACGACCCGGCCCTGGCCAAGTCCATGCTGGGGATCGGCGCCACGGATACCGTTACCGTTGACGAGATCGTCGAGTGGCTGTACGGCCGCGACGTCGGAGACGCGGACGGCGACGGAGACTTGACGGAAACCCGGCAGGACATGGGTGACCCGCTGCACGCCCGCCCGATCGTGCTGGTCTACGGCGGCACGGCGGCCGACCCTGACGTGAATGACGCGACCCTGTTCGTGCCGACCAACGACGGCTTCCTGCACGCGATCGACGCCGGCGAAGGCACCGAGCAGTGGGCCTTCATTCCGGAGCCCCTCCTCCAGCGTGCCAGGAACCTGTACGAGAACGGGGAAATCACCCCGGAGGAGCGCGACTACGGCCTCGACGCCAATGTCCGCCTGCTGATCTTCGACACCAACAACAACGGCGTGATCGAGCCCGACGACGCAGACGGCAAGCGGGACAAGGCCTACCTCTTCTTCGGCATGCGTCGCGGCGGCATGGCGTACTACGCCATGGACGTCTCGGTCAAGAATTCGCCGAAGCTCATGTGGGTCAACGACAGCCTGCCGGGCGCCGGCCAGAGCTGGTCCACCCCGCAGCCGGCCAGGGTCCGGATCGGCACGGAAAACAAGATCGTACTGTTCGTCAGCGGCGGCTATTCACCCGACCACGAGAACGTGGTGGGTACGCCCCCTGCCTGGCAGCAGTATCCGAACCCTGCGGACACCGCCGGCAACCGCATCTACATGCTCGACCTGTTGACCGGGTCGCTGCTCTGGCGCGCCGGACCCACCACCGACGGCGGCGCCAACCTGCAGTTGCCCGACATGAAGCATGCGTTCGCGGCCGACGTGCGCGTCCTGGAGCTCTCGGGCGACGGGTTTGCGGACCGGCTCTACGCCGCCGACCTGGGCGGCCGCGTCTGGAGGTTCGACATCGTCAATGGCAAGTCGGCGACCTCGACCACCGAGGGCGACCGGCTGGTCGAGGGCGGGGTGCTGGCTTCGCTCGGCAACGCAGAAGACGGTACCCCGGCCTCCACGGCGACGCGCCGCTTCTTCTACGCGCCGGATGCCGTGCCCTTCGAATTGTACGGGCGCAGCATCATCAACATCGGCATTGGCTCGGGCCATCGCGAACTGCCGGCGACCGATACCAACACGCACAATGCCTTCTTCAGCATTCGTGACTATTACGCCAAGACGCGCCTGCTGTCGTCCCAGTACAAGGCGACCTGCACCGGCACGGACCCCTGCCACCAGATCGTCACCGAGTCGGACGCTGACCTGGTCGACCTGACCAGCATCGTCGGTGACGCGGCCACCAACCTGGTCCCGGACGGCGCCAAGGGCTGGAAGATCTGGTTGTCCCAGGCATACGGCGAGAAAGCGCTGGCCGAAGCACGCACCCTGGGCGGCAAGGTCTTCTTCACCACCTACGAGCCGACGCCGCGCGACTACATCCCGGAGGCTTGTTCGGTCAACTTCGGCACCAACCGGCTCTACGTGGTCAGCATCATTGATGCCCGGCCGATATATCAGGATGACATGCCGTTCAATACCGACACCGATGGTGACGGCGTGGCTGATTCCTTTACCGAGAGCGCGGGCGACCGGTCGACCGAGCTGACCCAGTCCGGAATCGCCTCGGAGGTCGTGTTCCTGTTCACCGACCAGCTGGTGCCCGGAACGACGACCGGTGAACGGACGGTGTTCTGCCTCGCCGGCTTCACGGTATGCCCGCCCGGACTCTCGGTGGAGCCGGTTCGCACCTACTGGCGCCAGCGAGGCGTCGAATGACGGCAGTGGGCCCCGGCCACCTGGCCGGGGCACGCCGCGGAGTAGACCTGATGCAAAAGCAGACTGGCATTACGTTGATCGAACTCATGGTCGTCATGGTGATCATGGGGATCCTGGCTGCCGTCGCGGTGCCCTCGTATCGTGCGTACGTCGTGCGCGCGCAGCGCAGCGACGCCAAGGAAGCCTTGTTGCGCCTGGCCACGGCACAGGAGAAGTTCTACCTGCAGAACAACCGCTACGCGATTGACGACGAGCGTGACGATGCACCGCCCGCCGGGCTGGGAATCGGCACCAGCGAGCGCGGCTGGTACACGCTGGAAATCACCGAACCGACAGACGTGGATGATGCCACCGACGGATTCGCCGTCAGCGCAACGGCCGCGAGCGGCGGGCAGCAGTTCAACGACACCGACTGCCGCGAGTTCCAGATCGACGATCGCGGTGTGCGGACCGCGATCAACGCGGACGGCGACGACACGACCACCACGTGCTGGTAGGTCAGTCTCGCCGGCCGGGTTCCGTCCCGGCCGCCTGACCCGTCGACCGCCCCGCAACCAGCCTCCCCCGGTAGCGCCTCACTTCGCCCGTCGGCCAGGTCACGACCGGGTGCGCGTCGGGTCGCGCCGGCACCACGTCGCGCAGGATGGACTCCAGCCGCGCAGTGGAGGGCGTCCCCAATCCCTGTTCCGCCATCCACCAGCGCAGCACGTTCACCTGACGCTCGCGCGGCAACGCCCTGAGGCCCGCGATGTCGAGCCGCCCCTGCCCGTCCACGAGCGGCCGGCCGTCCAGCCGGGCGAGCGCCTCCAGCAGGCGTTTTGCCTCGCCCAGGTGACGCGCGCTGCGCCCGACGGTCCGCGCGACCGAAGGCCAGCGTGCCAGGATCGCCGGCAGCACCACGTGGCGCAGGAAGGCGCGGTCGTAGCGACCCTCCGCGTTCATGGGATCCTCGATCCACTCGAGCCCCAGGGCCGTCGCGTAGGCGACGAGTTCGTCACGGGCGGTGTCGAGCAACGGCCGCAGGTGCAGGCCGGGGCCGAGCGGTGCGGCATCCGGCATCGCCGCCAGTCCCGCCACGCCTGCGCCGCGAAACAGCTGCAGCAGCACGGTCTCGAGCTGGTCGTCGGCATGGTGCGCGGTGAGCAGGCACTCGCCCGGCGCGAGACGCGCCGCGAGCGCGGCATATCGCTCGTGCCGGGCCTCAGCCTCGACGCTCTCGCCCTTCCCGACCTCGAGCCCGAGCTCGACGACCTCGAGCGGCACGGCCAGGCGCCGGCAATGCTCCCGGCAATGATCGGCCCACTGCACAGCCGCCGGCTGCAAGCCGTGATCGACGTGGACCGCCCGCAGGGAGAGGGCCGGCTGGTGTCCGGCCAGCTCACGCGCGGCGTGCAGAAGCGCTACGGAGTCCATGCCGCCCGAGAACGCGACGCACAACCGGACGTCGGGATAGCCGGGCGCGAGCGCTGCCAGTCGCTCGGCGAGGCGGTCGACGAGGGAAACGGCTTCGGTCACGGGATCAGGACCGGTCGGGCTCCACTCCGTCCCCGCCTTCGGGGACACGGTGGGGCCCGACCCCGCCTCCTAGGCTTCACCGAACACGCCGAACCGCCGGATCCGCGCGCGGCGCTTCTCCAGCAGTTCACCCGGCGGCAGCGCCTCGACCTCGGCGAGGTGCCGCCCCAGTGCCGCCTTGAGGTTGTCGGCGGTCGTCTGCGGGTCGCGGTGCGCCCCGCCGAGCGGCTCGCGCACGATCTCGTCGATCAGGCGCTGGCGGCGCAGGCGGTCCGCGGTAATGCCCATGGCCTGCGCGGCGAGCTCCTTCTTGTCGGCGCTCTTCCACAGGATCGAGGCGCAACCCTCCGGGGAGATCACCGAGTAGATGCCGTACTGGAGCATCAGCAGCCGGTCCGCGACGCCGATGGCCAGCGCGCCCCCGGAGCCGCCCTCGCCGATCACGCAGGACACGACCGGCACGGTCAGTTCCGACATCTCGAACAGGTTGCGCGCGATCGCCTCCGACTGGTTCCGTTCCTCCGACCCGACGCCGGGGTAGGCGCCCGGCGTGTCGATGAGCGTGACGACCGGCAGCTGGAAACGCTCGGCCAGCTTCATCAGCCTGAGCGCCTTGCGATAGCCCTCGGGCTTCGGCATGCCGTAGTTGCGGCGCACACGTTCCTTGGTGTCACGCCCCTTCTGCTGGCCGATCAGCATGATCGGCTTGCCGTCGAGCCGGGCCATGCCCGCGACGATGGCCGGATCATCGGCGTACATCCGGTCGCCGTGCAGCTCCGAGAACTCGGTGAAGACCAGCGGGATGTAGTCGAGCGTGTAGGGCCGGCTCGGATGCCGCGCGAGCTGCGCCACCTGCCAGGGCGTCAGGCCCGCGAAGATGCTGGTGGTCAGCGCCCGGCTTTTGGCCTGCAGGCGCTGCACTTCCTCGGCGAGGTTGACCTCGCCGTCTTCGCCGAGGAACTTGAGCTCCTCGATCTTCGCCTCGAGCTCCGCGATGGGTTGCTCGAAGTCCAGGAATTGCATGGTCATGACGCGGGAGTTTACCGCAAGAGGGGTCTGAGCCCTCCTACCCGTCCAGCCGCGGCCCGTAGACGACCCGGACAGCGTCGCGGCCGACCAGCTGTGCCAGCCGCTCCAGCAGCTCCCGCGTCGGACGGACCTGCCACTCCTCGCCGAGCGTGATGGCGGCCCGCGCGTCCCCGGTCGAGAACTGCAGTGCGACGCCGCAGCGGCCGTTGGTGTACGGCCGCAGGACGTCCTCGAGCTCTCCCACCAGCCGGGCCCCGTTGCCGTTCGCCGGCCAGCGCAGCACGATGCGGCGGGCCTCCCGCTCGCGGACCGCGTCCACGTGGGTCAGCTTCTTCGCATTGAGCCGCCAGTCCTCGATGAACTCGTCGTAGCGCAGCTGGCCCTCCACCACCAGGATGGCGTCCCGCGCGATGATGTCGCGGTGCTGCTGGAAGACATCGTCGAACAGCATCACCTCGATGCGCGCGCTGCGGTCGTCGAGCACCAGCGTCGTCCGGTTGCCGCGGCGGCGTATCTCGAGCACCAGGCCCGCGATCGTCACCTGCCTGCCGCCCCCGAAGCGCGGCGTCTCGCCGACCGGCTTTCCGGAGGCGATGTCGGCGATGCGGCCGGAGACGATGGCGGCCAGCTCGCGCTCGTACTCGGCGATGGGATGGCCGGTGAGGAACAGCCCGAGCGTCTCGCGCTCGCCGGCCAGGCGCACCGCCTCGCTCCAGTCGGGCACGGTGTCGACCGGCAGCGGCCGCGGCGCGTCCGCAGCCGGCGCGAGGCCAAACAGGTCCACCTGCCCCGCCGCGGAGGCGCGGGTGCTCTGCTCGCCGAGCTGCAGCGCGGCCGGCAGCTGGTGCATCAGCGTGGCGCGATTCAGCCGGAAGCCGTCCATGCAGCCGGCCCGGATCAGCGCCTCGAGGGTGCGGCGATTCAACTTCGACAGGTCCACTCGGTGGCACAGGTCGGCCAGGTCACGGAACGGGCCGCGCTCGGTGCGCTCCTGCATGATCGCCTCGACGGCGCCCTGTCCCACGCCTTTCACCGCGCCGAGGCCGTAGCGGATGGTCCTCTCGTCCGCCACCGTGAACTGGTACACGGACTCGTTGACGTCCGGCGGCAGCACGGTGAGGCCCATGTGCGCGCACTCGTCGATGAAGGTCACGACCTTGTCGGTGTGGTCCATGTCCGAGGACAGCACCGCGGCCATGAAGGCCGCCGGGTAGTGGGCCTTGAGCCAGCCTGTCTGGTAGGACAGCAGCGCATAGGCGGCCGAATGCGACTTGTTGAAGCCGTAGCCGGCAAACTTCTCCATCAGGTCGAAGATGTGCGCTGCCTGCGACTCGCGGACGCCGCGCGCGGTCGCGCCCCCGATGAACACCGAGCGCTGCTTGGCCATCTCCTCCGGTTTCTTCTTGCCCATCGCACGCCGCAGCAGGTCGGCGCCGCCAAGCGTGTAGCCGGCCAGCACCTGCGCGATCTGCATCACCTGTTCCTGGTACAGGATGACGCCGTAGGTGGGCCTGAGGATGCCCTCCAGGCTCGGGTGCAGGTAGTCGACCGCCGCGCCGCTGCGGTCGTGCTTGCGGCTGATGAAGTCCTCGACCATGCCGGACTGCAGCGGCCCCGGCCGGAACAGCGCCACCAGCGCGACCGTGTCCTCGAAACAGTCAGGCTGCAGGCGGCGGATCAGGTCCTTCATGCCGCGCGACTCGAGCTGGAACACGGCGGTCGTGCGGCAGGACTTGATCAGCGCGTAGGTCGCCGGGTCGACCAGCGGCAGCGTGGCCATGTCGAGCGGGGCCTCGCCCTTCGCCGCGCGCTGTGCGTTGATGGTGTTGACCGCCCAGTCGATGATGGTGAGCGTCCTGAGGCCGAGGAAGTCGAACTTCACCAGGCCGACCTTCTCCACGTCGTCCTTGTCGAACTGGGTCACGACCGACTGGCTTCCCTGCTCGCAGTAGAGCGCGGAGAAGTCCGTCAGCACGGAGGGCGCGATCACCACGCCCCCCGCATGGGTGCCGGCATTGCGCGTCAGGCCCTCGAGGGAGCGCGCAAGGTCGATCAGGTCGCGGACCTCGTCCTCCCCCTCGTAGCGGCGCCTGAGCTCGGGCTCCTTGGCGAGGGCGTCGTCGAGCGTGATGCCGAGCTCGAACGGGATCAGCTTGGCGATGCCGTCCACGAAGCCGTACGGATGCCCGAGCACGCGGCCGACGTCGCGCACCACCGCCTTCGCCGCCATCGTGCCGAAGGTGATGATCTGCGAGACCTTGTCGCGGCCGTAGGTCCTGGACACGTAGTCGATGACCCGGTCGCGCCGTTCCATGCAGAAGTCGACGTCGAAGTCCGGCATCGACACGCGCTCGGGGTTGAGGAAACGCTCGAACAGCAGGTCGTGCTGCAGCGGGTCGAGGTCGGTGATGCCGAGCGCATAGGCCACCAGCGACCCGGCGCCCGAGCCGCGTCCGGGCCCCACCGGCACGCCGTTGTCGCGCGCCCAGCGGATGAAGTCGGCGACGATGAGGAAGTAGCCTTCGAAGCCCATCTGGCAGATCACGTCGAGCTCGAGCGCGAGGCGCGCGTCGTAGTCGTCGCGGGCGACCGGCTTCAGCCGCAGCGCGGGCGCGCGCTCGACGGCCGCCAGCCGGTCCACGAGGCCGCGGGCCGCCTGCTGCCGCAGGAACCCGGCGGTGGTCATGCCGGCCGGCACCGCGAACTCGGGCAGGAACGACCTGCCGAGGGTCACCTCGATCGAGCAACGTCTCGCGATCTCGACCGAGTTCTCGAGCGCCTCGGGCAGGTCGGCGAACAGCGCGGCCATCTCGGCCGGCGTGCGCAGGTACTGCTGCTCGGTGTAGCGGCGCGGCCGTCCCGGGTCGTCGAGCAGCATGCCGTCCTGGATGCACACGCGCGCCTCGTGCGCCTCGAAGTCCGCCGGCGCGACGAAGCGGACATCGTTGGTCGCGACCACCGGCGCCGGCGTCCGCGCGACCAGCGCCAGCACGCCGCGGATGTATTCCTCCTCGCCCGGCCGGCCGGTCCGCTGGATCTCGAGGTAGTAGCGGTCCCCGAACAGCCCGAGCCAGCGTTCCAGCAGCGCCCCTGCCTCGTCGTCCCGCCCGGCCAGGAGCGCCCGCCCGATGTCGCCCTCGCGGGCGCCGGACAACGCGATGACGCCACGCGTGCTGTCGCCGTCGAGCCAATCGCGCTCGAGCATCGGGATGCCGCGCTGCTGGCCCTCGAGGTAGGCGCGCGACACGAGCCGGGTCAGGTTGCGGTAACCGTCGTAGTCCTGGACGAGGAGCGTCATCCGGCTGGGCTCGGCGCGCTCGTCGCCCTCGCGCAGCAGCACGTCCACGCCGATGACCGGCTTGATCCCCTGCTTCTGCGCCTCGCTGTAGAACTTGACCATCGCAAACAGGTTGCTCTGGTCGGTCAGCGCGACCGCCGGCATGCCCGCGGCCGCGACGGCCTTCATCAGTGCCGGCACGCGCACCACCCCGTCCACGAGCGAGTACTCGGTGTGAACGCGCAGGTGGACGAACTGGGTCATGCGTCGGAGGCCGGGGCCGGGAAGAGGTCCGGGGATTTTAGCGGCGCGAAGCTGCGGCGGTGCAGCCGGCACGGCCCGAGCCGCGCAAGTGCCTGAACGTGCGAGGAAGTCGGGTAGCCCTTGTGGCGCTCGAAGCCGTATCCGGGGTAGGCCTGCGCGGCCTGGCACATCCACGCGTCGCGGCCGACCTTGGCAAGGATCGAGGCGGCGCTGATCTCGGCCACCGTCGCGTCGCCGCCGACGACCGCGGAGAAGCGGCAATCAAAGCCGAGACCCGTGGACGGTGGGCAGCGATTGCCGTCGACCCGGACGTGCGCCGGGTGCAGCGGCAGGGCCAGCAGCGCGCGCCGCATGGCCAGCCAGGTCGCGCCGAGGATGTTGAGCGCATCGATCTCCTCCGCATCGGCCATGCCGATGCCCCAGGCCAGCGAGCGGGCACGGATGATCGGCGCCAGCCTCTCTCGCGCCGCGGCCGACAGCTTCTTGGAGTCGGCGAGGCCGTCGATGGGCCGCAGCGGGTCGAGGATCACCGCGGCGGCAAAGACCGGGCCGGCGAGGGGTCCCCGGCCCGCCTCGTCGACGCCCGCGATCCGATCGGTGCCAGGCACCGCAATCCGGGTCGGGTCTACTGTAAGCGACGAGGCTGGCGGTGCCTGGCACCTCTTCCGCCGACTCACTTCGATGACTCCCGCGCCGCCACCAACCCCAACACCGCCTCGGCCGCCCTGTCGCTGCCGCCCTGCCGCAGCTGGCGGTGGATCCCGGCGAAGAGCTGCTCCAGCTCCGCCCGCTCGGCAGGATGATCGAGCCAGAACGCCAGTTCGCGACCCAGCCGCTCGGGCGTGACCTCGGCCTGGAAGATCTCCGGGACCACCCGCCGCCCAGCCAGGAGGTTGGGTTGCGCAAAGTGCGGCGCCTTCATCAGGCCCAGCGAGCCGAGCGTCCACGCCGTCAGCGCGCCGAGTCGGTACGCGACGACCATCGGCCGCTTGCACAGCAGCGTCTCGAGGGTCGCGGTGCCGGACGCGACCAGCACGGCATCGGCCGCGGTCAGCGCCCGTTGTGCCTGCCCGTCGAGCAGCTGGACCGGCTGCTCCGGCGCCCTGGCCGCCAGCGCCTGGGCGAACATCTCGCGCGCGGCGGGGTTGGCCATGGGCGCGACGAACCGGATCCCGGGTCGACGCTCTCCGAGCCAGGCGGCGGCACCGGCAAAATCCGCGGCGAGCCGGCTGACCTCCCCGCGGCGGCTGCCGGGCAGGAGGGCGACCACCTCGCCGTCGGCCGGCAACCCGAGTTGCGCGCGGGCCGCGGCGCGGTCAGGCTCGAGCGGCAGCTGGTCCGCAAGCGGATGCCCGACGAACTCGGCCGCCAGGCCGTGCTCGCCATAGAAGCGTTTCTCGAAGGGCAGCAGGCACAGCACGAGGTCGAGGAAGCGCGCCATCTTCGCCACGCGCCCCTGGCGCCATGCCCAGACCTGCGGGCTCACGTACTGCACGGTCGGGATCCCGGCCGCGTGCAGTGCCGGGGCGAGGTTCAGGTTGAACTCGGGCGCGTCCACGCCGATGAAGACGTCCGGGCGCTCGGCGAGGAAGCGGGCCCTGACGAGCCTGCGCAGCCGCAAGAGGCGCGGCAGGTGCGACAAGACCTCGAACAGGCCCATGACGGCCAGGCTCTCCGAGGGTTCCCAGCACTCGCAACCCTCGGCCTGCATCCTCGGGCCCGCGACGCCGAAAAACCGGGTGTCAGGCCGCCTCGCCCGCACCGAGCGGATGAACGCCGCGCCGAGGTTGTCGCCGGACAGCTCGCCGGCGACGATGCCGATGCGAAGCGTCCGGCTCACCGCCCACTGCTCACCGGACGATGCTCCGCGTCACGGTCGGCAGGAAGTCCACGAACGGCTGCACCTCCGGCTGCGTCCGCGCGAGGTCCGTGAGCTGCTCGAGCGCCTCGGCCAGCTTGAGCCCCGAGCGGTAGAGCACCCGGTAGGCGTTCTTGATGTTGGCAATCTGCCCGGCGCTGAAGTCGCGGCGCTTGAGGCCCTCGCTGTTGATGCCCTTGGGCTCGGCCGGCTGGCCCGACACCAGCAGGTAGGGCGGCACGTCGCGCGTCACCGCGGTGTTGTTGCCGAGGAAGGCGTGGGCGCCGACCTTGCAGAACTGGTGGATGCCAGCGTAGCCCGCGAGGATGACCCAGTCGCCGATCTCGACGTGGCCCGCCAGCACCGAGTAGTTGGCCATCACGCACTTGTTGCCCACCACGCAATCGTGCGCCACGTGCGAATAGGCCATGAACAGGTTGTCGTCACCGATGCGGGTGACGCCGTGGCCGGTGGCCGTGCCGCGGTTCATCGTGCAGAACTCGCGGAACACGTTGCGGTCGCCGATCTCGAGCCGGGTCGGCTCGCCCTTGTACTTCTTGTCCTGCGGCGCGTCGCCGATCGAGGCGAACTGGAACACCTTGCAGTCGCGCCCGATCCGGGTCGGGCCGTTGACCACCGCATGCGGGCCGACCCAGGTGCCCTCGCCGATCTCGACGTCGTCGCCGATGATGCTGTAAGGGCCGACCTCCACGCCGGCCGCGAGCCGGGCGCTGGGTGACACGATCGCGCGCGGGTCGATCATCACTTGACCTCCGGGGCCACCATCATCGTGGCCGAGCACACCACCTGGCCGTCCACCTCGGCCACCGTGGAGAACTTCCAGATGCCGCGCAGCGCGCGCTCCAGCCTGGCCTTGAGCACCAGCTGGTCACCGGGTTCGACGGGCTTGCGGAAGCGCGCGTCGTCGATGCCGACGAAATAGAAGCGGGTGCTCTCGTCGGGCACCACGCCCGCCGTCTTGAACGCCAGGATGCCGGCCGCCTGGGCCAGCGCCTCGAGGATCATCACCCCGGGCATGACCGGTCGATGGGGAAAGTGTCCCGAGAAGAACGGTTCGTTGACGGTCACGTTCTTGATGGCCTCGATCGTCTGGCCCGGGATGCAGGCGACGACCCGGTCCACCAGCAGGAACGGATAGCGGTGCGGCAGCTGCTTCAGCACCGCGTTGATGTCCATCGAGAACGCTTCGCTCATCGCCTCAGGTTTCCTCTTCGGTGTCTATCTCGGTGTCTATGCCGGGTTCGCGACCCTCGAGCAGCGCCAGCCGCCGCTCGAGCGACGGCAGGCGGCGCAGTCGCGCCACGGTCTTGCGCCAGTCGGCCGCCGGAATGGCGGGCATGCCGGACGAATACATGCCGGGGCCGGGCAGCGAGCGCGTGACCAGCGAGTAGCCGGTCACGATCACCTCGTCGCCGAGCTCGAGGTGCCCGGCGAGCCCGACGGCGCCGCCGATCATGCAGCGCTTGCCGACGACGGTGCTCCCGGAGATTCCGACACAGCCGGCGACGACGGTGTGGGCGCCGATGCGGACGTTGTGCCCCACCTGGACCTGGTTGTCGAGCTTCACGCCATCCTCGATCACGGTGTCCTCGATGGCGCCGCGGTCGATTGTCGTGTTGGCCCCGATGTCCACGTCGTCGCCGATGCGGACGCCCCCGACCTGCGGGACTTTGACATAACCATCCCGGTCGGGCGCGAACCCGAAACCGTCCGCGCCTATGACCACCCCGGCATGGAGGATGCAGCGGCTGCCCAGGACGACGCCTGGATACAGGGTGACCCGGGCCACCAGCCGGCTGTCCGGCCCGATCCGGGCGCCCCTCATGACCACGCAGCCGGGGCCGACGAAGGCCCGTGCACCCACCTGCGCGCCCGCCTCGATCACGGCCTGGGGTCCTACGCTGGCGTCGCTGGCCACGGCGGCGCCGGGGTCCACGACGGCCGAGGCGTGGATCCCGGCCGGCGCCACCGGCTCCGGGTGCAGCAGCTGCGCGATCCGCGCAAAGGCGGCATAGGGGTTGGTGCTGACCAGGGCCGCAGCCGGGCACTCCCCGGCCGAGCGCGGGTCGAGGACCACGGCCGTGGCTCGCGTGCCGGCCAGGTGGCGCCGGTAGCGCGGGTTGGCCAGGAAGCTCAGGCTGCCGGGCCCGGCCGACTGCAGGGTCGCGACCCGGCTCACCTCGAGCGCCGGGTCGCCGGCGAGCTCGAGGCCGAAGCGGACCGCCAGCTCGCCGAGGGTCGTCCCCATCGCGGCCTGGCCGCCCGGGTCAGTTCTTCGCGGGCGCGGCCGGCGCCTTGGACTTGAGCGCCGTCACCACCTGGGCGGTCACGTCCACCGCCGGCGAGGCGAACAGCACGCCGTCGCTCACGATGAGGTCGTAGCCGTTGGCCCGGGCGTAGGTCTGGACTTCCTGCAGCAGCGACCGCTGGACCTTGCCGAACTCCTCGTTGCGGCGCAGGTTGGCGTCTTCCTGCAGCTCGTTGAAGCGGCGCGCGAGGTCGCGCTGGCCGTCGCGCAGGTCGCGCTCGGCCTTGGCCCGGTCGGCCTCCGACATGACGGCGGCGTCGCGCTTGAGCTTCTCTTCCTTGTCCTGCAGCACCTTCTGCTGGTCGGCCAGCTCGCGCTGGCGCGGCAGGAACTCGTTCTCGAGCGCCTGCTGGGCAGTGCGCGCCTGGGGCGACTCCTCGAGCAGCTTCGCCGTGTTGACGAAGGCGATCTTGATCTCGGCGGAGGCGATGGCGGGGGCAAGCGCTATCGTGGCGGCTGCCGCCGCAATCCACGCTGTCTTGGTCATGCTGGGCATAGTGGTAAGGAACCTCGGTCAGAAAGCGGAACCAACGGTGAACTGGAATCCCTCGGTCTCGTCCCCGTACAGGACGCCTTCGGCCTTCTTGTCGTTCAGGGGGAAGGCATAGCTGAAACGGAAGATGCCGAGCGGGGCGAGCCATTGCACGGCCACGCCGACCGACTGCTTGAGCTCATTGTAATCGAACTCGTAGTCGACCGGGGTCACGCGGTCCGTGCCGACGAAGCTGATGTCCTCCCCTTCGGAGAAGACGTTGCCGATGTCGTAGAAAGCGCTGATGCGGGCGCTGGCGCGCCACTTGTCCGGCACGGGGAAGATGAGCTCCGCCCGGCCCGTGACCTTCAGGTTGCCGCCATACGGGTTGCCGAAGCTGTCCTTCGGGCCAAGGCGGGCCTCGGAGAATCCGCGGACCGACTCGGGCCCGCCCGCATAGAACTGCCGGTAGGGTGGCAGCGAGGTGGTGTCGTCGCCGAGGGCGCTGCCATAGGACAACTCGCTCCCGAGCGCGACCGTCCACTGGCGGTAGATCGGTCGCAGGGTCAGGAACTCGTAGTCGGCCATGAAGTAGTTGACGTCGCTGCCCGGTGCGGTCGCCGACAGGCGCAGCGAGTGCCGGGTGCCGCGCGTGGCGAACAGCGCGCGGTTGCGGGTGTCGTAGGACCAGCCGCCCGTCAGCTCGAAGGTGTCGAACTTGGTGCCGTACAGCGTCGTGATGACGTCGACGACGTCCCCCGTCACCGGGTCCAGCGTCTGCTGCACCAGGTCGCGGGTGTACGGGTTGCCGTTGTTCTTCACCCAGTACACGGCCTCGGCGGCGCTGCCGAACTCGTTGGTGATCATGTCCGAACGCTGCGCGATCAGCCCGAAGCGGACCGCCTGGAACTCGCTGATCGGATAGCCGAACTCGAGCGTGCCGGAGAAGGTCTTGGTGGAGAAGTCCGACGAGGCCGACACGTACTGCGTGATGTCGCGGTACTGCAGCCCGAAGGTGCGCGCGACGCCGTCGATGTTCGTGTACGGGTCGGTGTGCGAGAAGCTGTACACCTTCGAGTACTGCCCGCCCGCGACTTCCATCGCGAGGCGTTCGCCGCTGCCCATGAAGTTCGAGTGCACGAAGCTGCCGTTCAGGATCGCGCCCTGCGACTCCGAATAACCGATGCCGCCGCTGAACTGCCCCGGCAGGCCTTCCTTGATGTTGAAACTGACGTCCACCAGGTCCGGCGTGCCCGGCACCGGCTGGGTCTCGAACTCGACCTCCTCGATGTAGGGCAACCGCGCCAGGCGCTCCTTCGACCGGTCGAGCATGGCGTTCGACAGGTAGGACCCCTCGAGCTGCCGCATCTCGCGTCGCAGCACCTCGTCGTCGATGGCGCTGGTGTTCTCGAAGTTCACGCGCCTCACGTAGGCGCGGTTGCCCGGGTCCACGAAGAACGTCAGGTTGACGGTCTTGTCGTCGGCGTTCTCCTGCGGCACGGGATCGATCTTGGCGAATGCGTAGCCGTCGGCGCCGAGGCGCAGCGACATCAGCTCCTGCGTCTGGGTGATCAGGCGCCGCGAGTAGGTCTGCCCCGGCTGCACCAGCAGCAGCTGCCTGAGCTGCGCCTCGGGCACGACCATCTTGCCGGCGATCTTCACCTCGCCCACCTTGTAGACCTCGCCCTCGCGCACGTTGATGGTGACGAAGATGTCGTCCTTCTCGGGGGCGATCGCCACCTGCGTGGACTCGATGTCGAAGTTGGCGTAACCGCGGTCCTGGTAGTAGGAGCGCAGCTTCTCCAGGTCGCCCTGCAGCGACTCGCGCGAGTAGCGGTCGTCCTGGCGATACCAGGACAGCCAGTTGGGCGTCTTCAGCTCGAAGGCCTCGAGCAGGTCTTCCTCGTCGTAGACGGTGTTGCCGACGACATTGATCTGGCGGATCTTGGCGCGCTTGCCCTCGACGATGTCGATGGTGATCCTGACCTTGTTGCCGGGCACCTCGACGACGTCGGTCTTGACCTTCACGGCGTACTTGCCGCGGCTGAAGTACTGGTCCGTCAGGTAACCCGTGACCTCCTCCAGCACCGACCGGTCGAAGGTCTTGCCCTGCGCCAGGCCGACGCCCCGCAGCGAGCGCTGCAGGTCCTCGGTCTTGATGTCCTTGTTGCCCTTGATCTCGAAACTCTCGATGGACGGGCGCTCCATCACGACCACGACCAGCGTGTTGCCGTCGCGCCTGAGCTCGATGTCGCGGAAGAAGCCGGTGGCGAACAGGGCCTTGATCGCCTCCTGCTGCCTGCGCACGTCGAACCGGTCCCCGATGTTGACGGGCAGGTAGTTGTACACCGTGCCCTCGGAGATCCGCTGCAACCCCTCGACCTTGATGTCGCCGACGACGAAGCCGCCCGCCTGGGCGAGCGCCACGATCGGGGCGTGGGCGAGCAGGATGCCGCCTATGAGCCTGCGTAGCATGAGCGGACCAGTCCCCCGGCGCGGCTACCCGATGAGCCGCGCAATGTCGTTGTAGAAGGCGAAGCCCATCAGGGCCACCAGGAAGGCGATGCCGACCTTCTGGCCGGCCACCTGGATCTCCTCGGACAGCGGGCGGCCCTTGATGATCTCGGCGAGCTGGTAGAGCACCTGGCCGCCGTCGAGGATCGGGATCGGCAGAAGGTTGAGCACCCCGAGGGAGATGCTGATCAGCGCCATGAAGCCGAGGAAGTAGGTGAAGCCGCCGAGCGCCGACAGGCCCGCGTACTGGGCGATGTTGATCGGCCCGGAGATGTTCTTGGTCGAGACGTCGCCGGTGACCATGCGCCACAGGAACTTCACGGTCAGGGCGGACTTGTTCCAGGTCTCGCGAACCGCGGGCGCCACGGCCGCGAGCGGCCCGAAGCGCTCCTCGGTGCGCATCCAGTCGGGAAAGCTGGCCGTGCCGCCCGCCGACATGCCGATGCGGCCGACCGTGGCGCCGTCCTCCTGCTGCGCCTCCACGGCGACCTCGAGGCGGAGCGACTGGCTGCCGCGGCGCACGTCGAAGGGCAGGCTGTCGCCCGGGCGCGCACGGACCCGCTCGACGAACTGCCGGAAGTCGTCCACCGGCTCGCCATCGACCGCCACGACCTCGTCGCCGGGGAGCAGCCCCGCCCGCTCGGCCGGGCCGCCCTCCACCAGTTCCCCGACCACGACGGGGATCTTCGGGAACCAGAACGAGAACCCGAGGCCGCCCAGCAAGGCGCCAGGCTCGGTCAGCTCGCGGCGGCTGTCGGGCGCCACGAACAGCGTCGTTGCGCGCTCGCGGCCGGCCTCGTCCACCAGCGTGAGCGGCACGCGGCCTTCGTCCACCAGGACGTCCAGGATGCCGAGCATCGCCGCCTCGCGGGTCGCGACCGGCGCGTCGCCGACGCGGACGATCGTCTGCCCCGACTCGAGGCCGGCCTCGGCCGCGATCGAGCCGGCCGCGACCTCGCCCACCACGGGCTTGAGTCCCGGAACGCCGGCCATGTAGAGCAGCCAGAAGGCGACGATGGCAAACAGGAAATTGGCGCCTGGGCCGGCCAGCAGCACGGCGATGCGCGCCAGCGGCGGACGGCTCTGGAAAGCGCGCGCGCGATCCGCAGGGTCGAGCGGCCCCTCGCGCTCGTCGAGCATCTTGACGTAGCCCCCCAGCGGCAGGGCCGCCAGCACGTACTCGGTGCGATCCGGCGCCGCGCCGACCTTCCGGAGCAGCGGCCGGCCGAAGCCGATGGAAAAGCGCAGGACCTTGAAGTCGAGCTTGCGCGCCACCCAGAAGTGGCCGAACTCGTGCACCGCGATCAGCACGCTGATCGCGACCACGAAGGCCAGCACGGAGGTGAGCACCGCCATGGTCATGAGGAAACGGCCTCGCGTTCGTCGAGCGCGCGCCTCGCGGCCTCGCGCGCCCGGCGGTCGGCCGCAAAGGCCTCCTCGAGGCTCGTCACCGGACGTACGTCATGTCGCTGCAACACGCTGTCAATGACCTTCGCGATGCCCGTAAAGTTCAGCCGGCCGCCGAGGAACGCCTCGACCGCCACCTCGTTCGCCGCGTTCAGGGCCGCGGGCGCGGTGCCCCCGGCCTCGGCGGCCTCGCGCGCCAGCCGCAGGCACGGGAACCGCTCCATGTCGGGCGCCTCGAAGGCGAGCTGCCCGACGGCAATCAAATCCAGCGATTCTACACCGGACTCGATCCTCTCCGGCCAGCCGAGGGCATGGGCGATCGGGGTGCGCATGTCGGGATTGCCGAGCTGCGCGAGCACCGAGCCGTCGGCGTACTCGACCATCGAGTGGACGACGCTCTGCGGGTGCACCACCACGTCCACCCGCTCCGGCCCGACGCCGAACAGCAGGCAGGCCTCGATCAGCTCCAGCCCCTTGTTCATCAGGGTCGCGGAGTCCACGGAGATCTTGCGCCCCATCCGCCAGTTCGGGTGTGCGACCGCCTGCTCGGCCGTGACACGCTCGAGCGCCTCGGCCGGCGTGCGGCGAAAAGGGCCCCCCGAGGCGGTCAGCACGATGCGGCGCACGCCCGGGGAGCGGGTCCCGATGTGCACCGGCTGCGGCATGCACTGGAAGACGGCGTTGTGCTCGCTGTCGATGGGCACCAGCTCGGCGCCCGAGGCGGCCACCGCGTCCACCAGCAGCCGGCCGGCGCAGACCAGCGACTCCTTGTTGGCCAGCAGGACGCGCTTCCCGGACCGGGCGGCGGCGAGCGTGGGCTCGAGCCCCGCCGCCCCGACGATGGCGGCCATGACCTGTCCGGCGCCCGCGCAGGCTGCGGCCTCGAGCAGCCCGTCGCGGCCCGACACGACGCGCGTCGCCAGGCCGTGGCGGCGCAAGGCGCCTTCGAGCCGGTTCGCCGCCTCGGGCGAGGCCATCGCCGCGATGGCCGGCCTGAACTCGAGGCACTGCTCCAGGAGGCGCCCGTCGTTGCGGTCGGCGGCCAGCGCCTCGACGTGAAAGCGGTCCGGATGGCGCCGGATGACATCGAGCGTGCTCTGGCCGATGGAACCGGTCGAGCCGAGGATGGCGACCCCGCCCATCAGATCGCCCCGATCCAGGCCAGGCCGAGCGTCAGGACCGGCACCGCGGCGGTCAGGCTGTCGATCCGGTCGAGGACGCCACCGTGGCCCGGCAGGACCCGGCCGCTGTCCTTGATGCCGCGCTGCCGCTTGAACATGCTCTCGGTCAGGTCGCCGACGATCGAGGCCAGGATCACGGCGACACACAGCGGCAGGAACGCGCCCGCCGCGAAGCCGAACCACGCCTGCGCGGCGAGCCCCGCCAGGAAGCCGGTCGCCAGGCCGCCCAGGGCGCCTTCCCAGGTCTTGTTGGGGCTGACCCAGGGCGCCAGCCTGGTGCGCCCGAACCGGCGTCCGACGAAGTAGGCGCCGACGTCGGCGGCCCAGGCGATCACGAGCGCGAAGATCACCAGTTCGTGGCCAGTCTCGCCAACGTCGAACAGCCGGGTCATGGCCACCCACATCGGCGCCAGCGCGAGGATCCCGGCCAGCCCGGCGAGCCACGGCGCGCCGTGGCGCGGCGCCAGGACGACCCACAGGAAGGCGACGCACCACCAGGCGAGGGCCCCGCCCATCACGGCGTTGAAGCCAGCCGGCGACCCGGCGAGGACCCACAGCACGCTCATGACCACGAGGCACGCCGCCACGTAGGCAACCCTTTCGGGGGGCCGAGTCAGCCCGGCAAAGGCAGCCCACTCCCACGCGCCGGCCAGCGTCAGCACCCCGAGCGCGCCGGCCGCGAGGGAGGACGGCAGCCACAGCAGCACGATCGCGAGCACGGCGACCAGGACGATGGCGGTGAGGATGCGGGTCAGCAGCATCAGGCGCCGCTCCGGACCTGGCCGGAGGTCCTGCCGTAGCGCCGCTCGCGCCCGGCGAAATGCGCGATGGCGGCGTCATAGTCGACCGCACCGAAGTCAGGCCAGAGCGTGTCGCAGAAGTAGAGTTCCGTGTAGGCCAGGTTCCACAGCAGGAAGTTGCTGATGCGGAACTCGCCGCCCGTGCGGATGAACAGGTCGGGGTCGGGCGCGGCGCCGAGCGACAGCCGCGCGGCGAAGTCCGCATCGCCGATCAGGGCCGGGTCGAGCCGGCCGTCACGAGCGTCGGCGGCGAGGCTGCGCGCCGCCTGGACGATGTCCCAGCGCCCGCCGTAGGACGCGGCGATGAACAGCTCGAGGCGATCGTTGCCGGCCGTCAGCTCCTCCGCCGACCGCATGCTCTCACGCAGGCGGGCCGACAGCGCGGCACGGTCGCCGATGAACCGCAGTCGTACACCATTGTCCACGAGCTGGCGGACCTCCCGCTGCAGGCCCTCCACGAACAGCTGCATCAGGACGCCGACTTCCTCGGCCGGCCGCGACCAGTTCTCGGAGGAGAACGCGAAGAGCGTGAGCGCCCCGACGCCCCTGCGGATGGAATGCTCGACGGCCGCCCGCGCGGCCTTCATCCCGGCGCGGTGACCGGCGGTGCGCGGCAGCCCGCGGCGCTCCGCCCAGCGCCCGTTGCCGTCCATGACGACGGCGACATGTCGCGGCAGGTCCGGCGTCGGCTGCGGATCGGGCGGGTTCGCGCTCATCGCGTGACGCACCGGCGCCGGCGGTCGCCCGCCGTGCCGGCGCTGCAGGCCCTCAGACCTGCAGCAGCTCCTTTTCCTTCTCGGCCAGGACGGAGTCGACCTCGGCGACGTAGTGATCGGTGAGCTTCTGGACCTCCTCCTGCGCGCGGCGGTCATCGTCCTCGGAGAGCAGCTTCTCCTTCAGCATCTCCTTGAGTTCCGTCATCAGGTCGCGGCGGAC
Organism: Pseudomonadota bacterium; assembly: GCA_018261655.1. Classification (GTDB taxonomy): domain Bacteria; phylum Pseudomonadota; class Gammaproteobacteria; order Steroidobacterales; family Steroidobacteraceae; genus SG8-30. Next base: position 15,459 of record JAGTSG010000010.1, on the reverse strand, counting down.
CGCGCGCACCGCGACGCGGGCGTTCTCCGCCTCGTGGCGGGCGACCTTGGTCAGCTCCTTGCGCCGCTCCTCGGTCATGGCCGGCAGCGGCAGGCGGATGACGGTCCCGGCCGTATTGGGCGTCAGGCCGAGGTCCGACTTGAGGATGGCCTTCTCGATCACCGGGACCATGCCCTTGTCCCAGGGCGTGATCGCCAGCGTGCGGGAGTCCTCCACGGTCACGTTCGCCACCTGGTTGAGCGGCATCTCGGCGCCGTAGTACTCGACGCGGATGCCCTCCAGCAGGCCGGTGTTCGCGCGGCCGGTGCGCATGCGCTTGAAATGCTCGCGCAGGCTGAGGATGCACTTGCTCATGCGGTCGTTGGCGTCTTTCTTGATGTCTTCGAACATCTCTGTCACTCCCCGGACAGGGTCGCCGTCATGGCGCCCTGGACCCCTTCGGCCACCAGCGTCCCGACCTCCTCGCCATCCACGATGCGGATCAGGTCGCCGGCATTGAACAGGTTGAAGACGCGCAACGGCACGCCGTTGTCGCGGCACATCACGATGGCGGTCGCATCCATCACGCCGAGGCGGTCGGTCAGCACCTGGTCGTAGGTCAGGCGCGTGTAGCGCCGGGCCTTCGGGTTCCTGACCGGATCGTCGGTGTAGACGCCGTTGACCTTGGTCGCCTTGAGCAGCAGGTCGGCCTCGATCTCGATGGCCCGGAGCGAGGCGGCCGTGTCGGTCGTGAAGAAGGGATTGCCGGTCCCCGCCGCCATGATGACGCAGCGGCCCTTCTCGAGATGGCGGATCGCCCGGCGCCGGATATAGTCCTCGCAGACCTGCTGGCAGCGAAGCGCCGACATCACCCGCGTGTCCTGGCCGAGCTGCTCGAGCGCGTCCTGGAAGGCCAGCGCGTTCATGATGGTGGCCAGCATGCCCATGTGGTCCGCGGTCACGCGGTCCATGCCGGCCCGGGCCAGGCCCGCGCCGCGGAACAGGTTGCCGCCGCCGACGACGACCGCGACCTCGATGCCGCGGCTCATCACGTCCTTGATCTCGCCGCCGATGCGCCGCAGCACGGCCGGGTCGACGCCGTAGTCTTCCTCGCCGAGAAGCGCCTCGCCGCTCAGCTTGAGGAGTATCCGCTTGAGCGGCCGGCCGGGTTGCTCGGACATCCTGCCCCCTGTCTGTGTAGCCGCGAGATTATATAGGAGAGCACGGAGGGGTCAGACCCCGCTCTGACCCCGCTGCGGCGACCGAGTGGGGTCTGACCCCTCCAAAAAAAGAACCCCGCCGGGGCGGGGTTCCTTGCAGGGTCGTGAGGACCTGGCCGGGCCTCAGGTCCGGGCCTGGGCCGCCTTGACCTGCGCCGCCACCTCGTCAGCGAAATTCTCCTGCCTCTTCTCGAGGCCCTCGCCGACCTCGAAGCGCAGGAATCCGCTCACCTTCGCGCCGGCGCCCTTCAGCAGCTTGTCGACGGTCACGTCCGGGTCCTTCACGAAGGGCTGCCCGACCAGGCAGATCTCCGCCAGGTACTTGCGGATGCGGCCCTCGACCATCCTGGCGACGATCTCGGCCGGCTTGCCTTCCTGCATGGCCTGGGCCGAAAGGATCTCGCGCTCCTTCTCGACCTGCTCCGCCGGCACGTCGTCCGCCGTGGCGTACTGCGGGTTGGACGCGGCGACGTGCATCGCCAGGTCGTGGGCAACCGTCTCGTTGCCGCCCTCGATGCCGACCAGCACGCCGATGCGGCCGCCGTGGACGTAGCTGCCGATCCGGGTCGGGGCCGAAAGGCGCCCGACGCGACGCACCGAGATGTTCTCGCCGATGCGCGAGATCAGGCTGCGGCGCGTGTCCTCGACCGTCGCTCCGCCCTCGAGGGGCAGGGCGAGCAGCGCCTCGAGGCTGTCGGTGCCCGCGGCGAGCGCGGCCCGGGCCACGGCGGCGGCAAAACCCTGGAACTCGCCCTGGCGGGCCACGAAGTCCGTCTCGCTGTTGACCTCGACCAGGACCGCCGAACGGCCGTCGGCGGCGACCGCCGTCGCGATCGTGCCCTCGGCCGCGATGCGGCCGGCCTTCTTGTCGGCCTTGGCCAGGCCCGACTTGCGCAGCAGCTCGGCGGCGGCGTCGAGGTCGCCGTGCGTCTCGATGAGCGCCTTCTTGCATTCCATCATCCCCGCGCCGGTTCGTTCGCGCAGGGTCTTCACCGCGTCTGCCGTGATCATCATGCCGTCACCTTATTCAGCGTCGTCGCCGGTGCGCCCGCGGCGCTTCGCCGGCTTGTCGGCCTTCGCCGCCACGTCGTCCACGGCCTCGATGTCGGCCGGTGCCTCGACGTCCGCATCGGCCACGGGATCGGCCGCCTCGACCTCCGGCGCGGCCGGCTTGCGGGCCGGACGGGCCGGCTTGCGGCGTGCCGTGGCAGCGCGGCGCGGCGCCGGCCTGCCGGGACCCGCCTTGCGACGCACGTTGCCTTCCTCGTCGAGCTCGACGAACTCGTCCTCGCCGGCCGGCACCTGCGGCACCGCGGCCTTGCCCTCGATGATCGCGTCGGCGATACCGGCCGCGTAGAGCAGGATCGCCTTCATGGCGTCGTCGTTGCCCGGGATCATGTAGTCCACGCCCTCGGGCGAGCAGTTGGTGTCCACGATCGCGACGACCGGGATGCCGAGCTTCCTCGCCTCGTGGATCGCGATCTGCTCGTGGCCCACGTCCACGACGAACAGCGCGTCGGGCAGGCCGGTCATCTCCTTGATACCGCCGAGGCTGCGCAGCAGCTTGTCCAGCTCGCGGCGCATCGTCTGCGCCTCCTTCTTGCTGCGCCGGTCGAGGGCGCCGCTGTCGCGCAGCTCCTCGATCTCCTGCAGCCGCTTGATCGACTGCCGGATGGTCTTGAAGTTGGTGAGCATGCCGCCCAGCCAGCGCTGGTTCACGTAGGGCATGCCGCAGCGGGTGGCCTCGGCCTGGATGGCGTCGCGCGCGCTGCGCTTGGTGCCGACGAACAGCACCTTGCCGCCGTCGCCCACGACGTTCTTGATGAAGTCCGCCGCCTGGTTGTACAGGGGAAGCGACTTCTCGAGGTTGATGATGTGGATCTTGTTGCGTTCGCCGAAGATGAACGGGGCCATCTTCGGGTTCCAGAAGCGGGTCTGGTGGCCGAAATGGACACCCGCTTCCAGCATCTGCCGCATGGACACGCTGGCCATGAGAAAACTCCTTGTAGGGTTAGCCCTCCGCGCCTCCGCATGCGGCAACCGGACCTGGGCCCGGCACCCCGCCGCACGTGACGAAACGCGTGTGGATTTGGTTGAGAAAAAACGCCGCGCTTTATACCATCCTTGGCGAGCCGAAACAACGTGTTAAGCCTCAGGAGGGGTCAGGCCCCACTCTGTCCCCATTTCACGGGACAGAGTGGGGCCTGACCCGTCCTCCCGCCCCCACCCCAGGAGCCCCCCACCCGTGCTGATGGCCCGAGAGTCCCGCGTAAGCATCAAGACGACCGAGGAACAGGCGCTCATGCGCCAGGCCGGCCGCCTGACCGCCGACGTCCTCGACATGATCGGGCCCCACGTCCAGCCGGGCATCACCACCGGTGAACTCGACCGGATCTGCCACGAGTACATCGTCGGCCACCAGAACGCCATCCCGGCCCCGCTGGACTACAAGGGCTTCCCGAAGTCGATCTGTACCTCGATCAACCACGTGGTGTGCCACGGCATCCCCGGCGACAAGCGCCTCAAGGCCGGCGACATCGTCAACGTGGACGTGACCGTCATCAAGGACGGATTCCACGGCGATTCCAGCCGGATGTTCCTCGTGGGCAAGGTGTCGGTGCAGGCCGAGCGCCTGTGCCGGGTCGCCTTCGAGTCCATGTGGGAGGGCATCCGGATCGTTCGCCCGGGCACCCGCCTCGGCGACATCGGCCACGCCATCCAGCGCTACGCGGAAGGCCACGGCTACTCCATCGTCCGCGAATTCTGCGGCCACGGCATCGGCCGGGGATTCCACGAGGACCCGCAGGTCCTGCACTACGGCGAGCCGGGCACCGGCATGGTCCTCGAGGCCGGCATGACCTTCACCATCGAGCCCATGGTCAACGCCGGGCGGCGCCACGTGAAGGTCCTGCCCGACGGCTGGACGGTGGTGACCAAGGACCATTCACCGTCCGCGCAATGGGAGCACACCGTCCTGGTCACGGCCGACGGGGTGGAGGTGCTGACGCTCGGCGCCGCGGACCGCGGCGACGCGGCAGCAGCGCCTTGAGCCCCGCAACGCGGGCCGCCTGACATGCGCGCCGACCTGCCCCCCGACGGAATGGACCTGTTCGAGCCCGAGCAGGCGCGGCCGCCCTGGGAGTTCCTCGGCCGCCTCGGACACCTGCTCGACGCCGCCCACGACCCCGTGTCGGCATTCCGCGCGGCGCTGGCCGACGGCGACGCGGCGCTCAAGCAGCGCTTCCTCGCCGACGAGCCGGTCGAGGAACTGGTCCACGACCGTGCGCAACTCGTCGATTCCCTGCTCCGGCACGCGTGGCAGCGCCACGTCGGCGCCCATGCCGGCCGCCTCGCCCTGGTCGCGGTAGGCGGCTATGGGCGGGGCGAGCTGCTGCCCTGCTCCGACATCGACATCATGCTGCTGCTGCCGCAGACCGAAGCGGAGGACTGGACGCCGCAGCTCGAGCACTTCCTGACCTTCCTCTGGGACATCGGGCTCGAGGTCGGGCACAGCGTGCGCACGGTGGACGACTGCCGCCGGGAGGCCCAGGCCGACGTCAGCATCGCCACCACGCTGATCGAGGCGCGCCTGCTCGAGGGGCCCGAGCCGCTGTTCGACGCCATGCGCCGCGCGATCGCCCCCGACCGCATGTGGTCCTCCGGCGATTTCTTCGAGGCCAAGGTCAAGGAACAGCGCGACCGCCACCACCGCTACTTCGACACCGCCTACAACCTCGAGCCCAACGTCAAGCAGAGCCCCGGCGGACTGCGCGACATCCAGTCCATCGGCTGGGTGGCGAAGCGACATTTCGGGGCCGAGACGCTCGACGACCTTGCCGCACACGGCTTCCTGACGCAGCGCGAGCTCGTGCAGCTGAAGGCGGCGCAGGCCTACCTGTGGAAGGTCCGTTTCGCGCTGCACGTGACCACCGGCCGCCGCGAGGACCGGCTGCTGTTCGACCACCAGATCAGGCTGGCGCGCCAGTTCGGCTACGAGGACGCGACGTTCACGCTCGCGGTCGAGCAGTTCATGCAGCGCTACTACCGGACGGTGATGTTCGTGAGCCTCACCAACGAGCTGCTGCTGCAGCACTTCCGCGAGGCGATCCTGTCCTCCGGCGACGCGCCGCCGGTGCCGCTCACGCCCCGCTTCCAGGAGCGCGAGGAATACCTCGAGGTCACCTCCAAGGACGTCTTCGTCCGCCATCCCCCGGCGCTGCTCGAGCTGTTCGTGGTGCTGCAGAACAATCCGCAGCTGAGGGGCGTGCGCGCCGAGACCATCCGGCTGGTGACCCGCCACCTGTGGCTGATCGACGAGGAGTTCCGCCAGAACCCGCGCAACCACCGCCTGTTCATGGAGATCCTGCGCGCGCCCGCCGGCGTCACCCACGAGCTGCGGCGCATGAACCTCTACGGCGTGCTCGGCCGCTACATACCCGCCTTCGGCCGCATCGTCGGCCGCATGCAGTACGACCTGTTCCACGCCTACACCGTGGACGCGCACACGCTGTTCGTCGTGTCCAACCTGCGGCGCTTTGCGCTGGAACGCTACGACCACGAGTTTCCCAAGCTGTCGCAGCTGTTCCGCAGCCTGCCGAAGCCGGAGATTGCCTACCTCGCGGCGCTGTTCCACGACATCGCCAAGGGACGCGGCGGCGACCACTCGGAACTCGGCGCCGTGGACGCCGAGGCCTTCTGCCTCGAGCAGGGACTGTCGCGCTACGAAGCGCGCCTCGTCGCCTGGCTGGTCCGCAACCACCTGCTGCTGTCGGTGTCCGCGCAGAAGAAGGACATCAGCGACCCGCAGGTGGTCCACGACTTCGCCCGTCACGTCGGCGACCAGGCACACCTCGACCATCTCTACGTGCTGACCGTCGCCGACGTGCGCGGCACCAATCCGAAGCTGTGGAACTCCTGGAAAGCCTCCCTGTTCGAGGACTTCTACGAGCGCGTGAAGCAGGCGCTGCGTCGCGGGCTCGAGTCCCCGATCGACCAGGAGGAGCTGATCGCCGCGACCCAGTCGCAGGCGCGCGAGCTGCTGGCCGCGGCGCGGGTCGCCGTGGAGGACGTCGAGCGCGTCTGGTCGCAGCTGACCGAAGCCTACTTCCTGCGCCACGACCCGCAGGAGGTCGCCTGGCACACGGCCCTGCTCGCCGCCCGCGACGTAGAGGACCGCAGCCCCCTGGTGGCCAGCGCCGCGGACCCGGCGCGCGGCGGCGCCACGGCGATCCTCGTGTACACCTATCGTCGTCGCCACAGCTTCGCCCGCGCCACCGCCGCCCTCGACCAGGTCGGGCTCAACATCGTGGACGCCCGCATCACGCCGACCCAGGACGGCGCAAGCCTCGACACCTACTATGTCCTCGAGGAAGACGGCCGGCCGATCAATGACCCGGACCGGCTGGCCCACATCGAGGCGACGCTCAGGCGCGTCGTGGCCGAGCGCGAGGCGCCGACCCTGACCGTGACGCGGCGTGCGCCGCGCCAGGTGCGCATGTTCAGCACCGCGACGCACGTCGCCTTCAGCGACGACGAGGCGCGCCGCTGGACCATCCTCGACCTGGTCGCCGCCGACCGCCCGGGCCTGCTGTCGGAGATCGGCAAGGTGCTGTGGGACGAGGGCGTGGACCTGCACGGCGCCAAGATCATGACCGTCGGCGAGCGCGCCGAGGACGTCTTCTACGTCACCGACGACGGCGGCCGGCCGCTCGACCCAAGGCGGCAGGAACGCCTGGCGGAGACGCTGACGCGTGCACTCGACCGCCGCGTCGCCGCGGCCTGAGGTATCCGTGAACCCCGACCTCTCCAGGCTGCTGCCCTACCCCTTCGAGCGCCTCGCCGAGCTGACGCGTGACGTGGCCCCGCCCGCCGGGCTGTCCCCGATCCGGCTCACCATCGGCGAACCGCGGCACGCGCCGCCGGAGTTCGTGCTGGAGGCGCTGCGCGCGGCGCTGCACGGCACCGGCGTGTATCCCCAGACGCAGGGACTGCCGGTGCTGCGCGCCGCCTGCGCCGCCTGGCTGGAGCGACGGTTCGGGCTCGACGCCGGGGCCGTGGATCCCGAGACGATGGTGCTGCCGGTCAACGGCACCCGCGAGGCGCTGTTCGCCTTTGCGCAGGCCGTCGTGGACCGGACGACCCGCGCGCGGGTGCTGATGCCGAACCCTGGTTACCAGATCTACGAGGGTGCCGCGTTCCTGGCCGGCGCCGAGCCGTTCTACATCGAGACCTCGAAAGCCACCGGCTTCCTGCCGGACCTCGACGCCGTACCGGCCGAGGCCTGGAACCGCTGCCAGCTGCTGTACCTGTGCACGCCGGGAAACCCCACCGGCGCCGTGATGGGCCTCGACTACCTCCGGCGCGTCCTGGAGCTGTCGGACCGACACGGCTTCGTGGTGGCCTCCGACGAGTGCTACTCGGAGGTCTACGCCGACGAGGCCGCGCCGCCGCCCGGCCTGTTGCAGGCCTGCCGGAGCCTGGGCCGCACGGGATTCGAGCGCTGCATGGTCTTTCACAGCCTGTCCAAGCGCTCGAACCTGCCGGGCCTGCGCGCCGGCTTCGTGGCGGGCGACGCGCGCCTGGTTGCCGGGTTCCGCCTCTACCGGACCTACCACGGGAGCGCGATGCCCGAGCACGTGCAGCACGCGAGCGTGGCGGCCTGGAACGACGAGGTGCACGTGCGCGCCAACCGCGAGCTGTACCGCGCCAAGTATGCGGCGGTGATGCCGCTGCTCGGCGACCTGCTGGACGTCGAGCGGCCGGCGGGGTCGTTCTACCTCTGGCCCGCGACGCCCGGCGACGACGAGGCCTTTGCCCGCGACCTGCTCGGCGCCACGAACGTGAGCGTCCTGCCTGGCTCCTACCTCGGCCGCGACGGCGGCCGGGGAAACCCGGGCCGCCGCCACGTGCGCATCTCGCTCGTGGCCGGGTTCGAGGAAACCGTCGAGGCCGCGCGCCGCATCCGCCAGTACATGCTGGGCCGCAAGGGATAGACATGGACCACCTGAAGACCCTGGTCGAGGACGCCTTCGAGCGACGCGGCGAGTTCTCTCCCGGCAACGTGCCGCACGACCTGGCCGTGGCGCTCGACCACTGCCTCGAGCTGCTGGATTCCGGGCGCGCCCGCGTGGCGGAGCCGACCGCTTCCGGCTGGCAGGTCAACGAGTGGCTGAAGAAGGCCGTCCTGCTGTACTTCCGGACCCACGACAACCAGGTCATCGAGGGGGGCTACACCCGTTTCTACGACAAGGTGCCCCTGAAGTACTCCGGCATGAGCCCGGACCGCTTCCGTGCCGGCGGCACGCGGGTCGTGCCGGCGTCCATCGCCCGCAAGGGCGCCTACATCGCGCCGAGCGTGGTGCTGATGCCGAGCTACGTGAACATCGGCGCCTACGTGGACAGCGGCACCATGGTGGACACCTGGGCCACGGTCGGCTCCTGTGCCCAGATCGGCCGCAACGTGCACCTGTCGGGGGGTGTCGGCATCGGCGGCGTGCTGGAGCCGCTGCAGGCCAGCCCGACCATCGTCGAGGACGACTGCTTCATCGGCGCCCGCTCGGAGGTCGTCGAAGGCGTCGTCGTCGAGAAGGGCGCGGTGATCTCGATGGGAGTCTACATCGGCGCCAGCACCCGCATTTACGACCGCGCGACGGGCGAGATCCACTACGGCCGCGTTCCCGCCGGGGCGGTCGTGGTCCCGGGCAACCTCCCGTCCCCCGACGGCAGGTACTCGCTCTATGCCGCGGTGATCGTGAAACGCGTGGACGCGCAGACGAGGGCGAAGACCTCGATCAACGAGCTGTTGCGGATGTAGTAATGAGGTACCAGGTACAGGCCTGTACCGGTACCTCTGACCAATCACCCGAACCGTCCCGTGATGTAATCCTCGGTCAGCTTGTGCCGGGGATTGGTGAAGATCTGGTCCGTCGAGCCGACCTCGATGAGGTCGCCGAGGTGGAAGTACGCCGTGCGTTGCGATACGCGCGCCGCCTGCTGCATCGAGTGTGTGACGATGCAGATCGCGTAGTTCTGCCTGAGCTCGTCGATCAGGTCCTCGATGCGCGCCGTCGCAATCGGGTCGAGCGCCGAACACGGCTCGTCCATCAGGATCACCTCGGGGCTCACGGCGATCGTCCGCGCGATGCACAGGCGCTGCTGCTGGCCGCCCGAGAGCGCAGTGCCCGGCTGGTCGAGGCGGTCCTTGACCTCTTCCCACAGGCCGGCCCGCATCAGGCTGGTCTGCACGATCTCGTCGAGCTCCGTGCGGTCGCCGGCGAGGCCATGGATGCGCGGCCCGTAGGCCACGTTCTCGTAGACCGACTTCGGGAACGGGTTCGGCTTCTGAAACACCATGCCGACCCGGGCGCGCAGCTGCACGACGTCCTGCTTCCTGTCGTAGACGTCCACCCCGTCCAGCGTGATCGAGCCCGTGACCTTCGCCGTCGGGATGGTGTCGTTCAGGCGGTTGAGGCAGCGCAGGAAGGTGCTCTTGCCGCAACCGGACGGGCCGATCATCGCGATCACCTCGTTGTGGGCGATGTCGAGGCTCACGTCGCGGATGGCTTGCTTGTCGCCGTAGTGGACGTTGACGTTGCGGCAGACGATGACCGGGTTGCTGACGGTAATCTCGCCGACCGTGCGCTGGCCCTGCGCCGTGCGCTCCGGCGGCGCGCTCCCGGGCCCGAGCGTGGCCCCCGTCCGCTGCACCATCTCCGTCGGTTCTGTCGCCATCTGGGAATCTCCTGCCGGTCCGTCCGTCACCAGCGCCGCTCGAACTTCTGGCGCAGGACCACGGCGGTCGCGTTCATGATCAAGAGGAATCCGAGCAGCACCAGGATCGCGCCCGAGGTGCGCTCGAGGAAGGCCCGCTCGGGGCTGTCCGCCCACAGGTACACCTGCACCGGCAGCACCGTCGCCGGGTCGGTCAGGCCGTGCGGGATGTCGACGATGAAGGCCACCATGCCGATCATCAGCAGCGGCGCCGACTCGCCGAGGGCGCGCGCCATGCCGATGATCGCCCCGGTGAGCATCCCCGGCATCGCGAGCGGCAGCACGTGGTGGGCGATCATCTGTACCTGCGAGGCGCCCATGCCGAGCGCCGCCTCGCGGATCGACGGCGGCACGCCCTTGAGTGCCGCGCGGCTGGCGATGATGATCGTCGGCAGCGTCATCAGCGTCAGCACCAGGCCGCCCACCAAGGGGGCCGAGCGCGGCAGGCCGAAGAGCTGGATGAACACCGCCAGTCCGAGCAGGCCGAAGACGATCGACGGCACCGCCGCCAGGTTGTTGATGTTCACCTCGATCAGGTCGGTGAAGCGGTTCTGCGGGGCGAACTCCTCGAGGTAGATCGCCGCCGCCACGCCGATCGGGAACGCGAGCAGCAGCGTCACGAACAGCGTCAGGATGGAGCCGCTCACCGCGCCCCAGACGCCCGCCTGCTCGGGCTCGCGCGAGTCGCCGCGGGTGAAGAAGCTGCGGTTGAAGCGCTTTTCGAGCCGCCCGTCGGCCACGAGCCGGTCGATCCACGCCAGTTCCTGGTCGCTGATGCCACGAACGTCCTCGGGCAGGCCGCGTTCGATCTCGCCCTTCATCAGCAGGTCGACGCGGTCGTCGGCCAGCACCCAGAGCGACTCCTGGCTGCCGACCCGCCGCGGGTCGTCGAGCACGCGCTGGCGCAGGTCGAACTGGCCGCCCTCACTCGCCAGCTTGTACAGGGTCCGCAGGTCGCTGCGGCCTTCGACGTCGGGAAACTGCTTGCGCAGCGCCGCCTTGATCAGGGCGGAGAAGTCGGCGCTCCCGATCACCTCCGGATCGCGGCTGCCATCGGGATCGAGCACGTCCGGCGCGTAGTCGATCTCCAGCTTGAGGTAGGACTGCTGGAACACGGTCCAGCCGGTCGAGATGATGCTCGAGAACAGGAAGGCGACGAAGCCGAGGCCGAGCGCGACCGCGACGATGCCGTAGACACGGAAGCGTCGCTCGGCCCGGTAGCGGCGGCGCAGGCTCTTCTCCACCAGCCGGCGGGTCCGCTGGGCGGGCGTCTCGGCGGTCGCGGGCGTCAGCGTGGGCTCACTCATACTGCTCCCGGTACTTGCGCACGACGTGCAGCGCGATGATGTTGAGCGACAGCGTGACGAGGAACAGCACCAGCCCGAGCGCGAACGCGGCGAGCGTCTTCGGGCTGTCGAACTCCTGGTCGCCGACCAGCAGCGTGACGATCTGCGTCGTCACGGTCGTGACCGCCTCGAGCGGGTTCGCCGTCAGGTTGGCGCCGAGCCCGGCGGCCATGACCACGATCATCGTCTCGCCAATGGCGCGCGAGATGGCGAGCAGCACCCCGCCGACGATGCCGGGCAGCGCCGCCGGGAACACCACCCGGCGGATCGTCTCGGACTGCGTGGCGCCGAGACCATAGGAGCCGTCGCGCAGCGACTGTGGCACGGCCGTCAGCATGTCGTCGGCCAGCGACGAGACGAACGGGATGATCATCACGCCCATCACCAGGCCCGCGGCCAGCGCGCTCTCGCTCGAGACGGCCAGCCCCGCGGCCTCGCCGGCCTGGCGGAGCATCGGCCCCACGATCAGCGCCGCAAAGAAGCCGTACACGACCGTCGGGATGCCGGCGAGCACCTCGAGCAGCGGCTTCACCACGGCACGCACCTGGCGGTGCGCGTACTCGGCAAGATAGATCGCCGCGAACAGGCCGACGGGCACGGCGACCAGCATCGCGAGGCCAGCGATGAGCAGGGTGCCGGTGAACAACGGCACCGCGCCGAAGGCCCCGCTCGAGCCGACCTGGTCGGCACGGATCGCCATCTGCGGCGACCACTGCAGGCCGAACAGGAACTCGGTGACCGGGACCACCTGGAAGAAGCGCAGCGACTCGAACAGCACCGAGATGACGATGCCGACGGTAGTGAAGATGGCGATGGTCGAGCAGACGATGAGGCCGACCTTGACGATCTGCTCCACCTTGTTGCGGGCCCGCAGGGCCGGCGAGATCCGCCACCAGACGAAGGCGCCGAGCCCCAGGGCGATGCTCAGCGTCAGGCCGGCCGCGGCCAGGCGCGAGAGCGACTCCAGCTGCTGGTAGCGCGCGGCGGCCGCCTGGACCTCGGCGGAGGCCAGCTCTGCAGGAATCGCGCCGGCGACCAGGTTGCGGACGTCGTTCAGGACCAGCGACAGCTCGTCCTCCGAAAGGACCTGCACGTCCGACGGCATCGAGGCCACGACCATGTCGGTGACGATCCGGCCGTCGAAGGAGTGCCACAGCGCCAGCACCAGCAGCGCCGGGATGGCGCACCACAGCGCCGTCAGCATCCCGTAGTAGCCCGGCAGGGAGTGCAGGTGCTTCGCGCCCTTCACGCCGCCGACGAGCGCGAGCGAGCGCTGTCGCCCGGCCCGGTAGGCGACGGCGGTCAGGATCAGCAGCACCAGGACGAGCGTCGACGTCTGCATCGGGTCCTTCAGGACGACGCCTCCCCTCCCACGCGGGGCGCCGATCGCCGGCTTCTTATAGGACTGCAATGTTACAGTTTCGTGACACCCTTGCCGATCCCGGCACCGGGCTTGCCCGCCGGCTCCCCCGGCCTTATAACAGGCCGCCCCACCGCGCCCTGGAGGCGCCGACCCGCCGATGTCCGACACGCTCGATCTCACCCAGGCGATGATCACCCGCCCCTCCGTCAGCCCGGCCGATGGCGGCTGCCAGGACCTGATGATCGAGCGGCTCGAGCCGCTGGGGTTCGAGGTCGAACGGATGCCCTTCGGCAATGTGGAGAATTTCTGGGCGACCCGGCGCGGCGGCGACGGCCCGGTGTTCTGCTTCGCGGGCCACACCGACGTGGTGCCGACCGGGCCCCTCGAGGAGTGGCACACGGATCCCTTCGACCCGGTGATCCGCGACGGCATGTTGTACGGCCGCGGCGCCGCCGACATGAAGAGCGGGCTCGCCGCCATGGTCACGGCCGTCGAGGGCTTCGTCCGCGCGCGGCCCGATCACGGCGGCACTTTGGCCTTCCTGATCACGAGCGACGAAGAAGGACCGTCGGTGGACGGCACCCGCCGCGTGGTCGAGGTGCTGAAGGCCCGCAACGAGCGCATCGACTGGTGCCTCGTCGGCGAGCCGTCGAGCGACAAGGTCTTCGGCGACACGATCAAGATCGGGCGGCGCGGCTCCCTGTCGGGCCGCCTGACGGTCCACGGCGTGCAGGGCCACATCGCCTATCCCCAGACGGCGGAAAACCCCGTGCACATGCTGGCCCCCGCGCTGGCGGAGCTGGTTGCGCGCCACTGGGACGAAGGCAACGAGTACTTCCAGCCGACGTCCTTCCAGGTGTCGAACATTGCGGCCGGCACCGGCGCGCCGAACGTCATCCCGGGCGAGCTGAAGGCGCGGTTCAACTTCCGCTGGTCGCCCGAGCAGACCCTCGAGGGCCTGCAACACGCGGTGACTTCGACCCTCGACCGGCACGGCGTCCGCTACTCGCTCGAGTGGTTCGTGTCCGGGCTGCCCTTCTACACGCCGCCCGGCAGGCTGTCCGACGCAGTCGTCACCGCGGTCCGCGAGGTCGCCGGCCGCGACCCCGCCCTCACGACCGGCGGTGGCACCTCGGATGGCAGGTTCATCGCGCCGATGGGCGCGCAGGTGGTCGAACTCGGCGTCGTCAACCAGACCATCCACAAGGTCAACGAGTGCGTCCGCGTCGAGGACATCGACACGCTGGCGCGGACCTACCAGCGGGTGCTGGAACTGCTGCTGGCCTAGGAGGGGCCAGACACCGCTCTGACCCCGCGACCGGTACCAGGTACCTCCCCTACGTCGGGGTCTGACGCCTCCGGGGAAGCCTGAGGTTCGCCCAGATCCCGGCCCCGCCGACGATCACCACGAACACCAGCACCCATCCCGGGAAGCTGATCCCGAGGAAGCTGAGGTCAACCTTGGCGCACTCGCCGCCGGCCTGGAACACCTTGATGATGACCTGCATCAGCGGCAGGACCTCGAGCATGAAGTCGAGGTCGGCGCCGCAGCCCGGCACCGAGCCGGGCGGCTGCAGCTGGATCCAGACGTGACGGCCGGCCGTGACCGCGGTGATCGCGGCAGCGATGAAGACGAGGAGCGCATAGACCCGCGCACCCGCCTGCCCCGGGTCGTGGATCGCAGCGAGCAGGAACACCACGCCCAGCGCAGCGACCTCGACGCGCTGGAAGATGCACAGGTGGCAGGGCGTCAGGCCAAGGCCGTACTGCGCATACATCGCGAAGGCCAGCGCGGCGGCGCAGGCGACGGCGCCGAGCAGGTTGACCCGGCGGCGATCGAAGCCGCCGAGGAACCTCGCCAGCGTCGTCATGCGTTGCGGTCGCTGGCCGAGGCGCGGATCTGGGCCTCCGCGTCCTCCAGCGAGATGTGCCGGATGTCCTTGCCGTACACCGTATAGACGATGTACTCGCAGATGTTCTTGGCATGGTCGCCGATGCGTTCCATCGACCTCACGATCCACATGATGTCGAGGGCGCGGCGGATGTTGCGCGGGTCCTCCATCATGTAGGTCATGTTCTGGCGCTGGATCGCCTCGTATTCCTCGTCCACCGTGCGGTCCCGGCGCGCGATCTCGAGCGCCTCTTCGGCGTTGAGCCGCGCGAACGCGTGCAGCGCGTCGTGCACCATGTCCGTCACCAGGCGCGCGATGTGCCGCACCTCCCGGTACTTGTCCGACGGCTGCTCGGTGCTTGCGAGCCGCGAGGCGATCATGGCGATCTTCTCGACCTCGTCGCCGATCCGCTCGAGGTCGGTGATGGTCTTGATGATGGCGACGACCACGCGCAGGTCGGAGGCCGTCGGCTGGCGCATGGCGATGATGCGGCCGCACTCCTCGTCGATGCTGACCTCCATCTGGTTGACCTGGTGGTCGGCGTGCGCGACTTCCTCGCCGAGGCGGCTGTCGCCCTCGACCAGTGCCGTGACGGCATGCTGCAGCTGCTGCTCGACGAAGCCACCCATCTGCAGCACGCGCGTCCGGACCTTCTCCAGGTCCTCGTTGAAGCGACGCGAGATGTGATGACCGAGATCTGCAGGTTCCATGGACGTCTCCATCGGGCCCCGACCCGATGCAGCGATGATAGCGGAAACAGGGGTCAGACCCCACTCCGCCGAGCGGTACCAGGGACCGACCAAAGGTCGGTCCCTGGTGCCTTTTCCGTCAGAACTTCATGTTGAAGTCCAGCTGCAGCCGCTGGTAATCCCGTTCGCTCGACAGGTCGT
>JAGTSG010000087.1 GCA_018261655.1 Pseudomonadota bacterium | reverse complement strand
AAGTACCCGA
The DNA here is from genome assembly GCA_018261655.1 of Pseudomonadota bacterium. Classification (GTDB taxonomy): domain Bacteria; phylum Pseudomonadota; class Gammaproteobacteria; order Steroidobacterales; family Steroidobacteraceae; genus SG8-30. The sequence continues at coordinate 6,671 of JAGTSG010000087.1, read as the reverse complement.
CGGCCAGGTCGCCGACCTGCACCGGCCAACCGAGGATCTCCGACAGCTGCGACGAGGCCTGGCGTTCGAACCAGGCGAGCCGCGACGCGCCGTACAGCGCCGCAGCGAGGACCACGACGAGTCCCGCCAGGACTACCAGCACGATGACGGGAGTGCGGATGCGGGACATTGAGGGCACCGGGGAGACCGGCGCCGATTCTAGCAGTCGCCAGGAGGGGCCAGACCCCACCCTGCCCCGGCCTTCGGGGATCGGGTGGGATCTGGCCCCTCCGTGTCTTCGGGGACAGCGTGGGGTCTGACCCCTCCGGCTACTGGTGGCAGAAGGTGACGTCGCCCGACAGGGTCTCGAGGCTCACGCGGCCGCCGCCGCTGCCCTCGGTGAAGTGCAGCTCGCTGCCCGGCGTGTACTTGCTGTCGCGAGACGCCTTCGGGCCGAAGCAGCTGTCGATATCGCCGCTGAAGGTCTCGACGTCGAACTCGGCATTGACCGGCTTGCGGAAGGTGAGCTTCACGTCGCCGCTGACGCTCTGGCCATCGACGCGCCCGCTGTCCGCCAGGGTCAACAGCGCCGTCAGGTCGCCGGACACGCTCTCGAACCTGACGCTCGACGTCGTGCCGATGTCGAGTTCGACGTCGCCGCTGACCGACTGCGCCTCGACCTCGCCGCCCAGCCCGTGTGCCTTCACGTTGCCGCTGGTGCTCTCCGCATAGACCTTGCCCTTGCCGCCGGCGCCGCGGACGTCCGCATCGCCGCTGACCGTGCGCAGGTCGAGCGGCTCGTCGTACACGGTCGCGATGATGTCGCCACTCACCGCTTCGAGGCGCTGGGCGCCCTTGACGCCGCGGACGTCGATGGCCGAGCTCACCGTCTGCACGTTGAGCTTGGCGCCTTCCGGGACGCGGATGTCGAGAATCGCATCGTCGTCGCGGCCATAGCTGTAGCTCTTCGACCTGGCGCGGACCCGGATGGTCACGCGCTCGTTGTTGCCGGAGAACTCGAACTCGTGTTCGTCGTTCTCGATCGTGCCGGTCACCTTGACCTCCTGCCGGTCCCAGGCGATGACGGTCACGCGGCCCTGCACGTTGCTGACCTCGACCACCGGCGTCGCGCCGGTCGGCAGGCTGCGGTCGATGTTCTGCACCGCGTGGGCGGCCGGGACGGCCAGCAGCAGGGCGCTGGCAATGGCGATCTGACGGATTTTCATGTTCATGTTCATGTCCTCTCGTGGTTCGGCCGCTGTGGCGCCGCCACACGGGTGTAAAGCCTGAGTTCTTCCTGGTAGGTGCTGAGCAGCAGCCGGTTCAGCAGCTGGCTCGAGGGATCGGTGGCCAGGGCCGCGTCGATGTCGTCCGCGGCCTTCTGGATGGTGGCGAGGTCCTGCTCGACGCGGAGGCGGACGTCGTCGGGCAGCGTCGCGAGCCGCGCGCGGAACATCTCCAGCATCTCGGCGCGGGTCTCGACGTACTCGGGGCCGAGACGGGCGTAGCTGCCGTAGGACACCGGCTGCAGCGCCTCCACGGGCGTGGGCGACACCGCCGCCATCTGTGCCGGCGCATCGCCGGGTGCCTTGACTGCCATCCACGTGAACAGCACCGAGACGGACGCAATCGTGACCCCGGCCGCCAGCGCCCAGGACCATGACAGGCCCCGGTGTGCCGTCCCTGCGGCCGGCGCCGGCTGCTCGAGCTGTGCGCGGATCCCGCTCCAGAGGTCGCGCGACGGCTCGACCGACTGCGGCAGCGCCGCCACCCGGGCCAGCAGCGGGTCGCGTTCCCGTTCGTCGCGCCCGAAGCGGATCGTGCTCATTCGCCGGCCTCCATGTGCATGCGTTCGCGCAGCAGTCGCCGCGCGCGGTGCAGCTGTGCCTTGCAGGTCCCGACGGCGACGCCCAGCATGTCGGCCGCCTCCTCGTGGCTGTAGCCATAGACGCCGTACAGCACCATGACGTCGCGCGCGCCCGGCGGCAGCGCCGCGATGGCGCGCTCGAGGTCGATCGGGGTGGCGGTGTCCATGTCGTCGGGCATCTCGAACTCGCGCTCCTCGCCGTCGTCGTTCGTCAGGCTGACCTCACCGCGTCCCTGGGGCGACCGGCCGCGGGCCAGCACCGCGTTCACCGCGATGCGGTGCAGCCAGGTCCCGAACCCGCTGCGTCCCTCGAAGGTCGACAGGCTGCGCCACGCGCTCACGAAGGTCTCCTGCGTCAGGTCCTCGGCCGTGTCCGGATTGCTGGTCATCCGCAGGCACAGGCCGTGGACGCGGCCCACGTGGGCCCGGTAGAGGCGCTCGAAGGCCGTCATGTCGCCTTCCCGGGCCCTGGCGATCCACTCCGCCTCGCCCGGTTCGGGCTTGTGTTCCGGCTCGCTCAACGGCCTGCGCCTCCCCTGTTCATGGACTTAGAGGGACCGGGTACCCAAACGGTTTAAATCGGGACCTTCCTGGTTTCCTTCGCCCCGCCGCAAAGAGAACCGACCCCGCTTCCTACTGTCCTGCCACCCAGTTGGCGGCGAACTGCACCAGCTGGGCCCCGGTCCGCAGTTTCAGCTTGCGCTTGATGCGCAGGCGGTGGGCCTCGACGGTCTTGACGCTGAGGTTCAGTGCCTCCGCGGCCTGCCGGGACGACAGTCCCCGCCCGACCATCTGCAGGATCTGGAGCTCGCGGTTGGACAGCGACCCGACCGCGCTCCCGCCCGACCCGGCCTGCCCGGCCGGGCGGCCCAGGGCTGCCCGGCCGGCCTCGCTCAGGTAGGTGGCGCCCCCGAGGACGCTGCGCAGGGCGGCGATGAACTGCTCGCTGGCAGCGTGCTTCATGATGTAGCCGTTGGCGCCGGCGGCCAGCAGCCGGCCTGCGTAGACCGCCTCGTCGTGCATGGACAGCACCAGGAGCGGCAACGCGGGATAGTGCGCGCGCAGCTCCTTGACGAGCTCGATGCCGTCGCCTTCCTTGAGCGACAGGTCCACGACGACGACGTCGGGCACGCGGGAACGGACGGCCCGGCGCGCCCCCCGCACCGTCTCGGCCTCGCCACAGACCTCGAGTCCCGGCTCGTTGGCGATGATCCGCGCGAGGCCCTGGCGGACGATCGGGTGATCGTCCACCAGCAGCACGCGCTTCACCGCAGGGTTGCCGGGTACCGTCACGGCGCTCGATCCCGGCCGGAATCCGCTCGCCAGGTGACGATGACGGCCGTGCCGCCCGCGGCCGGCCGTCGCAGTTCCAGCTTCGCCCCGATGAGCTGCGCGCGGTAGAGCATGATGCGCAGGCCGAGACCTGCGGAGGCGTCGGCCGGCGCAGGAAGTCCCGCGCCGTCGTCGGCCACGCGCAGCCGCACCGACTCCTCGCCCTCCTCGAGCGACACCGTCACCCGCGTCGCGCCCGCGTGCCGGATGGCGTTGCTGAACGCCTCCTGCGCGATGCGGTACAGGTGCAGGGCGACCATGGACGGCAGGCCGCGCCGCGACGAAGACTTCAGGCTGAGCCGGAGCTTCAGGCCGGAGCCCTCGCGGGCCTGCGTGACCATGGCCCGCAGCGCCTCCGCGAGGCCGCCGCGTTCCACCGCGACCGGGGACAGGCCGCGCGCGATCGCGCGGGTGCTGCCCAGCGCGTGGTTGACCAGGCGCAGGATCTCGCCGAGTTCCCGCTGCATGTCCCGCGGCCGGCGCCCGGCCTGGCCCTGCAGGGCCTTCAGCATCAGGGCAATCCCCGTGAGTTCCTGTCCCAGGCCATCGTGCAGGTCGTGGCCGATGCGCTCCTGCTCGCGGTTCGCGGCCTCGATGATTTCCCGCGACAGCGCCCGCAACTGCCGCTCCTTGTCGGCGAGCTCGCGGAAGAACTCCTTGCGTGCGGTGATGTCGCGGCTGGCACCGATCAGCCCGGCGGGCTGACCGCCGGGCTCGAGGTAACGCTGCAGGGTCGAGCCGATCCAGCGCTCGGAACCGTCAGGCGCCGAGAACCGGAACTCGATGCGGTGAATTCCGGGCGCCGCCAGCGCGGCCTCGATCGCGGCCTCGAGCCTGGCGCGATCATCGGGATGGACGTGCTGCATGAAGCCCGGCCGCGTCGCCTCATCGGGACGCATGAACTCCGCCGCCCTGGCGCTGTACTCGATCCGGACCTGGTCGTCGTGCCGGTTCCAGGACCAGGTGGCGATGCCTTCCAGTTCCATGGCCGCGGCCAGCATCTTGGTACGACGCCGCAACTCGTCGACCGACCCCGCCGGTGGCGCCTCGGCGGGCACGACCGGCGCCCGTTTGTGGCGGGTCATTCGCGACGCTCGCTGCCGGCAGACGGCCCGGTCCAGCGGACCGCGTACCTCACCAGGTCCCTGGCGGTGGCGAGACCGAGCTTCTCGCGGATATTGCGGCGGTGGGAGTCCACGGTCTTGGCGCTGATCCCGAGCTGGGCCGCGATCTCGCGCGTGCCGAGCCCCTTCCCGACCAGCCCCAGGAGAGCCTGCTCGCGCGCCGTCAGCTGTACGGCGGCCACCCTGCCCCGGTGGACGCCGCGGTGCACGCGGCCGGCCCGCCTTGCGGTGAGTTTCGCGCTGAGGTGGATGTCGCCCGCCGCCACGCGGCGGATCGCGCGCAGGAACTCGGCCGGCTCCTCCTGCTTCATCACGTAGCCGTGGACGCCGAGGCCCAGCAACTGCTCGGCGTACAGTTCCTCCTCGTGCATGGACATGACCAGGATCCGCAGCTCCGGCCGCTCGGCACGCAGCTGCTCGATCAGCGGGATGGCGTCGCGGCCCTGCAGGTTCAGGTCCAGGACCAGCAGGTCCGGCCGGGTCTCGGCGATCACCTGCAGCGCGCCCCGCGGATCCGCGGCCTGCCCGAGCACCTCGAAGTCCGGTTGTTCACCGAGCAGGAACGAAAGGCCGTCCCGCACCACGGGATGGTCGTCGACCAGGACGACGGTGGTGCGTGGCCTCATCTCAGTCAGGCTTCACGAACCTCAGCGTCATGCGGTCCGACTCGCCGATGGCGTCGTAGCGCGTGTGGTCGAAGTTGGGGTTCGGCTCCTGGCCGGAGCCGTAGGGCACGGTGATGCGCGTCGGCGGCAGCGTCCAGACGCCGAACGGGTGGTCCTTCGTGTCCTTCGGGTTGGCGTTCACCTCCGAGCGTCCGGCGAGCCGGAACCCGGCCTTCTCGACCTGCTCGATGACGTAGGCCTCGGTGACGTACCCGCTCTTCGCCTGCGGGTCCTGCTCGCCGGGATTGGCGCGGTGCTGCTCGATCGCGAGGATGCCGCCGGGCTTCAGGGCGGCGTACAGGTCGCCGAGCGCCTTGGCGACGAAGCCCTCGGTGCCCATCCAGCCATGGAACGAGCGCGCCACGAGCGCGAAGTCGAACTGACCGGCCGGCGGCGGCGCCGCGCGCCGGCCCCAGTTGACGATGCCGGCGTTGCCGTAGAGGTCCTTCTGCGTGGCGAACCGGGCTTCCATGTCGGCGCGGGACTTGCGGGCGCGCTCGGACAGGTCCGGATCGCCGAGGTCCGGACCGGTCGCGAAATAGCGGCCGCCGGTCCGCTGGGCGTAGGGCGCCAGGATGTCGGTCCACCAGCCGCCGCCCGGCTGGACCTCCAGGATCGTCATGCCGGGCTTCAGGCCCCAGAACGCGAGCGACTCCACCGGGTGGCGCGCACCGTCACGCGCGCGGTCGTCGGCCTTGCGCCATTCACCGGCGACGACGGCGTCCAGGACAGGATCGGCGGGCGTGGCCACGGCGGCGGCGCTGACGGCCAGGCAGGCCGTGGCGGCAAGGGTCTTCAAAGAGTGCATGGGTGCTCCCGGTCACGTTGGAAAGACCCATGATGCCGCAAGACGCGGCGACGCGCCCCGTGGGGCGCGTCTCGTGCAACCGGAAGCAGGCGACGGGCCGCCCGGGGGGCGTCAACCCGCCCGGGCGACCGGTTGAGCCGGATTACTTGCCGTCGGCGGCGGCGAAGTAGGCGGCGACGTCGGCGACGTCGGCGTCGGACAGCGTCAGCTTCTTCTTGTGCTTGGTCTGCCCGGCGACCACGCCCTTGATCTTGCCGGCGATCTCATCGGCGCTCACGCCGGCGAAATCCTCGGCCGGATCGTGGCATTCCATGCACGCCTCGGCCTTCTTCTCACCCGCGGCGGCATCGCCCGCGAACGCCGCACCGCTGAACGCCAGCGCGCTCGAGGCCATCACCAGGGTCACCCACTTCGTCTTCATTAACCGTCTCCTTCAAGACCGGGTCCAGATAATCAGGGACCCGGATTATCAGTCGAATCGACACGATTCGCCATTCCCGGAACGTAAGTTAACGTTCGCCGGCTGAATGCTCCCTGAACGCCTACGGCCGCCGGAAGGCCGCGCCGATGCACCCGGCTTTCTTTTAGCATCAAGTGCTTAGCGGCGACGGCGAGCCTGCCCGGCCCGCCGCCGTGGTCGGCACCGGCGCAGCGCGTAGAATGCCCGCATCCATCCCGGAGCCTCATCAAGTGCCAAGAGCCACCATCACCGGCTGGGGCAAGTGCATGCCACCCGCCGTCCTCTCGAACGCCGACCTGGCCACCTTCCTCGACACCGACGACGAGTGGATCCGTACCCGCACCGGCATCGTCGAACGGCGCATTTCGCACGTGTCGCTCGGCGAGATGGCCTACGTGTCGGCCTGCCGTGCCATCGCCTGCGCCGGCCTCGAGGC
>JAGTSG010000086.1 GCA_018261655.1 Pseudomonadota bacterium | reverse complement strand
CTCGAGCTCTGGAGAGGTGGTCGAGCGGTCTAAGGCACCGGTCTTGAAAACCGGCGATCCGCAAGGGTCCGTGGGTTCGAATCCCACCCTCTCCGCCAAATTTGCGAATAGGGGAGCCGTCGCGGGGTTGGAGACCGAGTAATCAGCTCGACGCAGCACTGTGCGGTCGTTCGCCTTCCGCGCGACCCGATCACTCGAGAGCCCCCGGCAGTCCGTCGACGCGTCCCGCACCGCGTCGGTGCCGGGCCAGTCGGGACCGCACCAGCGCAGCGCGGCGTGGGTTGCTGCGCGACCCCACAGCCGGCGCCCAAGCCCTTGTCGGCACGCCGCTTTCCCAGATCCCGCCGAGGCTGGCACAGCGGCTGCTCTCTCTTGCCCGGCCCGCGCTCACCGGTGGCGCACTACCCGGAGGCTGCTTGAACCACGACGTCACGCTCATCGCCACGATCGCCATCGGCCTGGTGCTCGCGTTCATCTTCGGTTTCATCGCCCAGCGTCTGCGGCTGCCGCCGCTCGTCGGCTACCTGGTCGCCGGTGTGGTAGTGGGGGGCGCGATGCCGGAGTCCCTCGCCGACGGCGGCCTCGCGGGCCAGCTCGCGGAGATCGGCGTGATGCTGATGATGTTCGGCGTCGGTCTACACTTCTCGGTGGCCGATCTGCTCGCGGTCCGGCGCCTCGCGATCCCCGGCGCGGCAGTGCAGATCCTCGTCGCCACCGCGCTGGGCGTCGCCTTGACCCTCACCTGGGGCTGGAGCCTCGGGGCCGGCCTCGTGCTCGGGCTGAGTCTGTCGGTGGCGAGCACCGTCGTCCTGCTGAGGGCCCTCGAGGACCGCAACGCCCTCACCACGGGCAACGGCCGCATCGCAGTCGGCTGGCTGATCGTCGAGGACCTCGCAATGGTGCTGGCCCTGGTGCTGCTGCCCGCGCTGGTGGGCGTGCTGGGCGGCAACGTCCCCGCGGACGCCGCCGCAACGCCGCAACAGGGTCTCCTGCTCACCCTCGTGATCACCCTGGCGAAGGTGTCCGCGTTTGTTGCGGCGGCGCTCGCCATCGGTCCGCGCGTTCTGCCCTGGCTGCTCCGCGAGGTGGCGCGAACCGGCTCTCAGGAGCTCTTCACCCTGGCGGTGCTGGCCCTGGCGCTCGGGATTGCCTTCGCCGCGGCGGAGCTGTTCGGTATCTCGTTCGCGCTCGGCGCGTTCTTCGCCGGCATGGTGCTGAAGGAGTCGGAACTGTCGCACAAGGCCGCGACCAACTCGCTGCCTTTGCGCGACGCGTTCGGCGTGCTCTTCTTCGTGTCGGTGGGGATGCTGTTCGACCCGGCGGTGCTGCTCGAGCAGCCGGGGATGATTGCCGCCGTGCTGGCGCTGATCCTGGTCGGCAAATCGGTCGTGGCCCTGCTGATCGTGCTCGCCCTCGGCTATCCAGCGAGCACTGCCCTGACGGTCGCCGCGGCCCTCGCGCAGATCGGCGAGTTCTCCTTCATCCTCGGCGGGCTCGGGCTCGGCTACGGGCTCCTGGACCCCGCCGGCTTCAGTCTGATCCTCGCCGGCGCGCTGTTCTCGATCACCCTCAATCCACTGGTTTTCGCCGGCGCCGACCGGCTGATCGCCGGACTGCACGCGAGTCCCTGGCTCCGCAGCCGTCTGGAAGAGAGGCGCGCCGGCGCCCTCGCGCGCCTGCAGGCCGAGCTGGACGCCGCTCGGGAGCAGGCGGAGCAGCGCGCGGACGCGCAAAAGACCTTCACGCCCGAGGAGCTCGCCGAGCGCTTCCCGCTGTTCGCGAACCTGACCCCCGAACAGCGGGAGGTGCTGGTCCTGCACTTTCAGCCGCACACCGCCGAGCCGGGCGAGCGCGTGATCCGCGCCGGCGACCCGGCGGACGCGCTGTACCTGATATCGAAGGGCGAGGTAGAGGTGACGGTCGACGGGGTGCGACTCAAGACCCAGGGTCCGGGCGACTTCTTCGGCGAGGTCGCTCTCCTGTCCGGCGGACGCCGGTCGGCCGACGTGACCGCGCTCGACTACAGCCGGTTCGCGCGCCTCAGCGGGCGCGACTTCCACCGGTTCCTGCGCCGCTACCCGGAGATCCACGCGCACATCGCCGCGCTCGCCGCCGAGCGGCAGGGCAACACGCCGCGCGGCCCGGGCGGCATGGTGAGCCCGGTGCCGGAAGGGGCCCGACCTTGAGCCCGGGCCGCACCGGCCGGGCCGTGATTTCACCTGCTGCGGGCATCGTTGCCGGGGACGGTGCCGATGGCTATCGTCCTCAAATCACCGCGACGGGGGCACCCCGAATGCCAGATCGGTCCTACCCGCCGACGCGCCGCGCCCTCGCGCGGTGGCTGAAGCTGCTCGCGCTGTGCTGGTTTTCTGCAGCCTGGCTGCCGGCGCTGGCGGCCGATCGGTCCGGGCTCGTTATCCAGGCCGGCGTATCGCAGCCGGGCCCCGCCGAGGCGGCGCTCACCGCGGCGGAGCGGGCCCTCGCGGCGACCGAGTCGGCGGGCGATACGGCGGCCCGGACGCAGGCGCTGCTGGACGTCGCCGACGCCTATCTCGCCCTGGGTCGCCCGGGCCCGGCGCTCGAGCGCGTCGAGCAGGCCCGGGCTCTGGCGGCAGCGACGGGTGATGCAGCCCTGGCCGCGCAGGTCGTCGCCGCCCAGGGCAACGCCGAACTGCTCGATGGCCGGTCCGAGGACGGTCGCGCGACCCTGGAGCGGGCCCTGGTCCTTGCCGAGCAGGCGGGGCGGCCCGAGCTCGCCGCGCGGGTCGGCAACGACCTCGGCAACCTCTTCGCGGGACAGGGCCAGCACGCCCAGGCCGAGCGGCTGTATCGCCGCGCGCTGGAGCAGTCGCGTGCCGCGGGCGACACCGCGCAGACCGCCCTCGTCGCCGCGAATGCGGCGCGGGCCCTGCGCGACGCGGGGCGCGAGCGCGAGGCCGCGCCGCTGCTCGTGCTCGCGGAGGAGTCCGCGTCTCGTCTGCCGCCGTCGCCGACCCGGACCGCGGTCCTCATCAGCGTGGCGCGCCAGCAGGCCGCATCCAAGGCCAAGGGTGCGCGCGAGCGGGCGCTCGCCAATCTCGCAGCGGCGGCGGAAAGCGCCCGCGCCACCGGGGACGAGCGCCTGCTGTCCTACGCGCTCGGCTATCGTGCGGAGCTCGAGTCGGCCAGCGGCCGGCCCGGCGCCGCGCTCGCCGATGCGCGCGACGCCGCGCACCGGGCGCAGCTCGCCACGGCGCCCGAGAGCCTCTATCGCTGGCAGTGGCAGACCGCGCGGCTGCTGCGCGCGCAGGGCGACGAGGAGGGCGCGCTCGGCGCCTACCGCCTCGCGATCGGCAGCCTGGAGTCAGTGCGGCGCGATCTCGCGTCCGCGAGCCGTGCCGGAAGCCTCCGCGACCAGTCGGCGCCCCTGTTCGCCGAGCTCGTCGATCTGCTGGTGACCCGCGCCGAGCGCTCGTCGGGCGCCGCCGCGCAGGCGGACCTCGAGGAGGTGCGCGACCTGCTGGAGCGGCTCAAGAGCGCCGAGCTGGAGGAGTATTTTCGCGACGACTGCGTCAGCGCGTTGCGGTCGAAGACGCGCGGTATCGAGCGCCTCGCGCCCGGCAGCGCCGCGATCTACCCGGTGGTCCTGCCGGACCGGCTCGTGCTGCTGCTCAAGCTCCCCGACGGACTGCGCTTGCACGGCACGCGCGTGAAGGCCGACGAGCTCGCCCGCGAGGCGCGCGCCCTGCGTGCGGCGCTGGAAAAGCGCACGACGCGCGAATATCTGCGGTCGGCCCGCAAGGTCTACGACTGGCTCGTGCGGCCACTGCAGGACGACCTGCGGAGCGCCGGCGTGACGACGCTGGTGTTCGTGCCGGACGGCGTGCTGCGCACCGTGCCGCTGGCCGCGCTGCACGACGGCCAAGACTTCCTCGTCACACGCTACGCCGTCGCGACCTCGCCGGGGCTCAGCCTGACCGACGCGCGTCCGGCATCGACCGCAAAGCCACGCCTGCTGATCGGCGGGCTGACCGAGTCGGTGCAGGGGTTCCCGCCGCTGCCCTCCGTCGCGGACGAAGTGGCCGCGCTCGACGCCCTCTACGACGGCACCGTGTTGATGGACAGCCGGTTCGACGCCCGGGGGTTCCGGCGGGCGATCGACAGCCGCCCGTACTCGATCGTGCACATGGCCTCGCACGGTGACTTCGGTAGGAGCGCGGACGACACCTTCATCCTGACCCACGACGGCCGCATCACGCTCGACCAGCTCGAGGTCCAGCTCGGCGGCACGGCGTACCGCAAGCAGCCGGTCGAGCTCCTGGTGCTGAGCGCGTGCCAGACAGCGGCCGGCGACGACCGGGCCGCGCTCGGCCTCGGTGGCGTGGCCGTGAAGGCGGGCGCGCAGAGTGCGCTCGGGGCGCTATGGTCGGTAAGCGACCGGGCGTCGGCGCAGCTGATCGGGGAGTTCTACCGCCGCTTGCAGGAGCCCAGCACGAACAAGGCGGAGGCGCTGCAGGCCGCGCAGCGCCGGCTCCTCGCCGACGACCGCTACCGGCACCCTGCTTACTGGGCGCCTTTCCTGCTGATTGGCAACTGGCTCTGATCCCGCCGGCCCGGGTGGGGCGCTGCATGCGGCCGGCTCAGAACAGGTTGGCGGTCAGCAGGAAGCTCCAGCCGGCGTCCTGGATCGAGTCGCCGGGGCCGATCAGGTCGTCCTTCTGGAAGGCCTTCCCCCAGTAGAGCTCGGCGTGGACGCGCGGGTGCGGGTCGAACCGCAGGCCCAGTCCGGCGCTCGTGATGAGGGTCGGGTCCGGTGAGTTGCCATCCTTGAACCAGGCCCCGCCCGCGTCGACGAACGGCACGACCTGGAGCAGCGGGGCCCCGTCCTCGCGATACAGCACCGGCACCCGCAGCTCGAGCGAGGTCGCGAACCCCTGGTCGCGGACCAGGGCGTTGGTCCGGTAGCCACGCACGCTCCAAAGGCCGCCGACCGCGAACTGCTCGAGGGGCAGCAGCCGATCGGAGCTGAGCTGCCCCTGCAGGCGAAACACGAGCTGGTTGTCACTGTCGCCCAGGCGCCCCGCCCACTGCAGCTGGCCGAGCCAGGCAAAGAATCGGCCGTCGGGGTCGCCGTTGTCGTTGATCGTGGCGTCGAAGGCGTCGAGCCCCCAGCTCAGGGTCGAGCGCGCGGCGAGCACCTGCGTCTCGTCGCGGCTGATCCAGTCCTGGAGGAACCGCAGGACCGTCACGCGGCTGCTCCCGTCCGGCTCGACGCCGGCCGCTAGCGGGAAGCCGGTGCCGAGCAGGTAGGTCTGGCTCTCGCGCAGGTCCAGACCCACTGCGAGGGTGAGCTGCTCGCTGCCCGTGCGGTACACGGGCTGGCCGAGGCGGAAGGCCAGGGTACGCGTCTCGCCCTCGAGGTCGAGGTCGCTCAGTGGTTTCTCGATCACGTCCGAGGTCGTCCGCTCGTAGTAGACGTTGAACGTCAGATCGCGGGGCGTGAGCGGGATTGCGTAGTCGATGACGTAGTCCTGCAGCCCCTCCGCCAGGGCCGCCTCGGCGGTCAGGGTGTCGCCGAGGCCGAGTGGGCTGAGCAGCTGGCCGCGCAGGACACCGCGCGCCTCACCGAGGCTTGGCGAGACGTCGGTGTCGGCGCCAATCGAGAAGCGGTAGGGCTCGGTCTCCGCCACCCGGGCGCGCAGGCGCGCCTCGCCCGGCCGCGCGCCGGGCTCGATCGCGGCGTTGATGCGCTCCACGAGCGGATCCTGGAGCAGGATCTGCAACCGCTGCGCGACCTCTCCCGTGTTGAGTGGCGGGCCGGCGTCGAGGGCGAGACGCTCCGCGAAGTACTCGGCGCGCAGCTGCCGGTTGCCGCTGACGTCGATCTGGGTGAGGCGGCCCTCGACGATGCGCAGCTCGACGACCCCGTCGCCAACCCGCTGGTCGGGGATCACTGCGCCCGAGTTGACGTAGCCGCGGTCGACGTAGAGCCGCGTCAGCGCCTGGCGCAGCGCCTCGAGGTCCTCGATCGTCACCTCGCGATCGCGATAGGGGTCCGTGAGCGGCGCGAGCTCCGCATCGCTGAACACCGTGCTGCCGGTGACGCGGACCCCGCGGATGCGCACGCGGGGCGACAGGCCGTCGCGCGCCGCAGGGGCGGCGTCCCGCCTCGCCGGCAACTCCAGTACTGGCGCCTCCGCGGGGGGTGGCGCGAAGCCGGGGAACTCCTCGAGCGGGCGCGTCGCCGGCGCCCCGATCGGGACGTCCGGAGGCCCGAAGCGCTGCGCCGCGGCGGGGGCCACGGTGAGCGAGGCGAGCGTCCCCATCACGAGCGCGCCGGCGCGGGCGCGCCGCGGGGCAGGTCGGCGTCGCACGGGGGGTCAGCCGGTGCAGTCGAGCTTCGCGATCGCGAAGCTGTCGTAGGGCTGCCGTCCGGCGGTTGCGGGCGTCGCGCCAGGGCGCGGGGCAGCGGCGCGCACCGGCGCCGCCCCGCGGCTAGGCAGATACCCGTCCGGATCGGCCGGCAGGCCGCCGCGGCTGATCTGCACGATGCTGCTCAAGCCCGAGCGCGCGGCCTCGCAGGTCGGCCTCACGGCCCCGCCGCCGGTCGCCGGCGCGTCGGAGAGCGGCTCCGCGCCGGTCGCATCGACGCCACCGGCGAAGACCCGGCGCGGCTCTTCGGGCGGACGCTCGCCCGTCGGCGGTTGCGCGGGCGGCGGCTCCCCCGGCGGTGGCGGCGGTGGTGGAGGTGGCGGATCTCCCGGTGGTGGAGGTGGCG
>JAGTSG010000032.1 GCA_018261655.1 Pseudomonadota bacterium | reverse complement strand
AACGTCGCGCCGTTGCGCGTCCGCTTCCTGACCCGGCCCTTCCTGCGCGTCTACAAGCGCATGCTGCCGCCCATGTCCTCGACCGAGCGCGAGGCGCTCGAGGCCGGCACCGTGTGGTGGGACGGCGAGCTGTTCACGGGCCATCCGGACTGGCAGAAGCTGCTGCGCGCGGCCCCGGCGAAGCTGTCCGCGGAGGAGCAGGCCTTCCTCGACGGGCCCTGCGAGGAACTCTGCCGCATGCTCGACGAGTGGGACATCACCCACCGCCGCGCCGACCTGCCGCCGGAAGCCTGGGACTTCCTCAAGCGGAAGGGCTTCTTCGCGATGATCATCCCGAAGAAGTACGGCGGCCTGGAATTCTCGGCCTATGCCCACTCCTGCGTGCTGGCCAAGCTCGCCAGCCGCTCGACCGTCGCCTGCTCGACCGTCGCGGTGCCGAACTCGCTCGGCCCGGCCGAGTTGCTGCTGCACTACGGCACCGAGCAGCAGAAGAACCACTACCTGCCGCGGCTCGCGCGCGGTGAGGACGTCCCCTGCTTCGGCCTGACCGCGCCGCGCGCCGGTTCGGACGCCGCCTCGATCCCCGACACCGGCGTGGTGTGCAGCGGGACGTACCACGGCCGCGAGACCCTCGGCATCCGGCTGAACTTCTCCAAGCGCTACATCACGCTCGCGCCCGTCGCCACCGTCGTGGGCCTCGCCTTCCGCCTGTTCGACCCCGACAAGCTGCTCGGCGGTGATAAGACCGACCACGGCATCACCGTGGCGCTGATCCCGAGCGACACGCCGGGAATGAAGATCGGCCGCCGGCACTTCCCGCTGAACGTCCCGTTCCAGAACGGGCCGGTCGAGGGCAAGGACGTGTTCGTCCCGCTCGACGCCATCGTCGGCGGGCCGAAGATGGCCGGGCAGGGCTGGCGCATGCTGGTCGAGCAGCTGTCGGTCGGCCGCTGCATCTCGCTGCCCTCCAACTCGACCGGCGGGTCCAAGGGAGTCGTCTACTCGACCGGCGCGTACGCGCGCATCCGCCGGCAGTTCAATTCGCCCATCGGCAAGTTCGAGGGCGTCGAGTCCGTCATCGCACGCATGGCCGGCATGACCTACATCATGGACGCGGGTCGCTCGGTGACCGCGGCGGCGATCGACGCGGGCGAAAAGCCGGCGGTGCCGTCGGGCATCCTCAAGTACCACTGCACCGAGATGGGACGCGCCGTGATCAACGACGCGATGGACGTGCAGGGCGGCAAGGGCATCTGCCTCGGCCCGAAGAACTACCTCGGCCGTGGCTACCAGCTGACTCCCATCGGCATCACCGTCGAGGGCGCCAACATCCTCACCCGCAACCTGATCATCTTCGGGCAGGGTGCGGTGCGCTGCCACCCCTGGGTGCTGAAGGAAATGAACGCCGCGCGCGACCCGGACCGGCAGCGCGGCGTGGTCGAGTTCGACCGGGCGCTGGTGGGGCACATCGGCTACACGATCTCCAACGCCGTCCGCTCGCTGCTGCGCGCGGTGACGCTGTCGCGGATCGTGAAGGCGCCGGTGCGCGGCCCGACGGCGCGCTATTACGCGCACATCAACCGCTTCAGCGCGTCCTTCGCCTTCGCCACCGACGTGGCCATGCTCTCGCTCGGTGGCTACCTGAAGAAGAAGGAGAACCTGTCCGCGCGGCTCGGTGACGTGCTGTCGTGCATGTACCTGGCCTCGATGGTGCTGAAGCACTACGAGGACCAGGGCAGGCAGGAGGCCGACCTGCCGCTGGTGGAATACGCCTGCCGCATGCTGCTGTACCGCGCCCAGGAACAGCTGCACAGCTTCCTGCGGAACTTCCCGGTCCGCTGGCTGGCCGGGTTCATGCGCTTCTTTATCTTCCCGCGCGGGCTGACCTACTTCGCGCCGGGCGACCGGCTGGGCCGCAAGGTCGCCGACATCGTCAGCAACCCCACCGAGGCGCGCGAGCGGCTGTGTGGCGGCGCCTACACGACGCTCGAGCCCACCAACCACCTCGGCCTGGTGCAGGAAGCGATGGTGCTGACCGTGGCGGCGGAGCCGCTGCTCAAGAAGATCCGGGTCGAGGGCGAAAAGACCGGCCGCGTTACGGCGCTCGACCTGCCGGGACAGGTCCGCGAGGCGGAGGCTGCCGGCATCATCAATGGGCGGGAGGCGGCCCAGCTGCGCGAGTACGACCGCAAGGTGATGGAAATCATCCACGTGGACGACTTCGACGCCGCGGAACTGGCCGCGGGCGTCGCCCCGTCGCCGCCGGCGTCGATGCGAGCCCAGGTCGCCTGATTCGCCGGTGCGCCGGCCCGGGCGGCCGGACGCCGGCCGTCCATCCGGGGCCGGGATCGCCCCGCAGCAGCCGGCGCGGTGCCGTAGTTATGTCAAATGAGATGCCCACGCATTTCCCGATGCTGCACTGCGGGTTACCGCTAATGATAATCGTTCACATTTAGGCTAGGATCCCCGTTCAGGAGATCCGCCGCATGATCAGTCGAGTCCCCGAACACATCGCCGGCCTTCCCGTCGCCCTGTCCTCCCTGCGCAAGGGCGAGACGGCGGTCGTCGTGGGGGTCCGGGACGATCACCTCGACGTCGGCGACGAGGTGCGTTCGACGCTGGCGCAGCGCCTGCTCGAGCTCGGTTTCATCCCGGGCGAGGCGCTGACCGTGACCGGTGCGATCTGGCCTGGCGGCGATCCCATCGCCGTACGCCTCGGCCGCAGCATGTTCGCGCTGCGCCAGCGCGAAGCCGCCGCGGTGATGGTCACGCGGCCCGTCGGCGCCCTGCCATGACCGCCGCGGCCGCGACGACCGGCGAGCTCCGGCTCGCGCTCGTCGGCGTGCCCAACAGCGGCAAGACCGCGCTCTTCAACCGCCTGACCGGCAGCCACCAGAAGGTGGCGAACTACGCCGGCGTGACGGTCGAGCGCAAGGAAGGCCGGTTCACCAGCCCGGGCGGCCGGCACTACCGCATCCTCGACCTGCCCGGCACCTACAGCATGACGCCGACCTCGCTCGACGAGGCCATCACGCGCGACGCGGTGCTCGGCCGCCTCGCCGGCGAGCCGCCGCCGGAGGTCGTGGTCTGCGTCGTGGACGCCACCAACCTGCGGCTCAACCTGCGCCTCGTCCTCGAACTGCGCCGGATCGGCGTGCCGATGGTCGTCGCCCTCAACATGAGCGACGTCGCCCGCGCACGCGGCTTCGACCTGGACGCCCGGGCGCTCGAGCGCGAGCTGGGCGTGCCGGTGATCGAGACCGTCGCCGTCGCAGCGGGCGGCGCGCACGGGCTGGTCGACGGCCTCGAGCAATGTCGCGTCCCGGCCGGCGCCCGCGCCCCGGCCAGCTACCGCGACCCGACGCCGGAGGAAGTGCTCGCTACGCAACGCGACGCGCGCCGCATCCTCAAGTCCATCGGCTACCGCGAGCCCGCCCGCCAGCGCGCGCTCGCGCGCCTCGATGCCATCGTCATGCACCCGGTGCTGGGGCTGGTGGTGCTGGGCGCGCTGCTGTTCGCGGTCTTCCAGGCGGTCTTCAGCTGGGCTGCCTGGCCGATGGACATGATCGACGCCGGCGTCTCGTCCGTCGGCGGGTGGCTGCACGCGACGCTGCCCGGGGGCCCGCTGCGCAGCCTGCTGGTGGACGGCATCATCGCCGGCGCGGGCAGCGTGCTGGTGTTCCTGCCGCAGATCCTGATCCTGTTCCTGTTCATCCTCGCGCTCGAGGAGAGCGGCTACCTGCCGCGCGCCGCCTACCTGCTGGACCGGCTGATGGGCAGCGTCGGCCTCTCGGGTCGTGCATTCATTCCGCTGCTGTCGAGCTTCGCCTGCGCCATCCCGGGCATCATGGCGACGCGGACGATCCCGAACCTGCGCG
This sequence comes from Pseudomonadota bacterium, assembly GCA_018261655.1. Lineage (GTDB taxonomy): Bacteria > Pseudomonadota > Gammaproteobacteria > Steroidobacterales > Steroidobacteraceae > SG8-30. The sequence goes on along the minus strand of JAGTSG010000032.1, from coordinate 18,983 downwards.
ACCGCATGGCCACGATCATGATCGCGCCGCTCATGACCTGTTCGGCGCGGCTGCCCGTGTACGCGCTGCTGATCGGCGCGTTCATCCCGGCGCGCCAGGTCGGGCCCCTCAACCTGCAGGGGCTGGTGCTGTTCTCGCTGTACGTCGCCGGGGTGGTTTCCGCGCTGCTCGTCGCCGTGGTGCTGAAGCGCACCACGCTGAAGGCGAGCTACCACCCGTTGCTGCTGGAACTTCCCGAGTATCACTGGCCGAGCGCGCGCAACCTGGCCATCGGCCTGTGGGAACGCGCGCGCATCTTCCTCAGGCGGGTGGGCGGCATCATCATGGCGATGATGGTGCTGCTGTGGTTCCTCGGCAGCTATCCCGCGCCGCCGCCGGGCGCGACCATGCCCGACATCTATTACAGCTTCGCCGGCATGATCGGCCGCGGCCTCGAGGTCCTGCTCGCGCCGATCGGCTTCAACTGGCAGATCTCGATCGCGCTGGTGCCAGGACTCGCGGCGCGCGAGGTGGCGGTCGGCGCGCTCGGCACCGTGTACTCGCTGGCGGCCGCCGACGAGTCGGTCGCCGCCACGCTGACACCGATGATCGCCGGCACCTGGAGCCTCGCCACCGCGCTGTCGCTGCTCGCCTGGTACGTGTTCGCGCCGCAGTGCCTGTCCACGCTGGTGGTGGTCAAGCGCGAGACGGCGGGGTGGCGTTATCCGCTGATCATGGCGGGCTACCTGTTCGGCCTGGCCTACGTGGGGGCGTTCGTCACCTACCGGGTCGCGCTGGCGCTGGGAGCGGGCTGACATGTGGCAGTGGCTCGTCATCGCGCCACTGGTTGCCGCCAGCGCAGCCTATGCCGCGTGGGCGCTGATGCCGGCGCCGACACGCCTGCGGTTCGCGCGCTGGCTTGCGCATCGCGCCGCGGGCGGGCCTGCCCCGCTTGCCGGCCTTGCCGCCCGGCTGGAGCGCGCCGCGCTGCCGTCGGGCGGCTGTGATTCGTGCCCCGCCTCGCGGGTCGCGACCGGTGCCGACCGCAAGCCTCCCGCGCGCTGACCTCCGGCTTATATACTCTCGGCGCGAACCGCAGGGTGCGCCGTGGAGGCGCTGCAGCGCGATGGCGACGACGCCCGCCGGTGAGGTCATCTACGAAGTCGAGGCACGCCTCGACCCAACCGTCGTGGCCGAGTTCGATGCGTGGCTGCCCGGGCACGTGCGCGAGGTGATCGCCTGCGAGGGATTCACCGGTGCCGAGATGCAGGTACCCGTCGGCGAGGACGCGGGCGGCGAGGTCCTGCGCCGGACACAATACCGGGTCGCGAGCCTGGCGGCGTTGCAGCGCTACTTCGAGCAGGATGCGCCGCGCCTGCGCGCGGACGGTGCGGCCCGGTTCGGCGACCAGGTCCGCTTCTCGCGTCGCATCCTCGGCCCCACCAGCGTGCCGCTGAGCGTGACCGAGCCACCCGCCACCTGCCGCAACTGCGGGGCGCGGGTACCCGGCCGGTTCTGCGCGGAATGCGGCCAGTCGCGCGATATCCACGTGCTGTCCATGCACGAGGTGCTCGGCGACGTCACGCACTCGCTGCTGCACCTCGACTCGCGGGTCTGGCGCACGCTCAAGGCGCTGGTGCTGAAGCCCGGGCTGCTCACCAACGAGTTCATCGCGGGCCGGCACCAGCTCTTCCTGCCGCCGTTCCGGCTCTACCTCGTCATCAGCGTTCTGTTCTTCACGCTGTCGGCGCTGTTGCCGGGCGACGATTGTGGTGGCGGGGGGAGTGCCCGCGGAAGCGGGGGGGGGCGCCGCGGCCTCCCGCGGGCTGTCCGCCGGCGCCTGCGAAGTCGACCTGGGCGGAACCTGGTTCGAGTTTCTCGAGGCCAGGCTCGAGGATGCCTGTACCCGGATCAAGGCCGACCGCGGCAAGCACCTGCGCGAACTGTTCCTCGCCAGTGTCCCCAAGCTGATGTTCCTGTTCCTGCCGCTGATCGCCGCCGTGGCAAAGCTTTTCTACTGGAAGCCCCGGCGGCTCTACGCGGAACACCTGGTGGTGTTCCTGCACACCCACGCGCTGGTGTTCCTCTGGCTCGCGGCGTACGCGGTCCTCGCGGCGCTGGCCACGTGTGTGCCCCGGTTCGGCGGCTGGATCACCACCGGCGGCGGCCTGATGCTGATGTACGTGCCCTGGTACGTGTTCCGCGCCATGCGCGTCGTCTATGGCGAAGGACGCACACGGACCACCCTCAAGTTCATGGCGATTTCGACGCTGTACTTCGTACTGCTCGGCGTGACCTTATTCGCGGGACTGGTCTACTCGGTCCTGTCTCAGTAGCGCGATCGACTCGATCACCGGCCATGCCCGATCACCGCGCCATCCTCCACGTCGACATGGACGCCTTCTACGCGTCCGTGGAGCAGCGCGACAACCCGGAGCTGGCCGGCAAGCCCGTCATCGTCGGCGGTACCGGCGGCCGGGGCGTGGTCGCCGCGGCCAGCTACGAGGTGCGCCGCTTCGGCGTGCACTCCGCCATGCCGATGCGCGAGGCGCTGCGCCGCTGCCCGCACGCCGCCTGCGTCCGGCCGCGCATGGCCCGCTACAAGGAAGTGTCGGGAGAGGTGTTCGCCGTCTTCGGCGAGTTCACCGACCTGGTGCAGGGCCTGTCCCTCGACGAGGCGTTCCTGGACGTCACGGCCAGCCGCAGGCTGCTCGGCACGCCCGAAACGATGGCCAGGGAGATCAAGCGGCGCATCCGCGGGCGGACCGGCCTGACCGCTTCGGTCGGCGTGTCGCACAACAAGCTGCTCGCCAAGCTGGCCTCGGAGATGAACAAGCCCGACGGCCTGACGGTCATCCGCGCGCAGGAGGCGCAGCGGATCCTGGATCCGCTGCCGGTGGGACGCCTGTTCGGCATCGGCAGGAAGACCGCCGCCCGGCTCGAGGAACAGGGGATCTTCACGCTCGGCCAGCTGCGCGCAGCGCCGGAGTCGGTGCTGTGGCCCCTGTTCGGCCGGGACACGCGCACCATGCGGGACCGCGCCGCCGGCATCGACGAGCGCCCCGTCGTGGCGGATGCGCCGGAGAAACAGATCAGCTCCGAGGAGACCTTCGAGACGGACATCCGCGACCACCAGCGCCTCTACGGAGAACTGGCCGGCCTGGCTGAACGCACCGCGGAGCGCCTGCGTTCCCGCGAACTGATGGCCAGCCAGGTGAGCATCAAGGTGCGCCGGCGCGACTTCACCACCTTCACGCGGCAGCGCAGCTTCAGCCCCGCCACCCAGGAGACCGGCCTCATCACGCGCGTGGCGACGGAACTGCTGCAGGCGTGGTTCGACGAGCAGCCGCGCGTCGCCGTGCGCCTGCTCGGGGTGGGGGTGAGTCACCTGTCCCCGGCGCAGCAACTCGACCTGTTCGCGCCCGGGGATCCGGTGGCCGCCGGGAAGCTCGATGAAGTGGTGGACCGGATCCGTGAGCGGTTCGGAGGCACGTCGGTCAAGCGCGGCAATTCGCTGGAGTAGGAGGGGTCAGACCCTACCCTGTCCCCCGGGGGCCGGACCCCTGCGGGGATGGAGTGGGGTCTGACCCCTCCTCCCGCGTCCCCATGTCGGGCACACTGTCGCCCCGGACCCCCCACGGCCGCACCGAGACGGCATGTACGAAAAGTTCTTCGGGCTGACCGAGAAGCCCTTCGCCATCACGCCCGATCCGCGCTACCTGTTCCTCAGCGAACGGCACGCGGAGGCGCTCGCGCACCTCGCCTACGGCATCCAGGAGGCCGGCGGCTTCGTGCAGCTGACGGGCGAGGTCGGCACCGGCAAGACCATGGTCGTCAGGAGCCTGCTGCAGCAGCTGCCGGCCAACTGCGACATGGCGCTGATCCTCAACCCGCGCATTACGCCAGCCGAGTTCCTGCTCGCCATCTGCGACGAGCTGCACGTGCCGGTGCCGGAGCGGCTGACCACCAGCGTGAAGGCCCTGGTGGACCTGCTGACGCGCTTCCTGCTGGACGCCCACGCGCGCGGCCGGCGGGTCGTGGTCATGGTGGACGAGGCGCAGAACCTGAGTCCCGACGTGCTCGAGCAGGTCCGGCTGCTCACCAACCTCGAGACGGCGACGCAGAAGCTGCTGCAGATCATCCTGGTCGGGCAGCCGGAGCTGCGCGACGTGCTCGGGCGCTCGGACCTCCGGCAGCTCGCCCAGCGAATCACCGGGCGCTACCACCTCGAGGCGCTGACGCGGCCGGAGACGCTGGCCTACGTGCGCCACCGCCTGCGGGTCGCCGGCGCGACCGCCGACGTCTTCACCGCCGGCGCGCTGCGCGAGGTCCACCGCCAGTCCGGCGGCATCCCGCGCGTGATCAACGTGATCTGCGACCGGGCGCTCCTGGGCGCGTTCACGCGCGAGGAGCACCGCGTGACCGGCGGGCTCATCCGCCAGGCGGCATCGGAAGTCTATGGCAGGCCGGTGCTGGCCCCATGGGTGCGCTGGCTCGCTGTCAGCGGCGCCGCCGCGGCCGTCGCGCTGCTCGGCGTCGCCACCTGGCAGGTGCTGCCGCTGCGCGAGGCACAGGAGCCCGTCGCTGCCGTACCGGCGCCGCCGCAGGACAACCCCGCAGCGGAGCCGCCGGCCGCGGCGCCGGCGTCCGAGGCGCCGGTGGCCGAGGTGCCCGCGGCGCCGATCGTCCGGGACCTCCCGGCCATCCTGGCGCTGGCGCCGGGCGAGACCACGACCGACGCCGCGTTCCGGGAGCTGCTGGGGCTGTGGGGCGCGGGCTATGAGGCCGGCGCCGCGGCGCCCTGCAACCAGGTGGCCAGCCACGGGCTGCAGTGCTTTGCCGAGCTCGGCACCCTCGCGCAGCTCAAGCTGATCAACCGGCCCGCGATCCTTTCGCTCACCGACCCGTCCGGCGTCGAGCACCAGGTCGTGCTCGAGCGGCTGGAGGGCGACGTGGCCCGCATCGCGGTCGGCGCGTCGCGTCACGACGTCAGCGTGGGTGAGCTCGCGGGCTACTGGTTCGGCGAGTTCCTCGTCGTCTGGCGGCCCAGCATCCCGATGGCGAAGCAGTTGCACATCGGCATGCGTGGCGACGACGTCCGCTGGCTGCGGGACGCGCTGGCGACCCTCGAGGGGACCCCGGTGCAGGCCGAGCGCCCCGACCTCTTCGACGGGGATCTCGAGCGACTGGTCGAGGATTTCCAGCGCAGCCGCCGGCTGTCGGTCGACGGGATCGCCGGCGTGCAGACGCAGCTGGTGCTCGACTCGGCGCTCGGCACGCCGGGCTCGCCGACGCTGTCCGGCGCCGCCGCGGGGGACGACGCTTGAGCTTCATCCTCGACGCGCTGCGCAAGTCGGAACACGAGCGCCAGCGCCAGGCCGGGCCGGCAATCGCCGAGATGCCCATCGCGCGCGCGCCGTCGCGCATGCCCGTAGCCCTGGCAGTGATCGGCGCGTTGCTGGCCGTCAACCTCGCCGTGCTGCTGTACTTCATGCTGCGCCAGGACGCACCCGAGGTGCTGCACGAGGAGCCGGTTGCGACCGCTTCGACCGCGCCGGCCGGGCCCGCTCCCGAGCCGCTGCCGACGGCATCCGCCGGGCCTCCGCCGGGCACGACGGCGGCGCTGGTCCCCGCCCCTATGTCGCGCGAGATCAGGCCGCTCACCGACGAGGCGACCGCGGAGGAACCGGTGGCGCCATCGCAGGAAGCCCCCGCGGCGCCGGATCCATCACTGCTGCCGGTGGCGCCCACCCCGGCCCCGGTCTTCACCCGCGCGCAGCCGGCGACGGCGCAGGACGACGCCGCGCCGCGGCTCGACACGCTGCCGGCGCAGGCCACGGCCGGCCTGCCGGCACTCAACCTCGACCTGCACATTTACGCCTCCGACCCGGCCCAGCGCGCCGCCTTCATCAACGGCCGCCGCTATCGCGAGGGTGAGGCACTCCCCGAAGGAGTCGAGGTCGTCTCCATCACCCCGGAAGGCGTCGTGCTCCGCCATGACGGGCAGCGATTCCTGCTGCCGAGGCAGTAGTCCGCCATGAGCGCTGCGATCCTCGAAGCGGAAGCCCTGGACGGCACGCGCCTGGCGCAGGCCCTGCGCGCCGGCATCCTCCGTCTGCTGTCGCGCGAGGAGGTGATCAACAAGATCAACGTGTTCCCGGTCCCGGACGGCGACACCGGAACCAACCTCGCACTCACGCTGCACGCGGTGCTGGCCAGCATCCGCAACCGGGCCGACTCGCACGCCGGCCGGCTGCTGGTGCGCGCGGCGGACGCGGCGCTCGACGGCGCGCGCGGCAACTCCGGCGCCATCCTCGCGCAATTCCTGCTGGGTGTCGGTGACCGCGCGGGCCACCTCGAGGAGATCGACGCCGAGCAGTTCGCGGCCGCCGTGACGGACGGCGCGAGCTACGCGCGCGAGGCGATGACCGAGCCGCGCGAGGGGACCATCCTGACTGTGGTCTCGGACTTCGCCCACGAGGTGCGCGAGCAGGTCGCTGCGCACGGCGTACGCGACTTCAACCGGCTGTTCGGGCTGGCGCTGACGCGCGCGCGCCGCTCGCTCGAGGCGACCACCTCCCAGCTCGAGGCGCTGCGCAAGGCCAATGTCGTCGATGCGGGCGCGCTCGGTTTCGTCGAGATGATCGCCGGCATGTCGGACTACCTGGAGACCGGCGAGGTCGCGGCGGATGATGTCGTCGAGCGCGTGCTCCACGAAGAGCACTCCGCCGCCGGCGAAGAACAGGACCTCACACACCGCTACTGCACCGAGTGCATGGTGTCCGGCGACCCGGTGGATCGCCGCCACCTGCGTGAGCAGCTCGCCGCCGTCGGCTCGAGCCTCGTCGTCGCGGGCACGTTCAGAAAGGCCAAGGTACATATCCACGTCAACGACCCGACGGAGGTCTTCCGCATCGCCTCGCGCTTCGGCGCGGTCAGCGGCGAAAAGGCCGACGACATGCAGCGGCAGCAGGATGCCGCCCACCACGGCGCGCGGCGCAGCGTGGCCGTCGTCGTGGACTCGGCGGCGGACCTGCCGGACGAGGCGCTGGAGCGCCTCGACATCCACATGGTGCCGGTGCGCGTCCACTTCGGCCCGCACAGCTACCTCGACAAGGTGACGCTGACGCCGGAGCAGTTCTTCCACGAGCTGGCGACCAACCCGGAGCACCCGAAAACGTCGCAGCCGCCGCCGGGCGACTTCCGCCGCGCCTTCGAGTTCCTCGGCTCGCACTACGAGGGCGTGGTCTACATCGGCCTCACCTCCCGCGCGAGCGGCACCTTCCAGTCGGCCGAGGCCGCCGCGCAGCGCAGCCGGACCCACGGCCGGGTGGTGTGCATCGACTCGATGAACGCCTCGCTGGGACAGGGTCTGATCGCGATGGCCGCGGCGGCCTGCGCCGTGGCCGGCGGCACGCTCGAGGAAGTCGAGCGCGCGGCACTCGACGCGCGCGCCAGGACCAGGACTTTCGCCTGCCTGGACACGCTCGAATACGCGGTCCGCGGCGGTCGCGTCCCGGCCTGGGCCAGGCGGGTGGCGGACCTCCTGCACGTCATGCCCCTGCTGACCGTGTACGCGGATGGGCGGGTGTCGATCGGCGGCGTGCTCTTCGGGCGCCGCGACATGACCGCGAAGTTCGCGCGCTTCGTGCGCCGTCGCATCGCGCGGGACCGGCGCTGGACGCTGGCGGTCGGACACGCGAACGCGCCGGGGGAGGCCGACAGGCTCCGGACGCTGCTGCGGGAGGGTCTCGACAACATCGACGAAGACTTCGTCGTGCCGATCGGCACGGCGCTCGGCGCCCACGGCGGCCCGGGCTGCCTGGTCGTGTCGATCCAGGACACCGGGAGCGCCGCCGCATGAGGCCCGAAACGCTGGCGGTCCATGCCGCGCGCTCGCCCGACCCCGGGACGGGCGCGGTCGCCGAGCCGCTGCACCTGTCCACCACCTTCGAGCGGGCTCCCGACGGCAGCTACCCGCAGGGCTATTACTACGCGCGGGCCGCGAACCCGACGCGCGCCGCGCTCGAACAGGCGCTGGCCGCCCTCGAGGGTGGAGTCGAAGGACTGTGCTTCGCCTCGGGCAGCGCGGCCTCCATGGCCGCCTTCAGCCTGCTGGCGCCCGGCGACCACGTGATCGCGCCGACGGAGTGCTACCACGGAACGATCAAGCAGCTGCGGCAGTTCGTGCAGCCGACCGGCGTGCGGGTGTCGCTGGCCGACACCTGGGACCTCGACGCCGTCGCTGCGGCCTGGACGCCGGCGACGCGCATGGTCTGGATCGAGACGCCGTCGAACCCGCGCCTCTACGTGACCGACATCGAGGCGACCGCGGCGCTTGCCCGCGAGCGCGGCGCATGGCTCGCCTGCGACAGCACCTTCGCCACCCCGGTGCTGCAGCAGCCGCTCGCCCTCGGCGCCGACATCGTCATGCACTCGACGACCAAGTTCCTGGCGGGGCACAGCGACGTCACCGGCGGGGCGCTGGTCGCGCGTGAGGGCGGCGAGCTGCTGGAGAGGCTGCGCAACTACCAGCTGCAGGCCGGCGCCGTGCCCTCGCCCTTCGACTGCTGGCTCATCCGTCGCAGCATGATGACGCTGCCGCTGCGCGTCCGCGCCCAGGCCGCGGGCGCCGCGGCCGTCGCCGCGTTCCTGCAGTCGCACCCGCGGGTGGAGCGGGTCTTCTATCCCGGCCTCTCGTCCCATCCCGGCCACGCGCTGGCCGCAAGGCAGATGAGCGCTTTCGGCTCGATGATCTCGTTCAGCGTGCGTGGCGGCGCGGAGGACGCGCTCGCCGTCGCGGCCCGGGTCCGGGTCTTCACGCGCGCCACCAGCCTCGGCAGCGTCGAGAGCCTGATCGAGCACCGCGCCTCGATGGAAGGCCCGGACACGTCCACGCCGCAGAACCTGCTGCGGCTGTCGATCGGCCTCGAGCATCCCGACGACCTGGTGGAAGACCTCGCCCAGGCGCTGGGCTGAAGACTGACCCGGTACAGACCTGTCCCCGCACAGGTCTGTACCGGGTACCTCCTTGCTTACGCCGCGATGTGCACCGGCATCCGCCGCCGGCCCCAGTGCCCGACCGGCCCGTCGAACACGCCGGCGCAGGCGGCGCCGCAGGCCTTGCAGTGGCCGTCGTCGGTCAGGTTGTACGCGCCGATCTCGTACCAGTCGCGCTCGATGACGAGCGCCCTGCAGGCATGGCACCAGGTGCTGCCGCCGGCGGCGTCGTGGACGTTGCCGGTGTAGGCGTAGCGCACGCCGTTTGCCATCGCGATGCGCCGTGCCGTCGCCAGCGTCTCCGGCGGGGTCGGCGGAACGTCGCGCATCTTCCAGTCGGGATGGAAGGCGCTGAAGTGCATCGGCACCCCGGGCCCGAGATGCTCCACGACCCAGCGCGTCATGGCGTCGAGCTCGGCTTCGGAGTCGTTGTGCCCCGGGATCAGCAGCGTGGTGAGTTCCAGCCACACGCCGGTTTCCTTCCCCAGGTACTCGAGCGTCTCGAGCACCGGCGCCAGCTCCGCGCCGCAGACCTTGCGGTAGAAGTCCTCGGTGAAGGCCTTCAGGTCCACGTTGGCCGCATCGATGTGGCGGAAGAACTCCTCGCGCGGACCGGGCGACACGTAGCCCGCGGTGACCGCGACCGTGCGGATGCCCTGGGCGTGGCAGGCCTCCGCCACGTCCATCGCGTACTCCATGAAGATGACCGGATCGTTGTAGGTAAAGGCCACGCTGCGGCAGGCGGTCCTCCTCGCCGCTTCGGCGATCGCCTCGGGTTGCGCCTCCTCCATCAGGATGTCCATCTCCCGCGACTTGGACATGTCCCAGTTCTGGCAGAACTTGCAGGCCAGGTTGCAGCCCGCGGTCCCGAAGGACAGCACGGCGGAGCCCGGCAGGAAGTGGTTGAGTGGCTTCTTCTCGATGGGGTCGACGCAGAAACCGCTGGACCGGCCCCAGGTGTAGAGCCTGACGGCCCCCGCCTCGACGCCGCGCACGAAGCACAGCCCGCGCTGGCCGTCGTGCATGCTGCAGGCGCGCGGGCAGACGTCGCACTGGATGCGGCCGTCGTCCCTGCGGTGCCACCAGCGCGTGTCCACGACTGAGGAATCGGCGTAGCGGTTTTTCACGATTCGCCTCCCCGGGGACGGCCGCTAGGTTCGGTCCCAACGGGACCCTCGGCGCCCTCCCCGTCACTGCACATATCGGGCGGAGGAGACCGGATTTGCAAGCGCATTGGCCGCAATGACCCCACCCGAATCCGACATCCGCGCCCGGCATCCTGCAGTCGCCGGACTGTTCTATCCCGACGATCCGTACGAGCTGCGGGCCGTGGTGCGCGGCTACCTCGACGCGGCCCCGGCGCCGGCCGAGGCGCAACCCAAGGCGCTCATCGTGCCGCACGCGGGCTATGTGTACTCGGGCCCGGTAGCCGCCTCCGCCTACCGCGCGCTGGTCGGGCGCTCCAGGTCCATCGAACGCGTCGTGCTGGCCGGCCCGAGCCACCGCGTGCCGGTGGCGGGGATCGCCTTGCCCAGCGTCGCCGCCTTCGACACGCCGCTCGGCCGCATCCCGATCGACACCGCTACCGTGCAGCGTCTGCTGGAGCTGCCGCACGTGCACGCCAGCAACCTGCCGCATCGCATGGAGCACAGCCTCGAGGTGCAGCTGCCGTTCCTGCAGATGACGCTCGAGGACTTCAGCCTCGTGCCACTCGCGGTCGGCGACGCCGCGCCGGGAACCGTGGCCACGGTGCTGGAGGCCTGCTGGGGAGGCCCCGAGACGCTGATCGTCATCAGCAGCGACCTGTCCCACTACCGCGACTACGAGAGCGCCCGCCGCATCGATGCCGAGACGGCGCGCGCGATCGTCGGGCGGGCGGATGACCTGCACGACGAGCAGGCCTGCGGCTGTCGCGTGCTGAACGGCCTGATGCGCGTTGCCCGGCAGCGGCAGCTGCGTGTCGAGATGCTGGACCTGCGCAACTCGGGCGACACCTCCGGGGACACCGCGCGGGTCGTGGGCTACGGCGCATTCGCGCTGTATGGCGACTGAAGCGCCCGGCCCGGGCCTGCTGCTCCCGCTCGCGCGCAGGTCGATCGTCGAAGGCCTCGGCCGCCGGGCCGCCGCGCCGGTTCCCGCCGGGCCGCCGCTGCCACCCCCCCTGATGGAGCCAGCGGCCACCTTCGTGACCTTGAGGCGCCTCGGCCAGCTGCGCGGCTGCCGTGGGCTGCTCGAGCCCATCCGACCGCTGGCCTGGGACGTCTGGCACAATGCCTGGGCCAGCGCCTTCGACGACCCGCGATTCCCGCCGCTTGCGGCCAGCGAGCTCGAGGATCTCGAGATCGGCATCTCGATCCTGTCGGCGCTGGAACGGGTCCGGGCGGACACCGAGTCCGCGCTGCTCGGCAGCATCGAACCCGGCCGGCACGGGCTCGTGATCGCGCTCGGGCCGCGCCGCGCGACGTTCCTGCCGCAGGTGTGGGGATCGCTGCCCGATCCGGGGCGCTTCCTCGGCGAGCTGAAGTCCAAGGCCGGACTGCCTCGCGACTTCTGGTCCCCGCAGATGGAGGCCTGGCGCTACACCACCCGGTCGGTCGGGACGGAGGACTGAGCCCGATGAACGTCCCGCCGCAGGATCCCCAGGCGCCCGCGGACCTCTCGGACCCCTTCTACCGGCGCGTGTTTGCGCTGGTGGCCGCGGCCGCGCTCGGGCTCGCGGTCTACTTCATCGTCAAGCCCTTCCTGCAACCGCTGGCCTGGGCGGGGATCCTCGCGCTGTTCCTGCATCCGCTGCAGCGTCGCCTGGGCAGGCGGTTGCGTGGACACGAGAACCTCGCGGCGCTGGCGCTGACTGCGCTGGCGCTGCTGATGTTCGTCGGCCCGCTGACGGGGCTCGCCGTCGCATTCGCGGCGCAGGCGCGCGACCTGGCGGAGCTGGTCCCCGGCCTGGTGGAGCAGGCCCGGGCCTACGACAGCGAGCGCCTCGCCGCGCTGCCGTGGCTGCACGGTCTGTTCGACTGGCTGGACCGGACCCTGTCCATCAGCTCCGCCGAGGTCCAGCAGTGGGCGCTGAGCGGCGCGCGGCGCATCCTCGACCGCGTCGCCTCGATGGGCGGCACCGCCTTCGTCGGTGCCGTCGGCACGGTGATGTCCTTCACGGTCATGCTGTTCCTGCTCTTCTTCCTGCTCCGCGACGGCGCGGCGATCGCGCGGACGACCGTCGGCCTCATCCCGCTCGAGCCCGCGCGCAAGGCCCTGCTCGTGTCGCGCCTGAGCGCTGTCACCCGCGCCGTCGTCCTCGGCACCGTGCTGACGGCCCTGGTCCAGGGCACGCTGCTGGGCGTCGGCTTCGCCATCGCCGGCCTGCCGTCGCCGGTGGTGTTCGGCGTGTTCGGCGGGGTGCTCTCGGTCGTGCCTTTCGGCGGCACGGCGCTGGTCTGGGTGCCCGGCGCGGCCGCCCTGTTCCTGATGGGCGAGACCGGTTCGGGAATCTTCCTGGCAGTGTGGGGCGTGGTGCTGGTGTCCTCCGTGGACAACTTCCTCAAGCCCCTGCTGATCGGTGACAAGGCAGACGTGCCCACGCTCGCCGTTTTCATCGGCGTGCTCGGCGGCCTGTCGGCCTTCGGCCTGGTCGGCATGTTCCTCGGCCCGGTCGTCATCGCGCTCGTGCTGGCGCTGGTGAAGTTCGCATCGGAGGTGGAGCCGCCCCGGCCGCCGGCATAGAATGCCGCGGCTCATGACCGCCCCCCACCCCCTGCTCGTGGCGCTGAACGACGCGCAGCGCGCCGCCGTCAGCGCGCCGCTCGCGCCGACGCTGGTGCTCGCCGGCGCCGGCAGCGGCAAGACGCGCGTGCTCACCCACCGCGCCGCCTGGCTCATCGAGGAACAGGGCGTCGCCCCGCAGGGCCTGCTGGCCGTCACCTTCACCAACAAGGCCGCCAGCGAGATGCGCGGCCGGATCGAGTCGCTGCTGCACATGCCTTCCGGCGCGCTGTGGATCGGCACTTTCCACGGCATCGCGCACCGGCTGCTGCGCCGCCACTGGCGCGAGTCCGGGCTGCCGCAGCACTTCCAGATCCTCGACGACGACGACCAGCAACGGCTGGTGCGCAAGCTGCTCAAGGAACAGAACCTCGACGAGCAGCGCTGGGTGCCGCGGGAGGTGCAGGGCTTCATCAACCGCGAGAAGGATGAGGGCCGGCGGCCGAAGCACCTGCAGGACCGCGGCGACCCGACGCGCCGCGAGCTGATCCGGCTCTACGACCTGTACCAGCGCCGCTGCGACCAGCTCGGCGTCGTCGACTTCGCCGAGCTGCTGTTGCGCAGCTACGAGGTGATCCGCGACCAGCCGCAGCTCGCCGACTTCTACCGCCACCGCTTCCGGCACGTCCTGGTGGACGAGTTCCAGGACACCAACAGCGTGCAGTACGACTGGATCAAGCTGGTCTGCGGCAAGTCCGGGACGCCCTTCGTCGTCGGCGACGACGACCAGTCCATCTACCGCTGGCGCGGCGCCCGCGTGGAGAACATGCAGCACTTCCGCCGCGACTTCGGCGCGACGGTGTTCAAGCTCGAGCAGAATTACCGCTCGACCGGCGTCATCCTCGGCGCCGCCAACGAGGTCATCCGGCGCAACGAGGACCGCCTCGGCAAGGAACTGTGGACCGAGGCGGCAGGCGGCGAGCCGATCAGGCTGTACGCCGCGTTCAACGAGCGCGACGAGGCCGACTTCGTGATCGAGCGGATCCGCGAGCACGCGCGCAGCGGCCGGCCGCTGGCCGCGGCGGCGGTGCTGTACCGTTCCAACGCCCAGTCCCGCTCCTTCGAGGAGGCGCTGATGGCGGCGCGCATCCCCTACCGCGTGTACGGGGGCCTGCGCTTCTTCGAGCGCGCCGAGATCAAGGACGCGCTGGCCTACCTGCGCCTGACCCAGAACCGGTCGGACGACGTCTCCTTCGAGCGTGTCGTCAACCTGCCGACGCGCGGCATCGGGCAGTCGACGCTCGATCGCCTGCGCGAGACGGCGCGGGCCGGGGGCACGTCGCTGTGGAACGCCGCCCAGGCCCTGCTGCCGGTCCTGCCGGCGCGCGCCGCGACGGCCCTGAACGGGTTCATCGGCCTGATCGACCGCCTCGCGTCCGGGATCGGGGGGCTCGAGCTGCACGAGCAGGTGCGGCGGGTGATCGAGGACTCCGGACTGCGCGAGCACCACGCGAAGGAGAAGGACACGCGCGGCGAGGCGCGCGTCGAGAACCTCGACGAACTGGTCAACGCGGCGGAGGGATTCACGCCCGAGGTCGAGGACGAGCTGCCGCTGCTGGCGTCGTTCCTGGCGCATGCGACCCTCGAGTCGGGCGAGACCCAGGCCGCCGAGGGGCGAGACTGCGTGCAGCTGATGACCCTGCACAGCGCCAAGGGCCTCGAGTTTCCCACGGTGTTCATGGTCGGCATGGAGGAGGGCCTGTTCCCGTCGGAACGCTCGGTTTTCGACCCGGAGAAGCTGCCCGAGGAGCGCAGGCTGTGCTACGTGGGCATCACCCGGGCGATGCAGCGGCTCTACCTGAGCCATGCGGAGAGCCGCAGGATCTACGGACGGACGGAGTACCGCGCCCCGTCGCGCTTCCTTGCGGAGCTGCCGGCCGCGCTCGTCGAGGAGGTGCGCCCGCGCCTGTCCGTCTCGAGGCCGCTCTATGACCCCTCCACCCGGCACGGCGGTCCGCGCCGCCACACCGCCGGCCCCGAGGTGGCCACCGCGGTCGCGCCGGCGCGCCGGCAGGCGGCGAAGGGGGAGGAACTGCCGATCCGGCTGGGTGCGCGCGTCCGCCACCCGAAGTTCGGCGAGGGCGTGGTCCTGCGCTACGAGGGCAACGGCGACACGCAGCAGGTGCAGGTCAACTTCGAGAACGCAGGCCAGAAGTGGCTGATGTACGCCTACGCGAAGCTGGAGGCCGTGTGACCAGGAGGTACCTGGTACGGACCTGTCCCCGGATGGGGCTGGGTCTGTACCAGGTACCTTTTCGCCGGACGGCGGCGATTCCGACCCCTCTGCTAGAATCCCCGCCCGGGAGACGGTCCTCACCGCCCAAAGGGCAGGGCCCCGATTGAAGATAATCATCCTCGGCGCCGGCCAGGTCGGCCGGACCGCCGCATACCAGTTGTCCCGGGAGCAGGCCAACGACGTCACCATCGTCGACACGCGCGACGAGGTGCTGCGCGACCTGCAGGACCGCCTGGACGTCCGCACGGTGGTGGGCAGCGCCGCCCATCCCTCCATCCTCGAGGCTGCCGGCGGCGCGGACGCGGACATGATCGTCGCGCTGACCAACAGCGACGAAGTGAACATGATCGCCTGCCAGGTCGCGCACAGCCTGTTCGGCACGCCGACCAAGATCGCCCGCATCCGCTCCCCGGACTATTCGCTGCGCCACCGCCTGTTCGAGGAGGGCGGCCTGCACGTGGACGTCATGATCAGCCCCGAGCAGCTGGTCACGGACCACGTCAGCCGGCTCATCCGGTATCCCGGCGCGCTGCAGGTGCTCGACTTCGCCGACGGCCGGGTCAGGCTGGTCGGCATGCGCGCCGTCAGCGGCGGCCAGCTGGTCGGCCACCAGCTGCGCGAGCTGCGCGACCACATCCCCAGGCGCGACACCCGCGTCGCGGCGCTCTACCGGCAGGGCCGCAGCGTCCAGCCCGAGGGCGACACCGTGATCCAGGAAGGGGACGAGGTCTTCTTCGTGGCCGCGCGCGACGACATCCGGGCGATGATGAAGGAACTGCGCACCGAGGAGGAACCGGTCAAGCGCGTCGTCATCGCCGGCGCGGGCAACATCGGCTACCGGCTCGCCCGCACGCTCGAGGACTACAACCAGGTCAAGCTGATCGAGCGCGACCCCGCCCGCGCGCGTCGCGTGGCGGAGACGCTCAACAGGACGCTGGTGCTCACGGGCGACGCCGCCGACGAGGAACTGCTGCTCGAGGAGAACATCGACGACGCCGACGTGTTCGTGTCGCTCACCAACGCCGAGGAGGCCAACATCCTCTCCGCGATGCTGGCGAAGCGGCTGGGCGCGCACCGGGTGATGGCGCTGATCAACAAGCCGTCATACGCCGAGCTGATGGAGGGCGGCCCCATCGACGTCGCCATCTCGCCGCAGACGATAACCATAGGCGCGCTGCTGGCCCGCGTCCGGCGCGGCGACGTCGCGCGCGTGCACTCCCTGAGGCGCGGCGCGGCCGAGGCCATCGAGGCCATCGCCCACGGCGACTCGCGCAGCTCGCCGGTGGTCGGCAAGCCGATCGAGCGCATCGTGCTGCCGCCCGGCACCACGATCGGCGCGATCGTGCGCGGCGACGACGTGATCATGGCCCACCACGACACGGTTATCGAGGCCGACGACCACGTGATCCTGTTCCTCACCGACCGGCGGCACGTCGAGTCGGTGGGCAAGCTCTTCCAGCCCGGCGGTCGCTTCGGTTGAACCGGGACGGCGCCGCGAAATGAACCTGCCGATGGTCCTGCGCATCCTCGGGCTGATGCTCATGATCTTCAGCCTGTCGATGCTGCCTCCCATCGGCGTGTCTTTTGCCTTCGGCGACGGCCACCACCAGCCCTTCGTCTACGCTTTCCTGGTCGTCGTCTCCGCGGGCCTGGCGCTGTGGCTGCCGGTGCGCAGGGTGCATCGGGACCTGCGCCTGCGCGACGGGTTCCTGGTGGTGGCGCTGTTCTGGGTCTGCCTCGGGCTGGCCGGCGCGACGCCCCTGCTCATCTCCGACGTGCCGGAGCTGTCCTTTACCGACGCGGTGTTCGAGGCCGTCTCGGGCTTCACCACCACCGGCGCGACCGTCATCGTCGGCCTGGACGACCTGCCGAAGTCGATCCTGTACTACCGCCAGCAGATCCAGTGGCTGGGCGGCATGGGCATCATCGTGCTGGCGGTCGCGCTGCTGCCCGTGCTCGGCATCGGCGGCATGTCGCTCTACAAGGCGGAGACGCCAGGCCCGGTCAAGGACGAGAAGCTGACGCCGCGGATCGCCCACACCGCCAAGGCCCTGTGGCTCGTCTACCTGACCCTGACGGCGGCCTGCGCGTTGGCCTACTACGTCGCGGGCATGGAAGCCTTCGACGCCATCGGCCATGCCTTCGCCACGCTCTCCACCGGGGGCTTCTCGTCGTACGACGCAAGCATGGCGCACTTCCAGAGCGCGACGATCGAGATGGTCGCGGTCTTCTTCATGGCTGCGGGCGGCACCAGCTTCGCCCTGCACTTTGTCATGTTCCGCCAGCGAAGCGCGCGCATCTACTGGCGCGACCCGGAGTTCCGGGCGTACGTCGGCACCCTCGCGGGCCTGACACTCGGCGTGTCGGCCTATCTCTACCTGGCCGGGTCCTACGGCTCGCCGCTCGAGGCACTGCGTTACGGTTCTTTCCAGGTCGTCTCGCTGCAGACGAGCACCGGCTTCGTGACCGCGGACTTCTCGTCCTGGGTCGGCGCGCTGCCGCCGCTGCTGATGCTGGCGACCTTCATCGGCGGCTGCGCGGGCTCGACCGGCGGCGGCATCAAGGTGATCCGCTGGCTGCTGGTGATCAAGCAGGGACTCGCGGAACTGCGGCGGCTGGTGCACCCCAGCGCCGAGATCCCGGTCAAGCTGGCCGCCAAGCCGGTCCCGGTGCGGGTCATGAACGCGGTCGGTGGCTTCTTCGCGATGTACCTGCTGCTGTTCGGCGCCATGATGCTGCTGCTCATGGTCGTCGGGCTCGACCAGGTGACCGCCTGGTCGGCAATCGCCACGACGATCAACAATACCGGCCCGGGCCTCGGCGCCGTGGCGGTGCACTTTCACGATATCCCGGACGCCGCCAAGTGGGTCTGCGCGCTGGCCATGCTGATCGGCCGCCTCGAGTTGTTCACGCTCATCATCCTGTTCACCCCTGACTTCTGGCGGAAGTGACGTGGGGCTGCGGCAGAACCTGGAAGTGATGCTGCAGCGGGGACAGGACTCGCCGCTGCTGCGCTTCTCGCTGGGGAGCGAGTGCCTCAAGGAAGGCGACTTCGTCGCCGCGATCGGCCACCTGCAGCAGGCGGTCGAGCAGAATCCCGGTTACTCTGCGGCCTGGAAGCGGCTCGGCGAGGCCTGTGCGCAGGGCGGCGCGAGGGACCGCGCCGCCGAGGTGTACCGCCGGGGCATCGAGGCTGCGGAGGCGCAGGGCGACGTGCAGGCAGCGAAGGAAATGGGCGTCTTCCTCAGGCGGCTCGAGCGCGCCGGGGACGGCCCGCCGTGAACGCCGCGCTGCGGGTCGCGCGGGCGATCGACGGCTTTGCCGAGACGACGGGCCGGCTGGTGTCCTGGCTGACGCTGGCGCTGGGCGTGGTCGGCTTCGCAGTCGTGGTCATGCGCTACGCCTTCGACAGCGGCTTCATCTGGATGCAGGAGACGCTGACGTGGATGCATGCCCTGGTGTTCATGCTGGGCGCAGCCTACACGTTCAAGCACGATGAGCAGGTGCGCGTGGACGTGATCTACCGCGGCCTGCCCGTGCGCTCGCGGGCGGTCGTCGACCTGGCCGGGACGATCCTGTTCCTGCTGCCGCTGTGCGGCTACCTCGTTTACGAGAGCCTGCCTTACGTCGCCGGTTCCATCCGCATCGTCGAGCGCTCGCGCGAGGCCGGCGGCCTGCCCGGGCTGTTCCTGCTCAAGGCGGTCATCCCGCTGATGGCGGCGCTGCTCGCCGTCCAGGGCCTTTCCACGGTCATCAAGTGCGTCGCGGAGCTGCGACGGCGCCCCGAGGCCTGATCGTGGAGTGGCTCGGGCTCGTCCTGTTCGCGGTCGTGGTCGTGGCGCTTCTCGCCGGCTATCCAGTGGCCTTCACGCTCGCCGGCGTCTCGCTGATGTTCGCGAGCGTGGCTTCGATGCTCGGCGCCTTCGAGATGGCCTACCTGGAGGCGCTGCCGAGCCGCGTGTTCGGCACCATGAACAACGAGACGCTGATCGCCGTGCCGCTGTTC
>JAGTSG010000085.1 GCA_018261655.1 Pseudomonadota bacterium | reverse complement strand
CACGCTGGCCACGCGGTTGCTGCGCAACCCCGTGCACATCGAGGTGACGCCGCGCAACAGCACGGTCGAGCGCGTCGAGCAGCACGCCTTCCGCGTGCCCAAGGAGCACAAGCGCCACCTGCTGGTGCACCTGTTCCAGAATGGCGCCTCCGACGAGGGCCCGTGGTCGCAGGCACTCGTGTTCACGCGCACCAAGCACGGCGCAAACAAGCTGTCGCAGCAGCTCGAGGCCGCCGGCATCAGGTCGTCGGCGATCCACGGCAACAAGAGCCAGGCCGCGCGCGTGAAGGCGCTGGCCGACTTCAAGGCCGGCAGGATCACAGCGCTGGTCGCGACCGAGGTCGCCTCCCGCGGTCTCGACATCAAGGAACTGCCGCAGGTCGTCAACTACGAGCTGCCGAACGTGCCCGAGGACTACGTGCACCGCATCGGTCGCACCGCCCGCGCCGGCGCCACGGGCCGGGCCGTCTCGCTGGTCGCTCCCGATGAGGGCGGCCTGATGCGGGACATCGAGCGGACCATGAAGCAGACCGTGCCCGTCAGGGACACGCCGCAATTCGCGATCGTGCAGCACGCCCAGGCCGAGAAGCCCGAAGCGTCGCGCAGCCACGGCCAGCCTGGCGCGCGGCATGAACGGCATGCGCCCGCCGGCCACGGTGGCCAGCGTCCCGCCCAGGGCGGCCAGGCCCGCAAGCCGGCCGCACACCAGGGCGCGCGTCGCGGCAGCTGGTCATCCGGCAGGCCCGGCGGCCGCAGCGGGGGCTTCCGGGCGGGTCGAGCCTGAGTAAAGGGGACGCTGCCTCTTTCTGCCGATCGCCGGCGGAAGCGTAGCGTTCGCTTTCAACCTCCGGCAATTGCCCCGACGATGAAGAACGGCTCCGCGCCCGACGCCACCGCTTCCGGCAACGGCGTGTCGGGCGGCACGTGGGACAGGTCCTCGCTGCACGCAAAGAACCGCACCAGCGGGCGTCGTTGACGCGTCGCGTGGTCGCGAACCGTGCCACGCAGCATGGGGTACCGGGCCTCGAGCGCGTCGAGGGCCGACGCCAGGGTGACCGTGCCGCCCACCTCGAGCGCGACCTCGCCATCGACGCGGGCCAGCGTCCTCAGGTGCGGCGGAAGCACGACGCGGATCACGGCAGCGTCTGCACCTCGACCGACAGCACCGGGGGTAGGTCGCGCACGATCGGCTCCCAGTGATCGCCGCCGTCCGGCGACGCGTAGACCTGTCCGCCCGTCGTCCCGAAGTAGATGCCGCAGGGATCGAGCAAGTCCACGGCCATCGCATCGCGCAGCACGTTGACGTAGCAGTCCTTCTGCGGCAGCCCGCTGGTCAGGGCCTCCCAGTCGTTGCCCCCCTTGCGGCTGCGATACACGCGCAGCTTTCCCTCGGGCGGATAGTGCTCGTAGTCGCTCTTGATCGGCACCACGTACACGGTTTCGGGTTCGTGGGCGTGGACCGCCATGGCGAAGCCGAAGTCGCTCGGCAGGTTGCCGCTCACCTCGTGCCAGCTCGCGCCGCCGTCGTCGCTGCGCATCACGTCCCAGTGCTTCTGCATGAACAGCGTCTGCGGGCGCGACGGGTGCATGGCGATGCGGTGGACGCAATGACCGACCTCGGCCGTCGGGTCGGGAATGTACTGGGAGGTCAGGCCCCGGTTGATCGGCTGCCAGGTCCTGCCGCCGTCGTCGCTGCGGAACGCGCCGGCCGCGGAGATCGCGACGTAGATCCGGTTGGGGTCCCGGGGGTCGAGCAGGATGGTGTGCAGGCACATGCCGCCCGCCCCAGGCTGCCACTTCGGCCCCGACTCGTGGCCGCGCAGCCCCGCCAGCTCGTGCCATGACTTGCCGCCGTCCGTGGTGCGGAACAGGGCGGCGTCCTCCACCCCGGCATAGACCACGTCGCGATCGGCCGGCGACGGCTCTAGGTGCCAGACGCGCTTGAACTCCCAGGGCCGCTGCGTCCCGTCGTAGTGCTGGTGCGTGGTCAGGGGCCGGCCGGATTCCGGCGAGGTGTCGTAGACGAACTTGTTGCTCTCGCCTTGCGGCATCGGCGGTCCGTCCGGCGCGCCCGCCGCCTCGGCGGGCACCGCAACCTCCGACCCGGGCTGCTCCCAGGTCTCGCCGCCATCGCTCGAGCGCTGGATCACCTGGCCGAACCAGGTGCTCGTCTGCGAGGCGTAGATGCGCGCCGGGTCGGCCGGCGAGCCCTTCATGTGGTAGATCTCCCAGCCGGCGAAGTGCGGGCCCGCAACGGACCACTGCCTGCGCTTGCCGTCGGCGCGCAGGATGAAGGCGCCCTTCCTGGTGCCCACAAGAACGCGGATCGTGCTCACGTTGAATCCCCCCCCGGGTCGTCGTCGTGTCGCGCGGAAAAAGGATGCTCCCGCGGGGGCGGCTTGTCGAGCCACCGCCGGGCCGGGAACCGGTCGGCGCTCAGGCGGGGTCGCGCTTCCGCCGGGCGAGCCAGCTGTCCAGCTGGTTGGCGAAGGCCTGGCGGTCCGCCGGTCCCAGCGGCGGCGGGCCGCCGGTCTGCACGCCGCTGGCGCGCATCGTGTCCATGAAGTCGCGCATGTTGAGCAGGGAGCGGATCGTGTCGGCGGAATACAACTCGCCGCGCGGATTGAGCGCGCTGCCACCGCGCGCGATCACGTCGGCTGCGAGCGGGATATCGGCGGTGACGACGAGGTCGCCCGCCGCCACGCGGCTCATGATCTCGGCGTCCGCCACGTCGAACCCGCCGCGGACCTGGAGCAGCCGGATGTTCGGACGCCTCGGCACCGCCATGGCGTGGTTGGCGACCAGCACCAGCTGCTCGCCGGTCCGCTCCGCGGCCCGGAACAGGATGTCCTTGACCGGCCGCGGACAGGCGTCGGCGTCCACCCAGATCGGCATCGAGACCTCCGCCGCGCCGGGCGCGCTGCCTGGCCGGCCGCGGCGAGTGTAAAGTAACGGCGTCGCCGGCGCGATGAACCGGCTGGCAGCGGACGGGACACCCAGCAGTGCACTACCAGACGGACGTGGTCGTCGTCGGCGCCGGCATCGCCGGCATTGCCGCTGCGCACGAGCTCCTGGGCCGTGGTCGGCGCGTGCTGCTGCTCGACCGCGACGCCGAAGAGAACCTGGGCGGCCTCGCCAAGGAAAGCTTCGGCGGCATCTGGTTCGCCGGGACGCCCCTGCAGCGCAAGTACGGAATCCACGACAGCCCCGAACTCGGGCTGGCGGACTGGATGGCCTTCGGCGAACTGGGTCCGGAGCACCGCTGGCCCCGCGCCTGGGCAGAAGCCTATGTCGAGCGCTGTATCCCCGAGGTCTACGACTGGCTGCGTGGCCTGGGCATCGAATTCATGCCGATGCCCATGTGGGTCGAGCGCGGGCTGCACGTGCCGGGCAACTCCGTGCCCCGCTGGCACATCGTCTGGGGCACCGGTCACGTCCTGGCCGTCAAGCTCGCCGCGCAGCTGCTCGCACACCCCGCGCAGGACCTGCTCAGCTGCCATTACGGGCATCGCGTCGACACGCTGGTGACGAGCGACGGCCGCGTCACCGGCTGCCGTGGCATCGTCGAGTCCTCCGGCGAGGAGTTCGAGGTCGAGGCCGAGGCGGTCATCGTCGCCGCCGGCGGCATCAACGGCGACATCGACCGCGTGCGCGCGAACTGGCACGCTGACTGGGGACGGCCGCCGCAGGTCATCCTGAACGGCTCGCACAAGTTCGCGGACGGCCGCCTGCACGACGCGGCCGCCGGGGCCGGCGCGGCCATCACTCACCTCGACTGGCAGTGGAACTACGCGGCAGGGGTGCGGCACTGGCGCCCGCGCAAGCCGGGACACGGCCTGTCGCTGGTTCCGCCCAAGTCGGCCCTGTGGCTCAACTGGCGTGGCGAGCGCATCGGCCCGATGCCGCTCGTGACCGGCTACGACACCCACGACCTGGTCGCGCAGGTCTGCCGCCAGGAGCGCGGCTACTCCTGGCAGCTGCTCAACCGCAGGATCGCGCTCAAGGAGCTCGCGGTTTCCGGTTCGGAGTTCAACCCCTCCTTCCGCGACCAGAAGCGCCTCGCGGTCGCCCGCGACCTGCTGCGGGGCAATCGCTGGCTGTACGAGGAACTGACCGCCAACTGCGAGGACATCGTCATCGCCAACACGCTGCCGCTGCTGGTCGAGCGCATGAACGAGCTGGTCGGCGACGGCTCGGTGGACCTCGACGCGGTCACCGAGGCTGCGACCCGCTACGACGAGCGCATCGGGCGCGGGCCGCGCTTCCACAACGACGAGCAGCTGCGGCGCATCGAGTTCGCCCGGCGCTGGACCGGCGATCGCCTGCGCACCTGCAGGTTCCAGAAGATCCTGGACCCGAAGGCCGGCCCGCTGGTGGCGATCCGGGAGTTCATCATCAGCCGCAAGAGCATGGGCGGACTGCAGACGGACCTGGAGTCGCGCGTCCTGGACCTGCACGGCAGGCCCATACACGGACTGTTCGCCGCCGGCGAGGCCGCCGGCTTCGGCGGCGGCGGCATGAACGGCAAGCGCGGCCTCGAGGGCACGTTCCTCGGCGGCTGCCTCTTTGGCGGGCGGATCGCAGGGAAGGTCGCATGAGCAGGCGTTTCAAGGATGCCTTGAACATCGACGAACTGCGGGAGATCGCCCGCCGGCGGGTGCCGCGCTTCGCCTTCGACTACGTGGACGGCGGCGCCGAGGACGAGCGGACGCTCGCCGGCAACCGCGCCGCCTTTGAACGCCTGCGGTTCCGCCCGCGAACGATGGTGGACGTCTCCGTGCGGGACACCGCGACCACGATCCTCGGCCACCCGGCGTCGTTCCCGGCCATCGTCGGACCGACCGGGCTGAACGGCCTGCAGTGGCCGAACGGGGATCTCGCGATCGCGCACGCCGCGGCGGCGGCGGGACTGCCCTTTGCCATGTCCACGGTGTCCATGAGTTACATCGAGGACCTCGCCAGGGCGGCTTCCGGCCGGCTCTGGCTGCAGGCCTACGTGTTCCGCGAGCGGGAGATCAGCGACCGGCTCATCGATCGCGCGGAAACGGGTGGCTGCGACGCCATCATCATCACCAGCGACTTCCCCACCCCGGGCAAGCGCGAACGGGACCTTCGCAGCGGCCTGCTGCCGAAGCAGGAGTTCCCGCTCCGCACTACGCTCGACATCCTCCGGCACCCCCGGTGGATCCTGACGGTCGCCCGCAACAAGCCGCGCTTCGTAAACGTCGAACGCGAGCTCGGTCCCGGCGCGAACGTGAACAACTTCGTCGGCCACAACATGTTCGACCCGTCGCTCGACTGGGACGACCTGGCGCGCTTCCGCGACCGCTGGAAGCGCAAGCTGCTGCTGAAGGGCGTGCTGCGTGCCGACGACGCGGAGCGCGCGGCAGCGCTTGGCGTTGACGGCGTGTGGCTGTCCAATCACGGCGGCCGGCAGCTGGACGGGGCCATCAGCGGCATGGACGCGCTGCCCGAGGTCATCGACGCGGTCGGCCGGCGGCTCGCGATCATCGTGGACGGCGGGGTGCGCCGCGGCTCCGACATCGCCAAGGCGGTCGCCCTCGGGGCCACCGCCGTGGCGCTCGGCCGCGCGCCGGTCTACGGCCTGGGTGCCGGCGGCGAGGCCGGCGCTGCGCGCGCGCTCGAGATCCTGCGCGACGAGTTCGACCGGACGCTGGCACTGACCGGCTGCCGTGCCGTCGCCGACCTGACGCCGGACCTGGTGACGCGATGAGGAGGGGCCGGACCCCACTCGGTCCCCGCAGCGGGGACGGAGTGGGGTCTGACCCCTCTCGAGGGAACGCTTCGCATGTCCGGTGAACTGCAGCCTCGGCGCACCATCCGGAGCTTCGTGCAGCGCGCCGGGCGCATCACGCGTGCGCAGGAGCGCGCGCTGGAAGAGCTCTGGCCGCGCGTCGGCATCGCGTACGCCCCCGGGGTGCTCGACCTCGACACCGTATTCGGCCGGCGTGCGCGACGCGTGCTGGAGATCGGCATCGGCGACGGCGAGACCCTGCTTGCGCTCGCGGCGGCGCATCCCGACACGGACTTCCTGGGCGTCGAAGTGCACCGCCCGGGCGTCGGCCACTGCCTGCTCGGCATCGAGGCCGCCTCGCTCGGAAACGTCCGGCTGGTCGCCCACGACGCGGTCGAGGTGCTCGAACACCAGCTGCCGGACGCGTCGCTCGACGAGCTGCTGCTCTACTTCCCGGACCCGTGGCCGAAGAAGCGCCACCACAAGCGGCGCATCGTGCAGCCGGGCTTCGTCGAGCTCGTCGCGCGCAAGCTCAGGCCCGGCGGCGTGTTCCGCCTCGCGACCGACTGGGCGCCCTACGCCACGCACATGCTCGAGGTGCTGCGGGAAAGCGCGTCCTTCGCCAACGCCTCGCCTGCCGGCGACTACGTACCGCGTCCCGGGAGCCGCCCCCTGACGAAATTCGAGCGCCGCGGCGAGCGGCTGGGGCACGAGGTATTCGACCTGGAGTTTCGCCGCAGGTGACAGGGGCCTGACCCCTGCTACGCGAACGCGCCCTTCAGGCCGTCGACCATGAACTGCACGGCGAGCGCCGCGAGCACCACGCCGGTGAGGCGACTGACGACGTGCGCGCCCGTCACGCCCATCACGCGGTTCACGAGGGGCGTCAGCAGCAGCAGCGCCAGGGTGATGAGCAGCACCAGCGCGATGACCACGAGCAGCCCGGCCGTCATCAAGGGGTACCTCGTTCTTCTCCTCGCGGGTCGTCTTGGTGCCCGACTCCCGCGCGAAGACCATCTCCAGCGCGATCAGGAACAGCATCACGCCGCCGGCGATGCGGAAGGCGTCGATGCTGATGCCCATCATGCGGATGAACCACGCGCCGGCAAGCGCGACGAGCGCCAGCACCACGCCCGACACGGTGACGGCCTTCAGGGACATCTTGCGCCGGTAGCGCTCGCTCGCACCGTCGGTCAGGCTGGCGAACACGGGCACCAGGGTGACCGGCTCCACCACCACGAACAGCAGCACGAAGAATTTCACCAGCTCGTCGATCATTCGTAATCCGCCGGCTCCACGCCCTCGGCCAGTACGACGTGCCCGGCAGCGATTTCGATCGGGATCGACACCAGCGACTTGCCCAGGCAGGCGCCGCTTATGCAGTAGCCGCTCTCGATGTCGAACAGTGCCCCGTGCGAGCCGCAGACGATCAGCGTCCGGTCCGACGTCAGGAACTCGTCCGGCTTCAGGTTCAGCCGATGCCTGACGTGCGGGCAGCGATTGAGATAGGCATGGATCCGTTCGCCCTTGCGCACCAGGAAGCCCGACAGCGGCCAGGGGCCTTCGCCCACCAGGAAGCCGCGGCTGGACCGGTCCGCCAGGTCGTCGACCGCGCACAGCACGCGTTCGTTATCGAGGGTCACTTTCACGCCTGCCGTCCCATCAGCCCTTCCTGCCGGCAGTCCCCAGCGCGCTGTCTATCATGCCACCGCGCATCATGTACCAGAACAGCAGGATGCCCGGCAGCGCCAGCGCCGTCGTCAGCAGGTAGAAGTTCACGTAGCCGAGGCCCTCGATCAGCCCGCCCGCCGTGGTGCCGGTCAGCACGCGGCCGAGGACGCTCGCCGCCGCGGAGATCAGCGCGTACTGCGTGGCGGTGAACTGCAGGTTGCACAGGGCCGAGAAATAGGCGACCACGACCACTCCGCCGTAGCCGCTCGCGAAGTTCTCGAAGCCGATCGCGGCCGCCAGGCCGGAGTTGCTGTGGCCCGCCGCTGCGAGCAGCGCAAAGCTCAGGTTCGAGACGCACATCAGGACGAGCGCGACGAGCACGGAACGCTTCAGCCCCATCCTCGCGTAGAGGATGCCGCCGACGAAGATGCCGGCCAGGTAGGCCCAGAAGCCGAAGCCGACGTCGTAGATCGCGATCTCGTCGTTGCTGTAGCCGAGGTCGTTGAACAGCAGGCGGAACGTGAGGTTGGCGAGCGTGTCACCGATCTTGTGCACCAGGATGAAGAGCAGCACGAGCCAGGCGCCCGAGCGTTGCATGAACTCCGCGAACGGGCCGACGATGGACTGCCAGACGGCCGCCAGGCCGCGCTTCTCGATGCTGACGACGTGACGTGGAGGCTCGCCGACGATGAGCCCGGTCAGCATCGCCGGCAGCGCGAACGCGGCACAGGCGACGTAGGCCGTGGCCCAGCCCCAGCGCGCGGCCACGACCAGGGCCAGCGCCCCCGCGGCCGCCGAACCGATGCGCCAGCCGTACTGCGACATGCCCGAACCGACACCGAGCTGGTAAGGCTTCAGCGTCTCGATGCGGTAGGCGTCGATGACGATGTCGTAGGTGGCGCCGGCGACGCCGACCAGCACGGCCGCGACCACCGTGGCCTGGAGGCCCGAGCCGGGTTCGACGAGCGCCAGGTTCACCACCGCCGCGATCACCGCGACGCCGGCCAGCAGCAGCCAGGACACGCGCTGGCCGAGACGGCCCAGCAGCGGGATGCGCACGCCGTCCACGATCCACGCCCAGAAGACCTTCAGGTTGTAGACGAGGAAGGCGAGCGAGAACGCCGTGACGGTCCGCTTGTCGATGCCGTCCTGCGCGAGTCGCGTGGTCAGCGTGGCGCCGATCATCGCGTAGGGGAAGCCGGACGAGACGCCGACGAAGAAGGCGGCCAGGGACTCCTTCTCGAGATAGGGCCTCAGCGCGGCCCAGGGCCCGCCGCTGCTGCGCGGCGGCGGCGCGACGTCGCTCACAGCGCGTAGTCCATGATCAGCGGCGCATGGTCCGAGAAGCGCCGCTCCTTGTAGATCCGCGCCGCGCGCGGCGCGCCGGCGAGCGACGGACTGAGCAACTGGTAGTCGATGCGCCACCCGACGTTCTTCGCCCAGGCCTGGCCGCGGTTCGACCACCAGGTGTACTGCTCGGGCCGGTCGTCCACCGCGCGAAAGGCGTCGATGAAGCCGACCTGGTCGAAGACCGTGTCGAGCCAGGCGCGTTCCTCGGGCAGGAAGCCGGAGTTCTTCTGGTTCGAGCGCCAGTTCTTCAGGTCGATGGGCTTGTGAGCGATGTTGAAGTCGCCGCAGAGCACGTAGTCGCGCCGCCTGCGCCTCAGCGACTTCAGGTACGGCAGGAACGCCTCCAGGAACCTGAACTTGGACGCTTGCCGGTGCGGACCGGAGGACCCCGACGGCAGGTACAGCGACACCACCGACAGCCGCCCGAAGCGCGCCTCCAGGTAGCGGCCCTCGCGGTCGAACTCCTCGACGCCGAAGCCGCGGATCACCTCGTCCGGCTCCGCCTTCGAGTAGACCGCCACCCCGCTGTAGCCCTTCTTGTCGGCGTCGAAGTAGTGGCAGTGGAATCCGGCTGGCCGGAAGTCGCCGTGGTCGAGCTGGTGCTCCTGGGCCTTGGTCTCCTGCAGGCAGACCACGTCGGCGCGCTGCCGCGGCAGCCAGTCGAACAGGCCCTTGCGGGCGGCGGAACGGATGCCGTTGCAGTTGAGGGTGACGATGCGCATTGTGGGCCCCGGGCGAAGGCGCAATCATACGCGCCTGTCGCCGGAGGATCCGAATGGAAGCGTACCAGCAGGAGTTCATCGAGCTCGCCCTCGCCCACCAGGTCCTGCGGTTCGGCGAGTTCACGCTGAAGAGCGGGCGCGTCAGCCCCTACTTCTTCAACGCGGGGCTGTTCAACAGCGGCGGCGCCGTCTCGACGCTCGGCCGCTGCTATGCGCGCGCGGTCGTGGACTCGAAGCTGCCTTTCGACATGCTGTTCGGCCCCGCCTACAAGGGCATCCCGCTGGCGACCGCCGCCGCCATCGCGCTGGCCGACTGGCACGACCGCAGCGTGCCCTTTGCGTTCAACCGCAAGGAGGCCAAGAAGCACGGCGAGGGCGGCAGCATCGTGGGCGCCCCGCTCGCCGGCCGCGTCCTGATCGTGGACGACGTCATCTCCGCCGGGACGGCCATCCGGGAGTCCATCGAGATCATCCGGGCCGCCGGCGCCACCCCGGCGGGCGTGGCGGTCGCCCTCGACCGGCAGGAACGGGGCCAGGGCGCCCTGTCGGCGGTCCAGGAGGTTCAGCGGGCCTTCAGCATTCCGGTGATAAACATCATCACGCTGGACGACCTGATCGCCCACCTGGCGATGGCGGAACGCGACGGGGAGCTCGCCGCGCTCCGGAACTACCGCCGCCAG
>JAGTSG010000115.1 GCA_018261655.1 Pseudomonadota bacterium | reverse complement strand
CCGAGGGTGACGGTCACCCCGTCACAGGTACCGGGTACGTCCTGGCCTGATGCGTCACAGATCCACGTACCCCCGCCCGAGCTCGATCACCTCGCCCGCGACGAAAACGTGGCGGTCCTCGTCGATCCGCAGGCGCAGGGTCGAAGGCCGGCCGGGGTGCTCACCCTGCGAGATCGTCCGGGACAGCGGTACCGCGACCTGCCGGGCCAGGTACCAGCCTCCGAGGTTGGCCGTCGCGCTGCCGGTCGCCGGGTCTTCGAGCAGCGACTCGGCCTTGCTGAAGAAGAACCGCGACAACAGGGCGTCGGGGCCGACGGGGGCAAAGACGTAGGCCTGCGCCCGCGGACCGTCCGAGGTGATCCTGGCCAGCGCCTCCCACGAGGCACGCGTCCGGTGCACCGCATCCGCCGTCGCGAGCGGCACGATCAGCTGCTCGCTGCCGCTGTCCACCCACAGCGCCGGCCCCGCCAGGTCGGAGGCGTCCAGTCCCAGCGCCGCCGCCAGTTCTTCCGCGGACGCACGCGGCGGACGCGCGGTGGCCCGGTTCGCCTGCAACTCCCAGCCGCCACCCACGGCCCGGACGGGAATCACGCCCGCGTTCAACTCGAGCGCCACCGCCTCGCCGAGCCCGCGCAGCGCCCGCAGCACGTGGGCCGTGCCGAGCGTGGGGTGGCCGGCAAACGGCATCTCGTAGCCGGGGGTGAAGATGCGCACGCGCGCATCGGCCCGGCCCGAGGGCAGGATGAACGTGGTCTCGGACAGGTTGAACTGCAGCGCGAGGGCCTGCATCTGTCCGTCCGTAAGTCCGCGGGCGTCCTCGAAGACGCACAGCGGATTGCCGGTCAGGCGACCGCCACCCTGGGTGAAGACGTTGACGAGCCGGTATTCACGTCGCATTGGACCTCCGCCAGAAGGTGCCTCTCACGTCTCGGCCAGCAACCCGTCGATCAGGGCGCCGAACTCACGCACGAATTCCTCGTAATGGGCGCCCGTTGCGGGTCCGCTGAAGCCGGTGTGCGTGTACCGGATCCTGCCACGGCGGTCGAGCACCAGCATGGTGGGGTAGGCGAGGACCTTCTCGAGCTGCGGGATCGCGCGCTGCACCGCGCCCGGCTCGTAGGTGCCCGCGACCAGCACCGGGTAGTCGATCGCGAACTTGTCGACGAAGTCGCGCACACTCGCCGCGGCCGTGGCGAACTCGGTGTCGTACTCGAACATCAGCTGCACGACCTCAAGGCCGCGGTCGCGTCGCGACGGGAGGAAGTCCCGCAGGAAGGCGGCTTCGTCGTGACAGTTCGGGCACCAGGTGCCGCCGAGGGTGATGATCATCACCTTGTCGCGGAACCTCGCGTCGGCCAGTGAGACGGGCCGGCCGTCCACACCGGGAAACGTGAACATGACCGGGCCGGCATCCTCTCTCAGCCGGGTCAGGGTGGTGGCGTCAGCGAGCCGCGCGTCGTCGTCGCGACGGCCGGACAGCTGCCGGAAGATGCCGGTGCCTGAGCGCAGCTCGCCCTCGAGCTCGCCGCGGTCATTGAGCCGGGCCACGTACCGGTACGCCGTGCCGCCATCGAAGCGCGACAGGAAGACCGTGTCGCCCCGGGCCTCGCCGGCGATGTAGCGATCGTCGCCCGACTCGCGCAGCACGGTGCCGCTGACGACGCGTCCGTCCTGGGCCAGTTCGGCGATGCCGGCCGACTCGGCGCCCGTGTCGGGATCGCGGAAGGTCAGGGCCCAGCGACCGCTGAAGTCGGCGTTCGCGCCGGGCGACGGCGGGAAGAACCGCCATCCGGCGCTGCGTTCCGCGACCATGCGCGCTGACCTGGTCTCGCCGCCCGGCCTGAGGAAGATCACCTCGCCTTCGAGCCGGCCGTCCTGCATCCGCGCCTCGAGCCGGTGCGGGAAGCCGGGCATGCCCATGCTGACCCGGCCGCCGTCCACGCGCACCTCGGTGACCTCGACGCGCTCGGGCCCGTTCACCAGCCAGGCCACGTCGTGCCCGTCCTCGCGGGCGATCTCCAGTCCGAAGGGAAGGTCGCCACCGGGCACGGGCAGCACCGCGCGCCAGTTGCCGTAGGGGCTGGCATCCGCCTCGACGACGGGCTGGCGCTCGGTACACCCGGACAGCACCAGCAGCGCGATGCCAGGCGCCGCCGCCCATCGCCGCAGTCCCTGTCTCACGGCGGCCACGCGGGCGCCTCGAAGCCGTCGCCGCCGGTCCGCCAGGGCTCCCAGCAGAGCGTCAGCCGGCCGATCGTGATGTCCGCCTTGCGTGGCGCGACGGTGACGGAATCGAGCTCAACGGCCGCGGCATCGAGGGACGCCGACAGCGTGGATGCCTTCGACTCGATCTCCCGCTCGAGGTCCGCGCGGCGCTGGCGCAGCACCTCCAGGTTCTCGCCGGCGCGCTCGACGTCGCCCTTCTCGTTGAAGATCCGCCCCGCGGAGCGTGCCGCCGTCCCGGCCTTGCTGGCCGCGCCGCGCCGGCCGCCGAATATCGCGCCCAGCACGGACGAGCCCACGGA
>JAGTSG010000114.1 GCA_018261655.1 Pseudomonadota bacterium | reverse complement strand
GACCAGCGTCCCGCCAAAGGCCTGCCGGCCGGCCGCGGCGGGGGCGTACTGCACGTGTACGCGCTCCGGACTGCGACGCGCCCAGTCGGCCACGACGCGGGTCACGGCGATGACCTCGGCCGCGCGCGCCGGTCCCTCCGGCGGATGGGCATGCAGCACGGTCACGAACACCGGATAGCCATCCTCGGCGAGCTCCACCTCGTTCTCGGCATACGATGACGCCGGCAGGCCGCGGATCCTGACCCAGGTGCGCCCCGCGGCCGTTCCGAAGACCCTTCCGAGTTCGTCGGCCAGGGCCCTGGCCCGTCCGCCGCGCGCCGGCGGGTCGTCTGCGGTGATCTCGACATCGACGATCGGCATGGCTCAGTCAGTTTGCCCGGAGAGGACGGCGTCCACCAGCGCCCGGATGGCCTCGTCCGGCGCACCAGGCGTCAGCGCCGCCAGGAAGGCGGCGTGCGCGACGGGGTCGTGGCCGGCGAGCCAGGCGAAGGACTTCTTGGGCCCGCGGTACCACAGGCCCCGCAGCTGGAAGTAGTCAGGGAGCAGTTCCATGAGCAGCCAGGCGCGGCGATAGTGGCCTTCCGCATCGCCTCGCTGCATGCGCACCAGCATCTTTCGCGCCCAGTCCTGCAGGGCCCGGCGCTCGTCGGGCGGCAGGGGTTCGGGACCGGCCTGGAGCAGCCGGTCCGCTCGTTCCACGAGCCGCCGGCCGGCGTCGTCGCGCTCGACGAGCACGCGGCCGCCCACCAGCTTGAGGAACTCGACCGGCGTCGTCTCCAGCTGTGCCTCGGGGTAGATGAACACGTCGAGGAAGGTGTCGCCCACCGGCCGGGTGATCCGTGTCGCGCGCTCGATGGCGGCAAACGCCGCGATGTCGTAGTCGCTGCCGGCCGACGCGGAGCCGTCGGCCCTGGAGCCGTACAGGACGATCGTATGCGCGCCGTGGGACGCGACCAGTTCGTCGACGATGGCCTGCAACAGCGGGTCGTTCACGGCCGTCCCCGCGCCGCATCCGTGATGGTCGCGCGCCAGGAGACGAAGTCGGCCCGCTCCAGCCGGTAGAAGACGGTCTCGCGTCCGCCGCGCGGCGCGATGCGGGACAGCCTTGCGCCCAGTTTCTCGACCGCCCGGCGCGAGCGGCGATTCTCCGGTCCGACGTGGAACCAGACGGCCTCGGCCCAGGTGAACGCGTGCTCGAGCATCAGCCGCTTCATCTCCGTGTTGGTGACGCCGCCCCAGAAGTCGCGCGACAGGAACGTGTACCCGATGGCAACCTCGTGGCCCGGCTCGTCGAGGTCATAGTAACGGGACGTGCCGATGACCCGCGCGGACTCCAGGTCGAGCACCAGCAGCGCACCGCGCGACGCCATCGCGCCGGCGAAGAATCCCTCGAAGACGTCGCGCCGGTACCGGAGTGGCTCGGGGTGCTGTTCCCAGACCAGGGGATCCGACGCCACTGCGTAGAGCGGCTCGAAGTCCTCCTGGCGCAGCGGGCGAAGGTGCAGCCTCGGGCCTTCCAGCACCGGTTGCAGGAACCCCTCGCCCGGCGCGCCCGCCACGATTACGGCCGGCCCCGGCCTGCGCGCCCGGCGTGAATGTCGGCGCGTTCGTGCCTCATGCCGTCTCCTGCCCGCCCTTGCCGGCGGCCATGTAGGCGTCGAAGTTCTGGATGTACTGGTCGAGGTTCTCGGTGAGCATCTCGCGGTACTGGGTCACGAAGTACTCGATGGCCTCGTCCCGGACCCTGGACAGTTCCTCGGCCGACTCGCAGTTGCAGGCGCCCACCCAGGCATTGAACCGCGAGGTCGCGTACATCATCGAGGCGCTCACCTGGCCGCGCGTCGATTCCGCGACCTGCTGGTTCGCCAGGCTGATGTAGGCGTCGGCACGCTCGAAGAACTTGTCGTCGGTGTCCTGTGGCATCTGTTGTCCTGTCAGGTGTGGCACGCAGCGCGTCGCCTCATTGCGTTCCCGGAACCGGCAGCCCGTGCAGGCGCAGGAACATCAGCTCGTCCCAGTACCCGCGCTGGAAGGCGATCTGGCCGGCCACTATGTGGAAGAAGCCGCAGCCCCGCAAGCCGAGGGGGTCGCGCCGGTTGAAGGCCTCGACGAGGCTGCGCGGTCCCGGACAGGGATCATGCGTGGTGGTCATGAGCCCTCAGGCGCCGTCCGCACCGCCGCGCACGACACTGCAGTTGTAGCAGCCGGGGCCTGCGTTATGGACGTGAAGGTACTGGACGGCCTCGTTACACAGCATCCGCCGGACAACCGGTTCCAGTTCGCTACCGGCCACGACTTCGGCACCGATCATCATGGCGGCGGCATCGTAGGCGCGCACGGAGAGCAGCCGCCGCCTGAGCATCGCGGGAATCTCGTCCACCGCCGGGCGCGCTGTCCTGGCCCCGGGGCGAACATAGATCGGGCCCGAGGCCCGGTACGGCGATGACACGTCATGGTGGGTAAACGGGATCGCCAGCACCGTCTCGCCGACCTCGGCGTCGACGAGGCTCACCCGGCAGGGGTAGCCCGGATTCGAGTCGACCACGGCCCAGCGGGCGCCCAGGGACGCCAACTCTGCGTCGCTCTTGC
>JAGTSG010000084.1 GCA_018261655.1 Pseudomonadota bacterium | reverse complement strand
CGCCGATGGTGTCGGCACACAGCGACGGCTTGCCGATCAGCTTCTGCATGTCGAACTCGCCCTCGAAGATGCCGCTGAACGTGACGCTGTTGTCCACCACGAAGAAGAACGCGTCGAACTTGAACCCGTTGCGCGCCTGGCCGCGGTGCTGGGGGGCAACCAGCAGCATGCCCGGGAGCCAGACATTCTTCGCGGTGAGGACGTCCAGCACCTCCTGGGGCAGCAGCGCCTCGACATTCAGGTACTGCGCCGACCGCTGGCCCGTGCCTTGCGGATCGAAGATGGCCGCCGGCGTGCAGGCGTCACTGGTCGTCCAGCGACAGTCGGGAATGTTGAGGATCTGCAGCACGGTCACGCCCTGGTCGACGGCGACGCCGTTGATGAAGTTCAGGTTCCAGAGCTTGAATCCCGGGACCTCGCTGCAGCCGTCACTCTCGCCCCCGCTGCAGTCAGCCAGGCGGAAATCCTGCCCGGGCGCCACGGTGATGCCGACCGGCGGATAGGCCGCGGTGGTGCTGAGGCGCGGGGCCACCTGTTCCGCCGGATTACGCTCGATGTTGCGCTCCGTCGCGCGGACCAGCACAAGCTTGCCGGCAACCCTGGTCGCCTTGAGCGCCACGACGTCGGCGCAGCTCGAGTTGCTCAGGTAGATGATCTCGCCCTTCGGGCTGGCCGACAGCGAGAGTGTCGCGCCGGCGACGGTGCAGCCATTGCCCGCCTCCGTCCAGGCCACATTGGCGACCGCAGACGGATTGGCCATGTCCTTGGCCATCACGTCGCCTTCGTTCGTCGTCACCAGCACGTAGTTGTCATAGCCGCCGCCGGTGTTCGCCGCCTGCAGCAGGGCGATGTCCTGCAGTTCCTCCCTGCGGCCGAGTCCCCAGCCCGTCCGGCCGCCCGGGATCTCGTAGACGTCGTTCCGGTTCGTGGCGCTGAAGATCACCGCGTTCAGCCGCTGCTCGAGGCCGAGCACCGTGTCGCCATCCTCGTCACCGGCGTCCGGCGGCGCGTCGAACCGGGTCGCCACCTGTCCTTCGACCCGCTTGACCGACAACAGCAACGGCCGTCCGGTGTCCCATTCACGCGCGCAGTAGGTCCCGCCGCCCGACGACGACGACGTGAATGTCTCGCTCACGCCCGTCGTCCCGCTTGGACACGCGCCGGCGGTGACCTTGACGAGGCTGTGCGTCTTGCCCTTGTTCTTGCCGGCCAGCCAGATCGCGCCCAGCTCGTCGGCCGTCACCCCGGTGCAGGTGTTGGTGGCACGGACGTCGAGGATGCCCTTGATGTCATCGCAGCTGAAGAGTTCCGCCTTGCTCTGGCCGTCCATGGGATCGGACCAGTTGACGATCTTCTCGTTGGCGGTGAGGCAGATCAGTCCGGCCGCGGAGGTCTGCTTGCAGGCCACGAAGGTCGATGACGAGGTAATGGGCGCTGCCGGCGACTCCGGCACGGTGTAACTCTGTGTGCGATACGGATCGTTGAACGTCATGTCCAGCACGTTGCCGGTGCTGTATGCCTTCACCTGATCGAGCGCCTGGACGACTTCCTGGGCCCAGGCGGCGGAGACGCCCAGCGCGCCGGCCACGACGATCGACGCCCGCAACACGGCACGGACATTACGAGACTTCATGACACGATCCCCTCTGTCGTTCTGTTTCGATGCCCTGACCCCGACCCCCGGGAATCACGGATCGCCGCAGCATCCCTGACGCGACACCTGCAGATGTGCCTGCAAGTTACCAGAAAAGCCAAACGATTATCAGTCAGACGACATAAGCCGCAAGCGCGCGACCCGTCCGCGAGGCAGGCTCCCGGACCGTCCGGAAATCCGCCAGAAAAATTCACTTATTCAGGTACTTACCGGCGAGCTCGGGCTTGCCCCAGGCGCGGTACAGCTCCGCCAGCCGGGCGCGTCCCCGCTTTGGCAGGTCGGTGATCGGCGCACTCTCCAGGGGGCCGAGGCTGTCGAGCAGCAGCGGCTCGGCCTCTGCATACCGCCCCAGGCGGGACAGGGCGGCCCCCTCCACGTTGGTCGCCGCGGCCAGCAGCCAATGATCCGGCGGCAGACCTGCCGCCAGGATCGCGCGCGACTCCTGGGCCAGGCGCAGCGCTTCCTCGGGCCGACGTTCGGCCAGCCTCAGGTTCGCCTTGACCATCAGCGTACTGCCCACCTGCGGGTGCGTGTCGCCCAATGCGGCCCTGCGAATCGCGAGGCTTTCGTCCACGAGTCGCTCGGCGTCCGCAAAGTCGCCGGCATCGGTGAGCCAGAAGGCAAGACTCGACGCGGCGCCGGCGACGCTCGGGTGACTCGGCCCGAGTTCGGCCCGCATCATCGTCAACGCCCCCCGCATCAGCGCGATCGCCTGCGCGGTCTTGCCCTGCGCGTGCAGCACGAAGGCGAGGTCGCTCATGTTCGTCGCGATGTCCGGATGGCTCTCGCCGAGCAGCTTGCGGTTCATCGCCAGCGCTCCGCGGTAGGCCCGCTCGGCACCGGCGGCGTCGCCGCGACTCTGCAGGATGAAGGCGAGGTTCCTCAGTGCGGCGGCCAGCTCCGGGTGCGCCTCGCCCAGCAGCTTGCGCTTCATGGTGAGCGCCTCGCGATAGAGCGGCTCCGCCTCGTCCAGCTGGCCCAACTCCGAGTACGCCCAGGCGAGGTTGTTGATCGCCTGGGCGAGCGCCGGATGTGCCTCGCCGTGGAGCTGCCTGCGCATCGTGAGCGCCTCCTGCAGCAGCGGCAGGGCCTGCTCGAACTTGCCGCGGTCGGCAAAGTTGAGCCCCAGGTCCTCGATGCTCTCCGCCAGGTCCGGGTGGGCCCCCTTGTGCAGCGACTGCCGGATCGACAGCGCCTCGCTGATCAGCGGCTCGGCCGCGTCGTACTCACCCTTTCGCGACAGCACGTCGGCCAGCGCCGTCAGCGTGATCGCGACCTCCGTGCTCCCCGGCCCGGTCGTCCTGCGGCGGATCTCCAGCGCCTCGCGCAGCTTCTTCTCGGCCTCTGCGTAATCGGCATCCAGCGCCAGCACTTCGCCGAGGTGATTGAGGCTCTGCGCCACCTCGTCATGCTCCGGCCCCAGCGCATTGCTGCGCTTGTCCAGCGCTCCCCGGATCAACGTGATGGCCTGGTCGTAGAGGCCCAGGCTCGTGTAAACGGTGCCCATCGTGTCCATCAGCGTCGCCTGGACGGTGGGCTGGTCGGTCAATTCCCGCTCGATCCGCGCGGCGCCCTTGTCGAGGATCTCGCGCGCCGTGATGCTGTTGCCGAGCGCCTCGCCCGGGTCCGACACTTTGAACAGGTCCACCATGAACCGCGTGGTCTGCCGCGCGGTCTCGGCCTCGGCCTCTGCACGGGCGCGCTCGCGCTGCGCCTCGTTGCGGGCGAGCCAGGCCGCCGCGGCCAGGAAGGTGGTGAACGCCATGCCGGCGAGCGAAGCGGTGGCGAGGATCGCCAGGCGACGGTTGCGGCGCTGGATCTCGCGCTGCTTCAGGTCGTCGAGGCCGACGCCGAGCATGCCGGCGATCAGCTTGAGCTTGGCGTCGTTCCTGGGGTCCTTGCCGGGGCGGACGTCGGCCGCGATCGGCTCGCTCGGCTCGCTGGTGAGCTGGCCGTCCGGGCCCATCCTGAAGCGCAGCGCCGGCGGGAAGCACTCCTCCTGTTCGCGGCCCGGGACCGAGGCCATGTTGGGCTCGCCGTCCACGATCAGGCAGAAGATCCGGTGCTCGCGGCCGAAGCGCTTGTAGGTGAGGATCTCCTCGTTGACCCAGTGCGACTGGGCCGCCTTGGGCGAGCAGATCACGATCTGGAACGCGGACTGCTCCAGCGCGCGGGTCAGCGTGTCGCCGAGGCTGGTCGAGGTCGCGAGCTCCTCGCGGTCCCGGAAGACCGGCGCGAATCGCTGCGGGACCGGCCCGAAGGGCGTCTCCTGGCCCACCAGCCGCTTCGGGACCCGGTAGGTCTCGAGGCTCTTGTGCAGCCACCGGCACCACTTCTCGTCGGCGTGGCTGTAGCTGATGAAAGCACGGTACTTGAACGGTCCTTCCATCGCGACGCGGCCCCTTTCCTGCGCTGCAGCGAGCCTAACGGATCGGCGATCACGGCGGAACGTCCGTCATCCGTCGCGGCTTGCCCTGTTGACTTTGGTTCCTATTTGTTATTTTTTTACCGCACCCTTCAGGAGACCCTGTCATGCCCGCATGGAACCGCCGTCCGATCCTCGCCGCCGCCTGCCTCTCGGCCCTGGCTACCGCCCAGGCCACTGCCGACACCGACCCCACCTACCATTTCGGTGAAACCGTCACCGTCATCGGCGAGCGCGTCCGGCTGGTCGAGGAAGTCGCGACCGTGGACACCGTGACGACGGAAGACATCCGCCGCCGGGGTGCCCGGACGCTGGAGGAAGCCATCGCCCTCCTGCCGGGCGTCTATGTCCGCATGGGGGCCGACGGCGTGCCGCGCATCGACATCCGCGGGCTGCGCACCCGCAATGTCCTCCTGCTGCAGGACGGGGTGCCGCTCAACTCCAGTTACGACGGCCAGTTCGATCCTGCCGCCATTCCGGTGGACAACATTGCCTCCATCAAGGTCACGCGCGGCGCGAGCTCCATGTTGTACGGCCCGGGCGGCAACGCCGGCGTCATCGAGATCACCACCCGGGCGGCAGGCGCGGAGCCGGCCGCCAGCCTGCAGTTCGAGGCGACCGACCCGCAGGCCTACCTCGGGCGCGCGGCGGTCAGCGGCATGGTCGGCGGCGTCGGCCTGTCGCTGGCCGGCTCGGCCTACGACCGCGACAACTTCGACCTGCCCGATGATTTCGAGCCGACGTCGCTGCAGCCCACCTCGGAGCGGGTCAACAGCGATCGCGAGGACCGCTCGATCCAGGGCAACCTGGTCTTCGGCGAGCCGGGGAGCGGGTTCGGCGTCAGCCTCGCCTACCGCAACGGGGATTACGGCAAGCCGCCGACCACCGTGAACAGCAACGAGTCCATCTATGCGAGCCGGGCGCGCTTCGAGCGCGTCGAGTTCGACATCCTCTCCGCTCAGCTCGCGGGCGAGATGACCGTGGGAGACTCCACGCACGTCCGTCCGAC
Organism: Pseudomonadota bacterium; assembly: GCA_018261655.1. Taxonomy (GTDB): domain Bacteria; phylum Pseudomonadota; class Gammaproteobacteria; order Steroidobacterales; family Steroidobacteraceae; genus SG8-30. The sequence continues at coordinate 2,109 of JAGTSG010000084.1, read as the reverse complement.
GCTGTTCTACAACCGCGACGACGAGTTGACCAACGGCTACGACGACGCGGACTTCGACAGCCAGGCACGGGTTGGCGCGTTCAGCGAGGACGCGACGACCGAGGTGCTCGGCGCCGGGATCCTGGCGTCGATCAGCGTGGGCGAACGCAGCCTGTTGTCTTTCTCCCTGAATGGACGGCAGGAGAGCTGGGATGCCACGGGGTTCAACGTCGTGACGGTGTCCGGTGGCGGTGGTGGCGGCGGCGGTGGCGGTGGCGGCGGCGGGGGGGGCGGCACCACGACGGTCGCGCAGCCCTTCGACCAGGACGAGTCGCTGGATATCTACGCGGCCGGCGCAGAACTCGAGTTTTCGGCGACCGAGGACCTGGGCCTGGTGGCGGGCCTCGGTTACAGCAGTCAGGACCGCAGCGACGGGCCGAGCGAGGACGGCACGTCCTGGCTCGTGGGCGCGAACTATGCCTGGGGCGAAGCCACGGTGCTGCGCGCGTCGGCGTCGCGGCAGATCCGCTATCCCACATTGCGCGACCTCTACGCCGCGGATCGCGGCAACCCGGAGCTGACGCCGGAGACGACCGATACCTATGAGCTCGCGTGGCGCCAGGATTTTGCTGCCGGGATGCAGTTCGAGGCCGTGCTGTTCCACATCGACGCAGACGACTTCATCGAGCGTCCGCTGACCGGCGGGCTCGTCCAGAACTTCGAGGCCTACCAGTTCCAGGGCGTGGAGGTCACGCTCGCGAGCCGCGGGACGGGCCCCTTCGACTGGTCGGTCGGCTATACCTGGACGGACTCGGAGAACCAGTCGAGCAATGCCGACATCGAGACGCTGCAGAACCGGCCCGAGAACAAGTTCGCGCTGCGGGCCGACTATGCGTTCGCCGGCGGCTGGCGCATCGGCGGCACGTGGCTGTACGTCGCCGACAGCTACACCCTGTCGCGCACGACGCCGACCACGGCGCTCAAGCTCGACGACTACAACGTGCTCGACCTCGACGTCTCGTTCGAGTTCGGCGGCAACGCCCGCGTGTACGCGCGCATCGAGAATGCGCTCGACGAGCTCTACGAGGAGTCCTTCGGGTTCCCCCAGGCGGGGCGCACCCTCGTCCTGGGCGCGGAATTCCGGCTGTAGGGCCCGAGGACACGACGGTGATCCGCGGCCGGGCCGGACGAGGGTCCGGCCGCGACGCTCAGCGCTCGGCGGCCCGCTCGGTCAGGCGCCAGAGCAAGACCGCCACCAGCCCGCCCACGAACCCGAACAGCAGGTGCGTCAGGATCGGGTAGACCGGGCCCGAGCGCAGCGAGCCGAACTGCATGCCGACGGTGAGGTTGGCGAGCACCCGCACGACGGGCTTCGACGTCCACGCGAGGGCCGCCACGAGGGGCAGGTAGAGGACGAAGGCGTCGGGTTTCGGACGCAGGCGGTAGCCGAGGTCCAGCACCGCGCCCGGCAGCAGGTAGAACAGCGGCATCAGCGGCCCGTGGTCGGCGCCCAGCGCCGGCGCCGCGACCGCGGCACTCGCGCCGGCGATCGTGGCCGACCAGGGCGTGCTGCAGCTGAGGCGGGCCAGCATCAGCAGGGCCATCGCCTCGATGCCGTGGTGGCCCGGCATCTGCAGCGACCAGCGGAACGCGTCTTCCAGCGCGACAACCGCGACCCCCAGCGCAACCAGCCACATCAGCCGGCCGACGCTCAGTCCGCCACTCAGCTCAATAGCGCCGAACAGCTTCCTTGGGGAGGAGTTCCCATTCATAGGCTGCATTGTTGTCTTCTGGCTCCTGCACCAGGAGGACGGCCTTGCCGTGCCGCAGCACCGGCCTCGGCCAGGGGTCCACGCGCACCGTAGCTTTCCCCGTCACTGCCCGTCCGTCAACCGTTTCGACCGCATCGATCCCCGTGGACTCCAGCAACTGGCCGGCCTGGGCCGTGCCCGAGAGCTCCCGGACCCCCTGCAGCCAGATGAACCGGCCGTCGTGGCCACCGCGGCGCAGGCCCACCGCCGACAGCGCGCCGATCACGCCCATGTGATCGCCGGTCACGCCCTCGAGGTGCAGGCCTCCGGCCGCGGCAACGTCCCGGGCCTGTTCGCGCGTCAGCACGATCTCCTTCGC
>JAGTSG010000002.1:10935-104662 GCA_018261655.1 Pseudomonadota bacterium | reverse complement strand
CGTCGGGCTGGTCGAGGGCGTGGCCGAGGCGACCGCGAGCATCCTCAAGGTGGTCTCAGGCCGACTCGCCGACCGGGGCTTCGGCGCCAAGCGCCTGGTGCTGGCCGGCTACGCCGCATCGGGCCTGGCGCGGCCGGCAATCGGCCTGGCGCTGGGCTGGACGTGGGTCCTCGGCCTGCGGTTCGCCGACCGCATCGGAAAGGGACTGCGGACGGCGCCGCGTGACGCGATGATCGCGGCCGCCGTGCCGCGGACTGCGCTCGGCCACGCCTTCGGGTTTCACCGCGCGATGGACCACGCCGGCGCGGTCCTCGGTCCGCTGGCCGCCTTCGCGCTGCTGAGTGCCGGCGCCGACCTGGGACAGGTCTTCCTGTGGTCGGTCCTGCCCGGCGCCGCAGTACTCGCGATCATCGCCGTGGGGGTGCCAGCCGATGCGCCGGTTGCGCCGGTCGCCGCGCCCCGCCTCGAATTCCGCGCGCTCGATCGCCGGCTGCAGGCGCTGCTGCTGGCGGCGGGCATCCTGGCGTTTGCCTCGTTGCCCGAGGCGTTCCTGGTTCTCTGGGCGACCTCGGCGGGCGTCGGGATGGTCTGGATTCCGCTCCTCTGGGCGCTGGCCAGCGCCGCGAAGATGGCGGTGGCCTGGCCCTCGGGACGGCTCTCGGATCGCGCGGGCCGCGTCCCGGTCCTGCTCGGCGGCTGGGGCCTGCGCATCGGCCTGCTCGTCACCCTCGCGTGGACCTCCGCGTCCGGGCCGTGGGCCTGGGCGTTGTTCGTGGCCTATGGCGCCGCGCTCGCCGTCAATGAGGCGCCGGAGAGGTCGCTGATCGGCGACGCGGCACCCGCCGCACTGCGCGGCACGGCCTTCGGGCTGTTCCACTTCCTGAGCGGCCTGTTCGCGCTGCCCGGCGCGCTGCTGCTGGGCGTGATCTGGCAGGAACGCGGCGCGTCGGCGGCATTCCTCACGGCAGCCGCGGTGACGGCCGTCGGTGCGGTGGCGATGGTGGCGTTCCTGCCGCGCAACCTCTGGCGGTCGCAGCGGTGAGGCTCATTCCGGCGGCGTAGTCGCCTTGCGGCCGGCGTGGCGCAGCTCGAGTTCGGCGGCGACGTCGGCCAGCGCCAGGCCGCGCTGTCTCAGCAACAGGATGAGGTGATACAGCAGGTCCGCCGATTCGCCCACGACCTTGGCGTCGTCTGGACCGACGGCCGCCAGCGCAACCTCGACACCTTCCTCGCCGACCTTCTGCGCGATCCGGACAGGGCCCTGGGCAAAGAGCTCGGCGGTGTAGCTGCCCTCGGGCTGGCGCGCGATGCGGTCGGCGACGACGGACTCGAGCTCGGCCAGGAACGCGAGCCGCCCCGCGCCCGTGGACTGCGCGCGCGGGAAGCAGGTCGCCGTCCCGTTGTGGCAGACCGGCCCGGTCGGCCGCGCCAGCACCAGCAGGGTGTCGGCATCGCAGTCCACGCTGACCGACTCGACTTCCAGCCGGTTGCCCGACGTCTCGCCCTTGGTCCACAGCGCCTGCCGGCTCCGGCTGTAGAACGTCACCAGGCCGCCTGACAGTGTCGTCCTCAGGGCCTCGCGGTTCATGTAGCCGACCATCAGCACCGAGCCTGTCGCCGCATCCTGGACTACGGCAGGCAGCAGGCCACCGCCCTTGTCCCATTGCAGCGAGCCGATTTCCTCGAGCTTCATGAGCGCACCTCGATACCCTGCTGCCTCAGCCAGGCCTTCAGCTCCGGGATGGCGATGGCCGCGGTGTGGAAGACGCTTGCCGCCAGCGCGCCATCGACCTGTGCAAGGCGGAAGACCTCGGCGAAGTGCTCCATCGAGCCGGCCCCGCCTGAGGCGATCAGCGGCACGGAACAGGCCCCGCGCGCTGCGGCAAGCTGCTCGATGTCGTAGCCTTCGCGCACGCCGTCCACGTTCATGCAGTTGAGCACGATCTCGCCGGCACCCCGGGACTGTACTTCACGCAGCCAGTCGAGCGTGAGCCGCGCCGATTCCCGGGTGCGGTCAGGGTCGCCGGTGTACTGGTATACGCGCCACTGCCCGCCCTCCGGGCGGCTGTCGATGCCGACCACGACGCACTGGGAGCCGAAGCGCGCCGCGAGTTCGTCGATCAGGCCGGGCCGCTCCAGCGCGGGCGAGTTCACCGACACCTTCTCCGCGCCGGCGCCGAGGATCGCCTCCGCCTCGGCAACGCTGCGGATGCCTCCGGCGACGCAGAAGGGGATGTCGAGCACGGCGCCGACGCGCGCGATCCAGCTGCGATCCACGGACCGCCCCTGCGGGCTCGCGGTAATGTCGTAGAAGACCAGCTCGTCGGCGCCCTCGTCGCGGTAGCGCCGCGCGAGGTCGAGGATGTCGCCGACGACGCGGTGGTCGCGAAAGCGCACACCCTTGACGACCTGGCCGTCGCGGACGTCGAGGCAGGGAATTATGCGTCGGGCAAGAATGGCTGCAGCTCCTCGATTGCAATTCGGCCTTCGATGAGCGCCTTGCCGCTCACTGCGGCCGCGACGCCGGTTCCGGCCAGCTCCCGCAGGTCGGCGGTGTCGCGAATGCCGCCCGAGGCCTGCCAGGCCAGCTCCGGGAAGCGGGCGGTCGCCTCGCGGTAGAGGGAGAGGTTGGGCCCTGCCATCGCGCCATCGCGACTGACGTCGGTGCACAGCACGTGGCGCAGGCCGACGCCCTGGTAGCGGCGCACCATGTCCCACAGCGACAGGGCGGATTGTTCCTTCCAGCCGTGCGTCGCGACCCGCGGCGTTCCCGATGCATCGATGCGGACGTCAAGCGCGAGCACCAGCCGGTCGGCACCGAACTCGGCGAACCACTCGCTGACCTCGCTGGCCGCAGTCACGGCTACGCTGCCGATCACGGCGCGCTCGACGCCGGCCGCCAGCAGGGACTGCAGGTCGCGCGAGGAACGCAGGCCGCCGCCGGATTGCATGCGCAGCCGTCCGAGCGAGGCCAGGCCGGCGATGATCGGGCGGTTGCCGGCGGTCCCGTCGCGCGCGCCGTCGAGGTCCACGACGTGCACGCGCCGGGCGCCGGCGCGGGCATACCGGCCGTACAACTCCTCCGGCGTCATCGTGTAGCGGGTCTCGGCGTCGAAGTCCCCCTGCAGCAGCCTGACGACGCCGCCGCCGCGCAGGTCGATGGCCGGGATGAGTTCCATCAGCAGCGCTCCAGGAAGTTCCGCAGGATGCGCGCGCCGATGCCGGCCGAGCGCTCCGGGTGGAACTGCGTGCCATGGAAGTTGCCATGGCTCACCGCGGCGGTGAACGGGCTGCCGTAGTCGCAGGTGGCGATCGTGTCGGCTCCCGGAGGCAGGGCATAGCTGTGGACGAAATAGGCATAGGCGCCGGACGGGATGCCGTCCAGCAGCGGGTCGCCGCGCACGATGTCCAGCTGGTTCCAGCCCATGTGTGGCACCGGCCGTCCGGCCGCGGCGACGAAGCGTCGCGCGGTCCCGGGCAGGATGCCGAGGCAACGGGTCGGGCCTTCGTCGCTGGCCTCGAAGAGCAGCTGCATGCCGAGGCAGATGCCGAGCACCGGCTGGGTCAGCGCGGGAACGATCGTGGTCAGTCCCGATTCCGCCAGCCGGGTCATGGCATCCGCGGCGGCACCGACGCCGGGCAGGATCACCCTGGCCGCCGAGCTGATCAGGCCGGAATCGCGCGTGAGGGTGGCGTTGCACCCGAGCCGCGCGAGCGCGTGGACCAGCGAGGCGATGTTGGCGCCACCGCTGTCGATGATCGCAACGTCGGTCACAACACGCCCTTGCTGCTCGGCAGCTCGTGTCCTTCGACGCGGATCGCCTGACGGAGCGCGCGGCCGACGGCCTTGAAGCAGGCCTCGACCATGTGGTGACTGTTCTCGCCGCGCACCGAGACGTGGATGGCAGCGCCCAGCGAGTCGCCCAGCGAACGGAAGAAGTGCGGCACGAGTTCGGTCGGCAGCTCACCGACCCGTTCACGGCCGAACCGGCCCTCGAAGACCGCGTACGGGCGCCCCGACAGGTCGATGGCCACCTGTGCCTGGGACTCGTCCATGGGCAGGACGAATCCATAGCGGCCGATACCCCGCTTGTCGCCGAGGGCCTGGCGCAGCGCCTGCCCGAGGGCCAGCGCGCAGTCCTCCACCGTGTGGTGTTCATCGACCCGCAGGTCTCCCGCGCAGCGCAGCTGCAACGAGAAGCCGCCATGCCGGGCCACCTGCTCGAGCATGTGATCGAAGAACCCGAGTCCCGTCGAAATCCCTACCGGCAGTTCGGCGTCGAGGTCCACCTTGACCTCGATGTCGGTCTCGCGCGTCCTGCGGGTGACGAGCGCCGTGCGGTGCGCCGGCTGAGTGAGGCAGCGCGCCGCCGCGGCCCAGGTAAAGTCGTCCGCGTCGCCTTTCAGGATGCGGATCGCGCCGATTCCGAGATTGCGGGCGAGATCCAGGTCGGTCTGGCGGTCGCCGATGACGAAACTGCGCGCGCGTTCGATCGGGTTGCCGGCGACGTACTCGTCGACCATCGCGGTCCGCGGCTTGCGGCAGTCGCAACCGTCGGCGGGCAGGTGCGGGCAGATCAGGACCGCGTCGAAGCGGATGCCCTGGGACTCGAACAACTGCATCATGAGGGCGTGTGGTCCGTCGAACCGGGCCTGCGGAAAGCTCTGCGTGCCGAGACCGTCCTGGTTCGTGACCATGACCAGGCGGAAGCCGGCTTCCTGCAGCCGGAGCAGGGCAGCGACCGCGCCGGGCATGAAGCGCAGCTTCTCGAAGGAATCCACCTGCTCGTCGGGCGGCTCTTCGATCAGGGTCCCGTCGCGATCGATGAACAGGGTCGGCTTCGCGGCACTCATGCGGCCTCCAGCGCGGCGAGCAGGCGTTCGTTCTGGTCGGGGCTGCCGATGGTGACGCGCAGGCAGCCGGACAGCCCGGCCTGCCCGCGCACGTCACGCACCAGCAGCCCGGCCGCGATGCCGGCTTCCAGCAGGCGGCCGGGGTCGGGGCTTTCGACGAGCAGGAAATTGGCCTCGCTGGGCCAGACCTTGCTGACCAGCGGGACGCTGGCGAGCCGCGCCGCCACGCGCCCGCGCTCCTCGACCAGCCGGCGCACCTGGTCGCGGCAGGCTTCGACTCCGTCGCCGGCGAGCGCGTCCGTCGCCGCCTCGATCGTCTGCGCGCTGACGGCGTAGGGCGGGATCACCCGCCGCAGCAGGCCGGTGACTTCCGGCGCGGCGAGCACGGCGCCGCAGCGCGCACCGGCCAGGCCGTAGGCCTTGGACAGCGTGCGCAGGATGGCGAGGTGGCCGTACCGCGCAAGCCACGGCGCGAGGCTGCCGGCGCTCGAGAACTCGACGTAGGCCTCGTCGATGACCACCAGGGCGCGCCCGGCCAGGCCCTCGACGATCCGTCGCACGGCCTGGCGATCCAGCTGGTTTCCCGTCGGGTTGTTGGGCGAACAGAGGAAGACCAGCCGCGTCGCCGGCGTGCACGCGGCAAGCACCGCACCGGCGTCGAGCGCAAAGCCGTCCTCACGCCGCAGGGGGACCTCGATCACGCCGGCTCCCTGCACGGCGGCAGCGAACCGGTACATCGCGAAGGTCGGGGGGCAGATCAGCACCTGGTCCTGCCCCGCCCGGCAGAATGTCCGCACCAGCAGGTCTATCCCCTCGTCGCTGCCACGGCCCACGAGAACCTGCTCCGGCGCGACCCCATACAAGGCGGCGAGCCGGTCGATCAGCAGCGAGGACTGCGGTTCCGGATAGCGGTTGAGGCCGGCGCGCGTGCGGTCGGCCGCGCCGCGCCACGGGTTCTCGTTCGCGTGCAGGCGCACGAGCGCGGGGTCCCAGCGCGCCGGCGAATAGGGTGCCAGCGCGACGATCTCCGGCCTCGCCAGGTGCAGGACGCCGCTCATTCCGGCTCCCGCGGAAGGTGCTCGAGGCGGACGGTGACGGCGTTGGCGTGTGCGTCCAGGCCCTCGAGCATTGCGAGCGTCTGCGCAACCGGGCCGAGACCCGCGATACCGTCGGGCGACAGTTCCTGCACGGTCATCTGCCGCATGAAGTCGGTCAGGCCAAGGCCGCTGAACGAGCGGGCAAATCCGTAGGTGGGCAGGACGTGATTGGTGCCGCTGCAGTAATCGCCCATGGACTCCGGCGTCCAGGCGCCGAGGAAGACCGAGCCGGCGTGGCGGACCCTGGGCAACCACTCCCGCGGGCGCTCGGTCTCGATGATCAGGTGCTCGGGCGCGTAGGCGTTCGCCACCTCGAGCGCCGTCTCCAGGTCGTCCACGAGGATGATGCGGCTGCTCGTCAGCGACTCCTGGATGATGGCGGTGCGCGTCAGGCGCGCGAGCTGGGACTCGACAGCGCGGTTCACCGCATGCGCGAGCTCGCGGCTGGTCGTCACCAGCAGCACCTGGGCATCCACGCTGTGCTCGGCCTGAGCGAGCAGGTCGGAGGCCACGAAGTCAGGGTGGGCCTTGTGGTCCGCGACCACCAGCACCTCGGACGGGCCGGCGGGCATGTCGTAGGCGGCGCCGTCGGGATCCATGGCCACCAGCAGCTTGGCGGCCGTGACCCAGGCGTTGCCGGGACCGAAGATCTTGTCCACCTTGGGGACGGTCTCGGTCCCGTAGGCCATCGCGGCGATCGCCTGGGCCCCGCCGCACTTGAGGACGTGCGTCACGCCGCAGGCGCGGGCCACGTACAGCACGCCCGGGTCGGCGCGACCGTCGCGACGCGGCGGGCTGCACAGCACGCGCGTCGGGCACCCTGCGATGGCCGCCGGGACGCCGATCATCAGCGCCGAGGAGGGCAGCGGCGCGGTGCCGGCCGGGACGTACATGCCGATTGCATCGAGCGGCACCGAGAGCCTCTCGCAGACGACACCGGGCGCGGTCTCGACCCGCAGCGGCGCCAGCAGCTGGGCCTCGTGGAACCTGTGGACGGTCTCGATCGCGCGCTCGATGGCCCGCTTCTCGTTGGCCGAAAGGGCAGTGGCCGCGTCGTCGAACTCGGACTCGGAGACGCGCAGCTGCTCGAGCTGGACCCGGTCGTACTCGGCGGTCAGCGACTTGAGCGCCCGGTCGCCGTCGCGGCGTACGCGCTCGACGATGGCGCGGGCGCTCGCCATGGTCTCGTCCTGGTCCCGCTGGGCCGGGCGGCGCAGCACCTCCCGGCGCGCGGCCGCAGGGAGCCGGCCCCACTCGTGCATCGTCAGCAGTGGTGCGCTCATGGCAGCATCTTCTCCACGGGCAGGACCAGGATGGCGGACGCACCGGCGGCCTTCAGGCGTTCCAGCGTCTCCCAGAACACGTTCTCGCGGCAGACGGCATGGACCGCGACCTTCTCGTCGGTGCCCTCGAGCGGGACGATGGTCGGGTGCTCGCTGCCGGGCAGCAGCCCGGCGATCTGCGGCAGGGCGGAGCGGGGCGCGTGGAGCATGATGTACTTGCTCTCCTTCACCTGCTGGACGCCATCCATGCGCTTGAGCAGCTTGTCCATCCAGTCCTGTTTCCCGGCTGCGACGGGGACCGGCGTCCTGATCAGCACCGCCTGGCTCTCCATGACGGTCTCGACCTCGGTCAGGTGATTGGCTGCAAGCGTCGAGCCCGTCGAGACCAGGTCACAGATGACGTCGGCTCGCCCGAGGCGGGGCGCGATCTCGACGGCGCCCGACAGGGTGACGACGCCGGCGCGGACGCCCTGGCCGGCGAGCCAGCGCGCCAGGATGTTGGGGTAGGTGGTCGCGATGCGGAGCCCCTCGAGCGACGCCGGACCGGAGTAGGCGAATTCCTCCGGTACGGCGATGCTCATGCGGCAGCGCCCGTAGTCGAGCGTCATCACCTGCTCGAACAGGGGCGTCGTGCCCCGTGCGGCGAGGCCGAGCCGCTTCTCCTCCACGACGTTCAGCCCGACGATTCCGAGCTCGCAGACGTCTTCCTGCACCAGGTCGGGAATGTCGTCATCGCGCACCAGCAGTACGTCGAGCGGCATGTTCTCGCCGAAGCACAGCAGCTGGTCCCGGGCGCGGCTGTACTTCAGGCCGCAGCGGGCCAGCAGGTCGAGCGAGTTGTCGGTCAGCCGGCCCGACTTCTGGATGGCGAGCTTGATGCGCGGGGTCGGATCCATGTTCATCCTTCGCGTGCGGAGCGCAGGCGGGACGCCACACTGGCGTAGCCGCCGTTGCCCTGGGTGAGGTAGCGCGCCACGCGCCCGATCGTGGTCACGCTGACGCCGGTCAGCCGCTGCACCTCGCGGTAGGGGAGGCCGCGCTCGAGGAGCTCGACGACGGCCCAGCGATCGGCCATCGCCTGGAGCTCGGCGGGGGTGCACAGGTCGCGGAAGAACGCGCGGGCTTCTTCGACGGACCGCAGTTCGAGCACCGCGGCGTAGAGCGCGCGTTCGTGCAGGGCTTCCTGGCGCGGGCTGAGGGGTCGGTGCAGCTTCATGGCTCGCGGATCACTGTAACAATGTATTAATACGCTGTTACATTATTACAGCCGGCCGCCGGTGGCAAGTCCGGGACTTCCTTGACCGCCCGCCGGCCGCCCCCATAGACTTGCAGCGGATTCATCGAGACCGGCCGAGGGACAAGGCCCTTTGACGCCGGGGCAACCGTCGGGACTCACCATCCCGGAAAGGTGCCAACTCCTGCGGAGGGCCGAGGGCCCGTCGACAGATGAATCGCCGCGCGAGCGGGCCGGACCGGCCCGCCAGGGCGCCGGCAGCCTGCCAGGGCGGGCTCTCCGCGGGATACCTGTCGTTGTGGTACCGGACCGGAGAGACCCTTGAGCCAACCTGCCGAGGCCACGGACAATGACCTGTCGCGCCGTCCTGCCGCGGTCGCGAGGGCTGTCATGACACCCGACGTAGCAGAAGGCGTCCACGAGCTTCCAGGCGGACTGGCGTTGCACCACGGGGGTGCCCTGCCGTCCGTGAGGGTGGCCTGGCGCCTCGAGGGACCTGTCGGCGCGCCGGTGGTGGTGGCGATGGGCGGCATTTCGGCGCACCGGCGAATCGCGGGCCGGGCTCGCGCAGGCGAAGGCTGGTGGCCCGAACTGGCCGGGCCGGGCCTGCCGCTCGACTCCAGCCGGTTTCGCCTGCTCGGCTTCGATTACCTCGGCGGCAGCGGCGACACGACCGGCCCGGTGGCGGGCGCACCGGACTTTCCGCCGGTCAGTTCCTACGACCAGGCGACCGTCCTTCTGCGCCTGTGCGACCTGCTGGGTGTCCCGAGCCTGCACGCGATTGTCGGCGCCTCCTACGGGGGTATGGTCGCCCTGGCCTTTGCGGAGAGGCACCCGGAGCGGGTCGCCCGGATCCTGGTGATCAGCGCGGCCCACCGTACGAATCCGCTCGCGACGGCCTGGAGGAGCATCGAAAGGGAGGCGGTTAGGTTCGGCCTGTCGCACGGCGACGGGCCCGGTGGACTGCGCCTCGCGCGGGCGCTCGCGATGGCCACTTACCGGACACGCCAGGAGTTCGAGCGGCGCTTCGACGACCCGCCCGAAGTGACCGGCACCCGCGCCGTCTTCCCGGTCGAGCGCTACCTGCTGGCCCGGGGCGACGACTACGCGCGCCGCTACGCGCCGGGAGCCTTCATGTGCCTGTCGGAGTCCATTGACCTGCACCGGGTCGCGCCGGAGTCGATCAAGGTGCCGGCGACGCTGGTCGGCGTGACCGAGGACCAGCTGGTCACCATCGACGAGATGCGCGAGCTCGAGAGCCGGCTGACGGGTCCGCGGCGTCTGTACGAGATCCACTCCCTGTTCGGCCACGACGCCTTCCTCAAGGAACGCGTCCAGCTGGCGCCGCTGTTCGCGCAGGCGCTCGACGGGGACGCGCGATGAGGAAGAAGTCACTGCCGACGCGCACCGTCCGGGCAGGCCTCGAGACCGACGCCGAACACGGCGCGGTCGTCGCGCCGATCTACCTGTCCTCGACCTTCACCTTCGCAGGCCTGAATGAACGCCGGCGCTACGACTACTCGCGCTCCGGCAACCCGACGCGGGATGCGCTCGCAGCAGCGCTGGCCGACCTCGAGGGCGGCGCCGGAGCCGTCGTTACCGCAACCGGCATGGCGGCCGTGACCCTCGCCGTGGTGCTGGCGCGGCCCGGCGAGCGGATCGTCGCGCCCCACGACTGCTACGGTGGGACCTACCGCCTGCTCGCCGCCCTGCACCGGACGGGCAGGGCGATCGTCGATTTCCTGGACATGACCGACGCCGCGGCCCTCGCGCGCGCCCTCGCGCGACGGCCGCGTGTGGTGTGGATCGAGTCGCCGAGCAACCCGTTGCTGCGGATCACCGACATCGCGGCCGTGTCGGCCGCGGCCCACGAGGCGGGCGCGCTGGTCGCAGTGGACAACACTTTCCTGAGCCCGGGGTGGCAGCAGCCGATCGCCCTCGGGGCGGACCTCGTCGTGCACTCGACGACCAAGTACATCAACGGGCACAGCGACGTCGTCGGGGGCGCCGTCGTGTCGCGCGACGAAGGGCTGCACCAGGAGCTCGCGTGGTGGGGGAACTGCCTCGGCATCACGGGAAGCGCCTTCGACGCCTTCCTCACGCTGCGGGGCCTGCGTACGCTGCACGCACGGCTGCGGCAGCACGGCGAGAATGCCGCCGCGGTCGCGCAGCTCCTGGAGTCCCACGGATCCGTCGCGCGGGTCTTCTACCCGGGCCTCGAGCGCGACCCCGGGCATGCGCTGGCGGCCCGACAGCAGTCGGGATTCGGCGCCATCGTCAGCTTCGAACTCGCCGGCGGCCTGCCCGCCGTCGCACGGTTCCTCGACGGGCTCGAGTGTTTCTCGCTGGCGGAGTCGCTGGGCGGAGTCGAGAGCCTGGTTGCCCATCCCGACACGATGACCCACGCGGCGATGGAACCGGAGGCCCGCCGCCAGGCGGGCATCACGCCGGGTTTGCTGCGCCTGTCGGTGGGGATCGAGGCGGCCGAGGACCTGCTCGAGGACCTCGGTCGCGGACTGGACCGCGCCGCGGCCTAGACGAGCCGGGCAACCACGGCATCGCCGGCGCAGCGCGTCGTCGCTGCGGCGCTCCCGCGCAGGGCCAGGTCGGGCGTCAGCACGCCGTCGGCAAGGGTCCTGGCCACCGCGCGCTCGATGGCAGCGGCTTCCTCGTCGAGCCCTAGCGAGTGCCTGAGCAGCATCGCGGCGCTCAGGATGGTGCCGAAAGGGTTGGCGATGCCCTTGCCGGCAATGTCGGGCGCGGAGCCGTGGATCGGCTCGTAAAGGCCCCGCCGGCCGTCGCCGAGCGAGGCCGAGGGGCAGAGACCGAGCGATCCGGGCAGCATCGCCACCTCGTCGGTGAGGATGTCGCCGAACATGTTCTCGGTGACGATCACGTCGAAGTCGGCGGGCCGGCGCAGCACGTGCATGGTGGCCGCGTCGATGTACATGTGCTCGACCGTCACGCCCGGGTACTCTGCCGCCATCACGCGATTGACCACGCTGCGCCACAGCCGCGATGTCTCGAGGACGTTTGCCTTGTCCACCGAAACGAGCTTGCGGCGTCGCTTCGCGGCCAGGCCCGCCGCCAGGCGGACCACGCGCTCGATCTCGCCAGTCGTATAGGCGCAGACATCCGAGGCGCTGTCGGCGGTGCGGGTCTTCTCGCCGAAGTAGATCCCGCCGGTCAGCTCGCGCACGACGAGGATGTCCACGCCGGCGAGCAGTTCCGGCCTGAGTGGCGAGGCGTGGTAGACGGCGGGGTGGGTGACCGCCGGCCGCAGGTTGGCGTACAGGCCGAGTTCCCGGCGAAGGGCGAGGATGCTCTGCTCCGGCCGCACGGCGAGCGCGGGATCCGAATACCTGGGGTCGCCGATCGCGCCGAACAGCACGGCGTCGGCGGACCTGGCAAGCGCCAGCGTCGAGGCAGGCAGGGGCTCGCCGGTGAGGTCCATCGCGGCCGCGCCGACCGGCGCCTCGGCGAGGCTGAACTGGTGGCCGAAGCGCGCAGCGACGGCCTCGAGGCAACGGACCGCTTCGGCGACCACCTCGGGCCCGATCCCGTCACCGGGCAGGACGGCGATCTGCGCTTTCATTTGCCGTGGGCCCGCTCGTAGCGTTCGATGTCCGGGACCTTCGACAGCAGGTAACCGAGCTCGTCGACGCCGTTCATCAGGCAGTACCGGGCGAAGTCTTCCAGCGGGAACGCGACGGTCCGGCCGTCCGGCAGGGCAAGGCTGCGGGTCTCGAGGTCGATGGCGATCTCGGCGCCGGGGTTGGCCAGCAGCCAGGCATGGGTCGCCTCGTCGACCACGATCGGCAACAGCCCGTTCTTCAGCGCGTTGTTGCTGAAGATGTCGGCGATCTGGGTGCTGATCACCGCCCGGAAGCCGTAGTCGGCCAGCGCCCATGGGGCGTGCTCGCGCGACGAGCCGCAACCGACATTGCGGCCGGCCACGAGGATGGCGCAGCCCTGCGACTCGGGCCGGTTGAGGATGAAGTCCGGGCGCGGGTTGCCGTCGGAGTCATAGCGCCAGTCGGCGAAGAGTGCCTTGCCCAGGCCTTCGCGGGTGGTCGTGGTCAGGAACCGCGCGGGGATGATCTGGTCGGTGTCGATGTCGGTCGACGGCATGACCACGGTGCGTGACCGGAGGCGGACGATGGGTTCCACTTGGCTTGCTCCTGACCGTCAGGGGACCAGCTCGCGCGGGTCGGTGACCCGGCCCGTCACCGCCGAGGCCGCCGCCGTGGCGGGACTCGCGAGCAGCGTCCTTGCGCCGACGCCCTGCCGGCCCTCGAAATTGCGGTTGCTGGTGCTCACCGAGTACTTGCCGGGCGCAACCGTATCGCCATTCATGCCCAGGCACATGGAGCAGCCGGACTCGCGCCAGTCGGCGCCGGCGGCGAGGAAGACCTTGTGGAGACCCTCGGCCTCGGCTTCCTTCTTCACCTGCTGCGAACCGGGCACGACCAGCATCTTCACGCCGCGCGCGACGGTGCGCCCGCGCAGGATCCGCGCTACTTCTCGCAGGTCCGACAGGCGCGCATTGGTGCAGCTGCCGACGAACACCACGTCCACGGCCTTGCCCGCGACCGGCTGCCCGGGCTCGAAGCCCATGTAGGCGAGGGCCTTGCGGAAGACCTCGCCACCCGATTCGGGTATGCGGCCGCTGATCGGCACCACCATGCCCGGGTTGGTGCCATACGTGACCATGGGTTCGACGGCGCCGGCCTCGAGTTCGACCTCGCGGTCGAACCTGGCGCCGGGATCCGAAGGAAGCTGCCGCCAGGCCTCGACGGCGGCCTCCCAGGCCTCGCCGGCCGGGGCGCGCGGGCGGCCCTTGAGGTAGGCGCAGGTCGTCTCGTCGGGGGCGACCATGCCGGCGCGCGCGCCGGCCTCGATGGACATGTTGCAGACCGTCATGCGCTCGTCCATGGACAGGGACCGGATCGCCTCGCCGCGGTATTCGATGACGTGGCCCGTGCCGCCCGAAACGCCCACCTTGCCGATGATCGCGAGGACCAGGTCCTTGGCGCTCACGCCTGGCGCGAGGCGCCCGGCGACGTTGATCGCGAGGGTGCGGGGCTTGCGCTGCAGGAGGCATTGCGTGGCCAGGACATGTCCGACCTCGGTGGTGCCGATGCCGAACGCGAGGGCGCCGAAGGCGCCGTGCGTGCTCGTGTGGCTGTCGCCGCAGACGATCGTCTTGCCGGGCTGGGTAGCACCCAGTTCCGGCCCGATGATGTGGACGATGCCGCGCCGGTCGCTCCGCAGCCC
Source organism: Pseudomonadota bacterium (assembly GCA_018261655.1). Taxonomy (GTDB): domain Bacteria; phylum Pseudomonadota; class Gammaproteobacteria; order Steroidobacterales; family Steroidobacteraceae; genus SG8-30. The sequence goes on along the minus strand of JAGTSG010000002.1, from coordinate 90,917 downwards.
GATCAACTCCACGCCGAACTCGGACGTGTTCCGCTCGAGCTGCTCGACCTGCTTGCGGGCCGACTCGAGACGGATGGGCAGCCCGCCGAAGATCTGCCCGGAATCCGTCGGCGTCGAGTGGTCCAGCGTCGCGAGTGTGCGATCCCGGCGCCGCACGGGAAGGCCGCGATCGCGCAGGACCGAGAAGGCCTGTGGCGAGGTGACCTCGTGTGTCAGGTGCAGGTCCACGTAGAGCACCGCCGGCGTGTCGGGGGTCTCGGCGGCCACCTCGTGGGCGCGCCACACCTTCTCGAACAGGGTCATCGCGGTCATGGCGTCTCCGGCCCTCAGACGGCGGCCTGTGCGGCGCGGGCGTCGACCCGGCCGTCGGCGGAGGCGCGCCCGGACTGGCGGCCCAGCTCGATGCGGTTGATCACCTCGAGGAACGCGCGGACGCCCGATTCCACGATGTCCGTGGTCACGCTGCTGCCGCGATGTGTGCGGCCGCCGTACTCGACGGTGACCAGCGCCTCGCCCTGGGCATCCTCGCCCTCCGACACGCTGCGCACCTCGAAGCTGCGCAGCTTCACGCGGATTCCCGTCGCGTCCTCGATCGCCTTGAAGGCGGCGTCGACCGGGCCGTCGCCGTTCGCGCGCTGCTCGGCGACCCGCCCGTCGGCGTGGCGCAGCACGACATGGGCGTGGCCGTCGCCGCCGCTCTTCGAGCCGGACTCGAGACGTTCGAGGAACCACGGCCCCCCGGACTCGGTGTCGAGCTTCATCACCAGCGCCTCGATGTCGCCGTCGAACAACTCCTTCTTGCGGTCGGCCAGCGCCTTGAAGCGCTCGAAGACGCGGTTGAGCTCGGCCTCGTCCAGTTCGAAGCCGAGTTCCCGCACGCGCTCCCGGAAGGCGTGGCGACCGCTGTGCTTGCCGAGCACGAGGTGCGTACGCGACAGGCCGACGTCCTTCGGGCGCATGATCTCGTAAGTGGACGCGTGGCGCAGCATCCCGTGCTGGTGGATGCCGGACTCGTGCGCGAAGGCGTTCTCGCCGGTCACGGCCTTGTTGCGCGGGATCGGCATGCCGGTGATGGACGACACCAGGCGGCAGGTCGGGTACAGCTTCTGCGACTGGATTGCGGTGTGGACCCCGAAGACCTGCTCCCGGGTGCGGATGGCCATGACGATTTCCTCGAGCGAGCAGTTGCCCGCGCGCTCGCCGATGCCGTTGATCGTGCACTCGACCTGCCGCGCGCCCCCGAGCACGGCACTGAGGCTGTTGGCGACCGCCATGCCGAGGTCGTCGTGGCAATGCACCGAGAACGTCACTTGCCCGGCGCCCCGCACATGGCGCCGCAGGTGCGCGAACGTCTCCAGGAATTCCTGCGGCGTGGTGTAGCCGACCGTGTCGGGGACGTTGATCGTCGAGGCGCCGGCATCGACCGCGGCCTGCACCACCTCGGTCAGGAAGTCGAGTTCCGTGCGCGAGGCGTCCTCGGGCGAGAACTCGATGTCCTCGCACAGCGAACGCGCGAGCCGCACGCCCTCGACGGCGGTGCGGATGATCTCTTCCTTGGCCATCTTGAGCTTGTGCTCGCGGTGTATGGCGCTGGTGGCCAGGAACACGTGGATCCGCGGCCGTTCGGCGTCCCGGACCGCGGTCCAGGCCTTGTCGATGTCGTCGCGGTTGCAGCGGGCCAGTCCGCAGATGACCGGTCCCCGCACCTGCCTGGCGATCGCGTTCACGGACTCCCAGTCGCCCCGGGAGGCAGCGGGGAAGCCGGCCTCGATGACGTCCACGCCGAGCTCCGCAAGCGCCCGGGCCACGCGGAGCTTCTCGTCCGGCGTCATGCTGCAGCCGGGCGACTGCTCGCCGTCGCGCAGCGTCGTGTCGAAGATCAGTACGCGATTCGGGTCGTGCTTGCTCATCGGTGTGTCCTTCATCCCCGGCCGGCGGCGCGGGGCCTCCGCGTCACCCCTGGTTCAGCCAGGGCATCCGTGCCCGGAGCTTCCTGCCGACCTGCTCGATCGGGTGCTCGAGGTCCTTCTTCAGCAGCGCGTCGTACTTCTTTCGTCCGCGACGGTTCTCGCTGATCCACTGGCGGGCAAACTTCCCGTCCTGGATCTCCTTGAGGATCTTCCTCATCTCGCGCTTGGTGTGGCGGTCCACGACGCGCGGGCCGCGCGTCAGGTCGCCGTACTTCGCGGTCTCGGAGATGAACTGGTGCATCTTGGCGATGCCGCCCTCGTGCAGCAGGTCCACGATCAGCTTCAGCTCGTGCAGGCACTCGTAGTAGGCGACCTCTGGCTGGTAGCCGGCCTCCACCAGCGTCTCGAAGCCCTTCAGCACGAGCTCCGTCGCCCCGCCGCACAGCACGGCCTGCTCGCCGAACAGGTCGGTCTCCGTCTCCTCGGCGAAGGTCGTCTCGAGGACGCCGCCGCGGGTGCCGCCAATTCCGTCCGCATAGGCGAGCGCCCTGGCGTGCGCCTTGCCGGTGGCGTCCTGCGACACCGCGATCAGGCAGGGCACGCCGCGTCCCTGCTGGTACTGCCGGCGCACGAGGTCGCCCGGGCCCTTCGGGGCGATCAGGACGACGTCGAGGTCCTTGCGCGGCTTGATCTGGCCGAAGTGGACGTTGAATCCGTGGGCGAACAGCAGTGTCGCGCCCTTCTTCAGGGAAGGCCGGACCGTCTTGTACAACGCCGCCTGCGCCAGGTCGGGCGTCAGCATCGCCACGAGATCGGCGCCCTCGGCAGCGCGGGCCGGTTCGGCCACGGCGAGCCCGTCGCGCTTCGCCTTGCGCCAGCTCGGGCCCTTGCGAACCCCGACGACGACGTCGTAGCCACTGTCCTTCAGGTTGAGCGCGTGCGCGCGCCCCTGGCTGCCGTAGCCGAGGACGCAGATGCGGGCGCTCTTGAGCGCCTTGCGGTCGACGTCCTTACGCGAATAGATCCTCATGTTGGCTCCCTGTTGAGTGTCAGTACCGTATCGCGAGGCAAACCCTGTCCGTATCCTGTCCCATGAACGAGAAACCCCGCCTCGGCGACTGGCCGGTGCGGGGTTCCTGTTGAGCTTCGTTTCGCTTGGACTCAGCCCGGTAACCCGCACCCTGGCCGCGGAAGCAGGAGGCCCAGGAGCAGCAGTCCGGCCACGGGCGCGCGCAGCGCCCGCGCTGCAATGGCGCGGTCGGGATTCCGATCCTGTCTGAGAGATTGGTGCATCAGCGATTGGTGCGGTGCAAGATACGCGGATCACAGCATAGCGCCGTCCGGCCTGTCAACCGCGCAGGGCCACGAGCGCCAGGGGACGCTGCATGGATATCGGCATTCAGTCATCGCGCGACGCGGGTTCCCGTCCGGTGTGGCTGGTCACGGAAGAGGGGCTCGAGGCGTGGTGCGCGGCGCAACCCGCCCCGCGCGCCAGCTGGATCCAGGCGGCCGGCTTCAAGGCCGAGTCCCAGCGCCTGCTGTTGCTGCCGGGAGATGCAGGCGCGATCGCAGGCGCGGTGCTGGGGCTGGGGCGCTCCGGCGCGGGCGCAGACGTGTCAGCGTGGACCCTGGCGCAGCTGCCGGAGAAGTTGCCCGCCGGGCCGTGGCATCTCGCCACGCCGCTCGCACCGGGAGCGGCGACGCGCGCGCTCCTCGGCTGGGCGCTCGGGCAGTATCGCTTCGACGGCTATCGCAGCCGGCCGGGCGCAGCAAGCCGCCAGGCCACGCTCGAGGCGCCGGCCGGCGCGGACGTCGGATACGTGCGGCGGGCCGCCGAGGCGGATGCGCTCGCCCGCGACCTGATCAACACGCCGGCGGGCGACATGGGGCCGGAGCAGCTCGCGGCGGCGGCGGCGCGGCTGGCCGGCCGGCACGGCGGGACATGCAGCGAAATCGTCGGCGAAGAGCTCGTCGCGGCAAGGCTGCACATGGTCCACGCGGTCGGGCGCGCGGGACCGCAAAGCCCGCGGCTCGTCGACCTGGGCTGGGGCCCTGCCGCCGCGCCACGCGTCACGCTGGTCGGCAAGGGCGTGTGCTTCGACTCGGGCGGGCTCGACCTCAAGAACCCGCAGGGCATGCTGCTCATGAAGAAGGACATGGGCGGCGCGGCCTGCGCGCTGGGACTGGCCAGCATGATCATGGACGCGCGCCTGCCGGTGCGGCTGCGCGTGCTCATCCCCGCGGTGGAGAACAGCGTCGACGCCGCGTCGTATCGCCCGGGCGACGTGCTCCGCAGCCGCAAGGGCCTGACCGTCGAGGTCGGCAACACCGATGCCGAGGGGCGTCTGGTCCTGGCGGACGCCCTCGCCTATGCGGACGAGGAGGGCCCCGACCTGCTTCTCGACCTCGCGACGCTGACGGGTGCGGCGCGGGTCGCCCTGGGACCCGACTTGCCGGCGCTGTTTACCCGCAACGATGGCCTCGCCGCCGCCATCGAATCGGCCGGCGCGCCCGAGGACGATCCGGTCTGGCGCATGCCCCTCTGGCAAGCGTACGACGAGGACCTGTCGAGCAAGGTGGCCGACCTGTCGAACGTAGCCTCTCACGCCTTTGCGGGGGCCATCATCGGTGGCCTGTTCCTCCAGCGCTTCGTCTCGACCACGACGTCCTGGGCCCACCTCGACCTCTATGCATGGAGCCCCAGGGACCGCCCCGGAAGACCGGTCGGCGGGCACGCGCAGGGCATCCGCGCCCTGTACCGGATGATCGAGCAGCGTTACGCGGCTCCCGGCGGGCGATGACCCACGTCGCGGGCCGGCACCTGGCCCTGCTGGTGGCCATCTGCGCCGTCTGGGGATTCAACCTGATCGCGATCAAGGCCGGCGTCGACCGGATGCCGCCGATCTTCTTCAGCTTCCTGCGCTTCCTGGTGCTCGCCGTGGCCGTGCTGCCGTTCCTCAGGATCCGGCGTGGCGAGATGCGCTGGCTGCTCCTCGCGTCGGTCTGCAGCGGCGGCCTGCAGTTCGCCCTGATGTTCGTCGGCATCGCGCAGTCGGGCAGCATGTCGTCCGTGGCGATCGCCGGCCAGCTCGGCGTGCCGTTCACGACGCTGCTCTCCATCGCGATCCTCGGCGAACAGGTGCGCTGGCGTCGGTGGGCCGGCATCCTGCTGTCGTTTGCGGGCGTGATGATCATCGGCTTCAACCCGCTGGTGTTCAACTCCCTGGGCGGACTCCTGCTGGTCGTGCTCGGGGCCCTCTCCGGCTCGCTCGGCCTGGTGGCCATCAAGCGCGTCAACGACATCAAGCCGCTCGAGCTGCAGGCCTGGTTCGCCTGGACGAGCCTGCCCGTGCTGTTCGTACTCACGTGGCTGTTCGAGGAGGACCAGATGGCCAGCCTCGCGTCGGTCGACCTGGCGGGGGCAGGGGCCGTGCTCTACACCTCGCTGGCGGCGAGCCTCTTCGGTCACACCGCGTTCTTCGCCTTGGTCCAGCGCTATGCCGTCACCAGCGTCGCGCCGATCACCGTGCTGGCGCCGCTGTTCAGCGTCGCGTTCGCGGTGCTGCTGCTCGGCGAGAGCCTCGACTGGAGGATCATCGTGGGCGGGCTGATGACCCTGGGCGGCGTCGCCACGATCGCGATGCGCGAACGCCGGCTGCCGGATACCCACACGTGACCGCCGGCAGGCGAGGCGGCACAATGCGACCGGAGCGAGACTGGAGGCGAAAATGACGCGCAAGCGCCACGTTCCCGACCCGCGGCCCTACTCGAGCCTCGTCGTGGACGGCGTCAAGCAGACGCCGAGCCGCGCGATGCTGCGCGCGGTCGGCTATCGGGACGAGGACTTCCTGCGGCCCGCGATCGGCGTGGCCAGCACCTGGAGCAACCTGACCCCCTGCAACATGCACATCGATGACCTGGCGCGCCATGCGGCGGCAGGCATCGACTCGGCGGGCGGCAAGTCCACGGTGTTCGGGACCATCACGGTCTCGGACGGCATCTCCATGGGCACCCCGGGCATGCGCTACTCGCTCGTGTCGCGGGAAGTCATCGCGGACTCCATCGAGACCGTCGTGGGCGCGCAGGGGTTCGACGGCCTGGTGGCCGTCGGCGGCTGCGACAAGAACATGCCGGGCTGCATGATGGCGATCGCCCGGCTCGATCGGCCCGCCGTGTTCGTCTATGGAGGCACGATCCGCCCGGGTGCCGGGCGCACCGACATCGTCTCGGTCTTCGAGGCGGTAGGCGGGCATGCGCGCGGCACGGTGTCGGACGCAGCGCTGCACGAGATCGAGTGCAAGGCGATCCCCGGTCCTGGCAGCTGCGGGGGCATGTACACGGCGAACACCATGGCGTCGGCCATCGAGGCGCTGGGAATGAGCCTGCCGAACAGCTCTGCGCAGGAGGCCGTGTCGCGCTCGAAGCGGGATGACTGCCGCAGCGCCGGCGAGGCCGTCGTCCGGCTCGTGCGGCTCGGGATCAGGCCACGCGACATCCTGACGAGGCGCGCCTTCGAAAACGCCATCACCACGGTGATCGCCTTGTCGGGAAGCACCAACGCCGTGTTGCACCTGCTGGCCATCGCCCACTGCGCCGGTGTGCGGCTGACGCTCGACGACTTCACCCGTATCGGCAGGCGCGTGCCGGTCCTCGCGGACCTGCGACCGAGCGGGCGCTACCTGATGTCCGAGCTGATCGCCATCGGAGGAATCCGCCCGTTGATGAAGGTGCTGCTCGACGAGGGGTTGCTGCACGGCGAGTGCCTGACGGTGACCGGCCGGACCATGGCCGAGGAGCTCGCCGGCGTCGAACCCTATCCCGCGGGCCAGGAAGTGATCCGCAGCATCGACGACCCGGTCAAGCCGGACAGCCACCTCGTGATCCTGTACGGCAACCTGGCGCCGGAGGGCGCCGTGGCCAAGATCAGCGGGAAGGAGGGGTTGTCGTTTACCGGGCGGGCAAGGGTGTTCGAAGGCGAGGAGCGCTGCCTGCAGGCCATCCTGGATGGCAAGGTGAAGGCCGGCGACGTGGTGGTCATCCGCAACGAGGGGCCCCGGGGCGGGCCCGGCATGCGCGAGATGTTGTCGCCGACCGGCGCGATCATGGGTCGCGGGCTCGGCGACCAGGTCGCCCTGATCACCGACGGGCGTTTCTCGGGGGGCAGCCACGGTTTCGTGGTCGGCCACATCACGCCGGAGGCGGCCGTAGGCGGGCCCATTGCCCTGCTCCGGAACGGCGACCGGATCACGATCGATGCGACACGCCGGACGATCGAGGTGGAACTGACCGCCGCCGAGATGAAGCGCCGCCACAGGTCGTGGCGTCCACGCGCGCCGTTCGCCCGGCGAGGCGTGCTCGCCAAGTACGCGCGGAGTGTGAGCAGCGCGTCGCTGGGGGCCGTGACCGACCTCGAGCCGGAGGACTGACCCGGAGCGGGCGGATCCGTCGTTTTACACCTGCAGGCAGCCTGGCACCGGGATCTGCCGCGACCCGGCCGAAGCCGCCCGGAGCCCGGTGGCGGCGCGGGGTCGCGGGCCAGTGGCGGCGGGGTCCCGAGCGTGGCAACATGCCTGTTTGTCACGCTTGCAGTTAGAATCGCGGGCCGCTAAGGTTGCGCACGGCTGGGCCGGGCTGGGCGTGTGACAGCGACGGCCGGCAACTAGAGAAAGCGCCGGATCTGCGGTTGATCCAGCCGACAGCATCAGGGGATCCACTGGCTTATGGCGAATATGTACGCAGGTGGGGGCGGCTCGAGGCGCACTGCGGTCTTCGTAGGCATCATCGCGCTGCACCTTGGCTTCTACCTCGCGCTGGTCAGCGGCCTGGCCCGCGAGGCGATGCAGCTGGTCCAGGATGTCGGCATCATCGACCTGCCGCCGCCGCCGCCGCCGCCGGAGGACCTGAAGGAACCGCCGCCGCCGCCGCCGACGGACCTGCCGCCGCCGGTCGTGCCGCCGCCGCTGATCGACCTGCCGGCCTTCACCGGACCGACGACCGCCATCACGGCCCAGGTGTCGGACAAGCCGACGGCCGCGCCGAAGGTCGCCGCGCCCGCGGCGCGCACGGTGCAGATCACCCCGCCCAGCATGAAGAGCAGCCCGCGGTCGCTGGCCAGCGCCCTGAATTCCTGCTACCCGTCGGCCTCTCGCCGCCTCAACGAGGAGGGCAGGGTCACCGTGGTCGTGACCATCGGCGTCGACGGCAAGATGTCTTCGCTGCAGGTAGCGCAGAGCAGCGGTTTCGAGCGACTCGACGGCGCGGCCGAGTGCGTGCTGCGCAAGCTCACTTTCAATCCAGGCAAGCGCGACGGGCAGCCCATCGAGGCCCAGGCGACCTTGCCCATCACGTTCAAGCTTGAGTCCTGATTTGTCGGCAGTCTGAATTTGTTCCAGGTCGGGCAGTCCGCGCCACACAGTGCGTCTGTTCGGGATGTTTGCTTCTGTTAGAGGAATCGAAGAATGGCAACTGAAAACCCGTATGGCATACAGGCACTCTGGGAACAGAGTGATTATGTCGGCAAGGGCGTGTTCGTGATCCTGGGGGTCATGTCGCTGTGGTCGTGGTGGGTCATGATCAACAAGTGGCTCGACCAGCGCAGCCTGCGCAAGGTCGCCGTAGAGGCTGAAAAGAACTTCTGGAACTCCGGTTCGCTCCAGGAGGGCCTGGGCAAGCTCAAGGGCAAGGTGAATCCGTTCCGCGACATCGCCGAGGACGGCATCAAGGCCCTCGAGCACCACCGCAAGGCCGCGCAGGACGTGACCAGCAACATCGAGCTGGCCGACTTCGTCGCGACCAGCGTGCAGAAGCGCGCCGACATGCTGCAATCCAGCCTGCAGGGCGGCATGGTGGTCCTCGCCTCGGTCGGCGCGACGGCCCCGTTCGTCGGCCTGTTCGGCACCGTGTGGGGCATCTACCACGCGCTGATCAGCATCTCGATCGCCGGCCAGGCGTCGCTCGACAAGGTCGCCGGACCGATCGGCGAGGCGCTGATCATGACGGCCATCGGCCTCGCGGTGGCGGTGCCGGCGGTGCTCGGCTTCAACGCCCTGACCCGCGGCAACAAGTCGCTGATCGAGCGCGTGTCCTACTTCTCTCACGACGTGCAGGCGGCCCTGGTCGCCGGTGCACGCCCGGGCCCTGCCGCGGCGACTGCCGCGAGGAAGTAAGCCATGGCCGTTGCAGTTGGCGGTGACAGCCAGGAACCGATGGTCGAGCCGAACGTCGTTCCGATGGTCGACGTCATGCTGGTGCTGCTCATCATCTTCATCATCACCATTCCGGTGATCACGAGCGGCGTCAAGATCGACCTGCCCAAGGAAGTCAACCAGCCGACCGTGACGAAGCCGGAGAACATCAACCTGTCGGTCGACTTCGATGGCACGATCTACTGGAACGAGATCATGGTCGACAGGGAGACGCTGCTGAACTACGTGCTGCAGGAAGCGGTGAAGGATCCGCAGCCGGAGATCCACATCCGGGCGGACAAGCGCGTGCGCTACGAATACGTGGCAGGCGTGCTGTACCAGCTGCAGCGTGGCGGCATGATGAAGGTCGGATTCATCGCCGAGCCCCCCGCCGGGGGCGGCGGCTGAGGCGCGGCCGACGCAAATATCCCGACTCGCGGGGCCCGCTATGCGGGCCCCGTTCTTTTGCGGTCCAGAACCCCCGGTGCGGCTGCTGAACGGCTGCTGAACACCCGTAATTTCGTGGCCCGGGGCCGCCGCAGCGGAACCCGCATCGATGGCCGGCGGTCATTAGATCACGGGCGCCAGGAGAGACAGGAAAGCACGAACTGGGGTATAAATCGCGGTTCATGAATGCTCCCCGGCGAGTCCGGTCGGCGGAGCCCGATTCGCAGAGGTAAACGCATGTCTCTTTCCAGCAGGATGACTGTCATGGTGGCCGGGTTCGCCGCCGTTCTCGCGCTGGCCGCGGTCCCGCCGGCGGCCGAGGCGGCCAAGAAGAAGGAAGAACCGGTCGCCCAGGAGAACCAGCCGAACTTCAGCAAGGAGTTCCGCAAGAAGGCGGGGCCGGTCCAGCAGGCCGTCACCGATCAGAAATGGCCCGAGGTCATGGCTGGCGTGGCCGAACTCGAGGCCCTGCCGGACCTCACCGACGACGACTGGCGCCTGATTCTCAACTGGAGGCTGGTGGCGCAGCAGGCGACCGGGGACACCGACGGGTTGATGAAGACGCTGGAGGTCTGGCTCGCGCGTGGCTATGCGACGCCGGAGCAGAAGGTCCAGTTCAACCAGAACCTGGCGGCGTATTACAGCAAGAAGGATGACGACGCCAAGACGATGCTGCACTACAAGGCGTTCATCGACGCCAAGCCAGACCCGGATCCCCAGGACCTCGCGACGCTCGGCCGGCTGTACCTGCAGCAGAACGACAACGTGCAGGGCATCGAGTGGCTCAACAAGGCGATCGCGAAGGCCGGGGAACGCGGCGAGAAGGCGGACGAACTGTATTACCAGCTGCTGGACCGCGCCTACGTCGAGACGAAGGATGCCGAGGGCCGCCTGAGCAACCTCGAGGAGCTGACCAAGCGGTATCCGAAGGCCGACTACTACTCGCGGATCCTGTCCATCTATGGGCAGGGCTCGAAGAACGATCGTGTCCTGATGTTGAATGCCTACCGGCTGGCACTCCGTGACACGGGATTGACGACGGTCGGCGAACACCTTGCGTACGCGGACCACGCCCTCGTCGTCGGCAGCCCGGGCGAGGCGCTGCGCGCGATGGAGAAGGGCATGACGACAGGCGTCGTTCCGAAGGCCGCGTCCAACCAGGAGATCCTGCAGGAGGCCAAGGTGGCGGTGGCGCGCGACCGCAAGGACCTGCCGCGTGACTCCCAGACCGCCGCCAAGGACCCGAAGGGCGAGCTCGACGTCAAGGTCGGACTGGGCTTCTACAGCCTGGGTGAATGGGACAAGGCGGTCGAGTCGGTGCGGCGCGGCCTGTCCAAGGGCAGCGTCAAGCGGGTCGACGACGCCAACCTGCTGCTGGGGTCGGCGCTGGTCGAGCTCGGCAGGTTCGACGAGGCGAAACAGGCCTTCACAGCGGCCGCGGCGGCCTCGACCGACCCCTATGTCCGGCGGGTCGCAGGACTCTGGTCTGCGTTTGCGGACCGCAAGGCGGGCGGTGCCGGCGGCGGCTGATTGGCAGCGGCCGTGGCAGTTTTGGTATAAAGGCGGCCGTTTTGCCGCCCGGGTGCCCCCGGGGCCCCACGACGCGAGGAGAACGAACAGGTGCACATCCGAATTCTGAAGGCCCCGTTGCTGGCGCTGACGCTGGCGCTTCCTGCGGCCACGATGCTGGTGACCGCATTTCCACTGCCGGCCGAGGCCCAGCAGGCCGTCGGCGGCTGGCGCAAGGAAGTGGCTGACAAGGCGCAGGCGGCCCAGGAAGCCGGCAAGGCTGGAAATTTCGCCAAGGCCATCAGCGCGCTGAAGGAGGCGAAGGCCAAGGCGCCCCTGTCACCCCAGGAGGAACAGGGCATCAACGAGCTGATGATCTGGGCGGCCAGCGGCGCGAAGGATTACGCCCTCCTCGCGGCCACCATCGAGGAGCGGCTGGCCACCGGCCGGGTCAAGGGCAGCGACCAGGTCGCCAAGCTCGACACGCTCGCGAAGACCTACTTCACCCAGCGTGACTACCGCAGGTGCGCGGACGCGACGGAGCGCCTGATCAGGGCGCGCGGCACGCCGACCGCCGATGACCTGGTCATGCTGGGACAGTCCCAGTTCCTGCTCAAGAACTATTCGGCCGCGTCGGCGACGCTGGAAAAGGCCTATCCCGCCGTCCGCAAGGCCGGCAAGCCGGTGAAGGTGCAGGTGCAGGTGCTCGAGACGCTCAACGCAGCGTACTTCGAGCTCAAGAACGAGCCGAAGCGAGTCGAGACCCTGCACCAGCTCATGCTGGTCCAGCCAAAGGTCGGCGTCTTCGAGCAGCTGGTCAGCCAGTACGAGAAGGAGCGCCTCGACTCCGTCGCGATGATCAACCTGTTCCGACTCGGCGAGCGCAAGGGTGTGCTGGCCAAGGACCACTACGGGAAGTTCGCCGACGCGGCGCTTGACCTGGCGAGCCCCGGCGAGGCGCTCAAGGCCATCGAGAAGGGCATGTCGGTCGGAGGCATACCGAAGGACGACCGGAACAACCGCCTGCTCGCGGATGCGAAGCAGCAGCTCGAGGCGATGAAGACGAACATCGCCCAGCAGGAGCGCGAGGCCAAGGCGATCGGGAACGGAAACCCGGACTCCAAGCTGGCGACGACCTTCTTCACGATGGGCGACAAGGCGAAGAGCGTCGAGGCGGCGCAGCGGGCGATCCAGAAGGGCAAGCTGACCCGCGAGGACGACGTGCAGATGCTGCTCGGCGTGGCGCTTTTCGACCAGAAGAAGACCAAGGAGGCCCAGGCCGCCTTCGCCGCCGCCGCCAAGGCCAACCCGAAGAACGCCAACGTGGCGAACCTCTGGGACGACATGATCGGCGGCTGATCCGGCTGCAGCGAGGATCGTCATGAGGGCCGGCGTGCGCGTGCATGCCGGCCCTCTTGCGTCATGAATCGCGCTGCCCGGCGGCCCGGCGGGCGGAGCCCGTCAGTGACCCTGTCCTTCGAGGTACCCGACGGCCTCTGCGAGGGAAACGACCTCGGCGTACTTGGCCTGCAGGTCGAACAGGTTGGCCTCGTGGGGTGCTGAAGCGCGATCGCCGACGGCCTCGCGCACGACCAGCGGGATGAAGCCGTGCTGGCAGGCGTCCACGGCCGTCGCGCGGACACAGCCGCTGGTGGAGACGCCGGCGATCAGGACGGTGTCGCAGCCCAGCGCGGTCAGGGCCGGCGCGAGCCCCGTCCCGAAGAACGCGCTGGCGTATTGCTTGGTGATGACGATGTCGCCTGGCGCAGGTTCCAGTCCCGGCGCGAAGGCCGCAAGCTCGGGGTGGCGGCCGCGCTCGAAGCAGGCCAGCGCCGGGACCTTGCGGAAGAAGATGCCGCCGTCGCGGCCTCCCGGCTCGTACTCCACCCTGGTATGGACGACCGGGACGCGGGCCCGGCGCGCCGCAGTGAGCAGCGTGACGGCCCCGTCCCGCGCGGCGGCGCATGCCGCGCCGCCATAGAGCGGCGATTGTTCCAGCAAGTAGGCCTGCACGAAGTCGACCACCAGCAGGGCCGGGCGGCGTCCTGGCGGCAGCCGCTGGCTGAAACCGCCGCGCGCGTAGTTCTGCTCCAGTGACTCCACCGCTAGATGACCTTCCTGGCCCTCAGCTGCTCGTATCTCTCCCGCGCCATGCCGAGGAGGCCAAGGTAGACCTCGTCGTTGTGCTGGCCGAGCTCGGGCGATGCGGCCCGGACGGTGCCGGGCGTCTCCGACAGCCTGGGCGCCACGTTCTGCATGCGCAGCTTGCCGAAGTGCGGATGATCGACGGTCACGATGGCATCGCGCGCGTGGAAGTGCGGGTCCGCGAGCATCTCCGGCGCGCGATAGATCTGGCCTGAGGGCACTCCGTGGCGGTCCATCAGGTCGAGCACCTGGCGCGTCGTCAGGCCGCGCGTCCACTCGCCGATCAGCTCGTCGAGTTCCTTCTGGTGCGCGCCGCGGGCCTGGTGGCTGTCGTATCGCGGGCTGGCCGGGAGCTCGGGTCGGCCCATTGCCTCGCAGAGGCGGCCGAATACCGTGTCCTGGTTGGCGGCGATGAGGACCATGCCGTCGCGTGTGGGGTAGACGTTCGACGGCGCGACGTTGGGCAGGATTGCGCCGGTCCGCTCCCGGACGTGGCCGGTCTTGTCGTATTCCGTGATCAGGGACTCCATCATGTTCAGCACCGCCTCGTAGATCGCCGAATCGACGACCTGGCCGCGCCCGGTCTGTTCGCGATAGTGAAGGGCCGACAGCGCGCCGATGGCGGCAAAGGTCGCCGCCAGCGAGTCGCCGATCGAGATGCCCATGCGCGACGGCGGCGTCGACGGATCGCCGACAACGTACCGCAGCCCCCCCATGGCCTCGCCGATGGCGCCGAAGCCGGCCTGCCTCGCGTAGGGCCCGGTCTGCCCGAACCCGGACACGCGGATCATGATGAGCCGGGGATTGATGGCGTTCAACTCGCTCCAGCCGAGCCCCCACTTTTCCAGGGTCCCGGGGCGGAAGTTCTCGAGCACGAAGTCCGCCTTGCCGGCCAGTTCACGCAGCACCTCCTGACCCTCGGGCTGGCGGAGGTCGAGCGTGACGGCCTTCTTGTTGCGGGCCACCACCGGCCACCACAGCGACGGATCGCCCTGCTTCTGCCGGCCCCAGACCCGCATGGGATCACCCTGATTGGGCGGCTCGACCTTGATCACCTCCGCACCCATGTCGCCGAGGATCTGGCCGCAGAAGGGCCCGGCGAGGAGCGTACCCATTTCGATCACGCGCAGGTCGGATAACGGGCCGTTCTTGAAGCGTGGGTCGGCCATGAGGGGTCCTTGGTCCGGGGCGTTCAAGGTCGGATGGATCCGGGATCGTGTATACAATCGCGTCGAAAACGCGTCAAGGAGCCGTAACGGGCTTGGGCATGGGGCCCTTCGTGTATACAATCAAGTCTGCAATCCACCGGCGTGCCAAGAGGGGGCATCGTGGCTGCACGGCAGGTCGAGATCGTCGAAGTCGGTCCACGCGACGGGCTGCAGAACGAGCCCAGCGTCTTTTCGACCGAAGCGAAAGTCGAGTTCATCGAGCGCGTCATCGCCGCGGGAACGCGTCGCGTCGAGGTCGCCAGTTTCGTCAATCCCAAGCGCGTGCCACAGATGGCCGACGCCGAGGCGGTGCTGAAGGCGCTGCCGCGCCGCGAAGGCGTCTCGTACATCGGCCTCGTGCTCAACCGGCGCGGATTCGACCGCGCGGCGGCAGCGGGGTGCACCGAGATCGGCATGGCGGTCGTCGCCAGCGACACCTTCAACCAGCGCAACCAGGGCGTGACGACTGCCGGGTCGATCGCGGCCTGGCTCGACATCGCCGCGGCGGCGCACGCGGCGGGCCTCCGCCCGCAGGTGACGGTGTCGGCGGCCTTTGGCTGTCCCTTCGAGGGCGAGATGCCGGTCGGGCGCGTGGTCGACGTGGCCTGCCAGGTGGCCCAGGGCCAGCCGTTTGAGATCGCCATCGCGGACACCATCGGCGTCGGCGTCCCGAGCCAGGTGACGGAGCTCATGAACCAGCTCAAGGTAGTGCTGCCGGGCATGCCGCTGCGCTGCCACTTCCACAACACCCGCAATACCGGCCTCGCCAATGCCTACGCTGCCGTGGAGGCCGGGGCGTCCGTGCTCGATGCAAGCGTGGGTGGCATTGGCGGTTGTCCCTTCGCCCCGGCGGCGACCGGCAACATCCCGACCGAGGACCTGCTCTACATGTTGCAGCGCATGGGCGTGACGACGGGCATCGACCTCGATGCGACCATCGCCACCGGCCGCTGGCTGCAGGACCGGATCGGCCGGACGGTGCCGGGCATGCTGGTGAAGGCGGGCGGATTCCCGGCGCGTGTGTCGTGACGCCGTGCCGGGGCGGAGACAAATTACGAACCCAGGCGGGAGACACCCTGCTCCGGCCGACTTTCCGGGAATGCGGCGACGGCGCGATGAATTCCCTTGCCGCGGACCGGGGCTAGCCGGGCCGGCCGCGGAACCACAGCACAGCAAGACGCAGGTGAACGCATGACATACCGACTTGGCGTGGACGTGGGCGGAACTTTCACCGACCTGCTGCTGGTGGACGAACGGAGCGGCCAGACCTGGTCCGCGAAGGTGCCCAGCACCCCGAAGGACCAGTCCATCGGCGTACTCAAGGGGCTGGCGCGCGTGTGCAAGCTGGCGGGCATCGACCCGAAGCTGATCAGCCACGTCATGCACGGAACCACGGTGGCCACGAATACGGTGCTGACCAGTTCGGGCGCGCGCGTCGGGCTGGTGACGACCCGGGGCTACCGCCAGGTGCTGCAGATCGCGCGGTCCTTCGTCCCCGGTGGCCTCGGCGGCTGGGTGATCTACAACAAGTCGCTGCCCATGGCGCCCCTGGCGCTCACCATCGAGGCCGACGAGCGCGTGGGTTCGCGCGGCGACATCGTGAGGCCGCTCGACGAGGCGGCGCTGCGCGAGTCGCTGCGCCGGCTCAAGGGCGAGAAGATCCAGGCGCTCACCGTCTCGCTGATCAATGCCTTCGCCAACGACTCGCATGAAAAGCGGATCAAGCAGATCGCCGCGGAGGTGATGCCCGACATCCCGGTCTCCCTGTCCTCCGAGGTGGTGCCGGAAATGCAGGAGTACGAGCGTGCGGTGACGACCGTCGCCAATTCCTACGTCAGGCCGGTGGTGCAACGCTACGTGCACAACCTGCAGACCAAGCTTGCGTCCAAGGCGGGGGCGGTCAAGCTCCACATCCTGCGCTCGGACGGTGGCCTTTCCTCGGCCAGCTCCGCGGAGGAATATCCCGTCAACCTGTTGATGTCGGGACCCGCCGGCGGCGTCACCGGCGCGTTGTGGGTCGCCCTGCAGGCAGGCTTCCCGAACCTCCTCACGGTGGACGTCGGCGGCACCTCGACGGACGTCGCGCTCATCAACAACGGCGAGCCCAAACTCCGGCGGGAGACGACCGTCGGCGACGTCACGGTCCGCGCGTCCTCGGTCGACATCCGCACGGTCGGCGCAGGCGGCGGCTCGATCGCCCACGTGCCGGAACTGACCAGGGCGCTGCGCGTCGGGCCGCAGTCAGCCGGCGCCGACCCGGGCCCGGCCGCATACGGTCGCGGCGGCGCGGAGCCGACGGTCACGGACGCCAACGTCGTCCTCGGCTACCTGCCCGAGATGCAGCGGCTCGGCGGCGACATGGAGCTGCGGCGTGACCTGGCCGAGCAGGCCGTCCGGAAGATCGCCGGCGCGCTCGGCAAGTCCAGCAAGGACGCGGCGCTCGGCATCTACGACATCGTCAACGAGAACATGGTCGGCGCGCTACGGCTGGTGTCCGTCGAACAGGGCCACGACCCGCGCGAATACGCGCTGATCGCCTTCGGAGGCGCCGGTCCGTTGCACGCCAACGCGCTGTCCCGCCTGCTCGGCTCCTGGCCGTCGATCATCCCGCCCGGGCCGGGCGTGCTCTGCGCGCTGGGCGACGCGACCACGGCGGTCCGCGACGAGGCCGCGCGGACCTTCATCCGCAAGTTCTCCGACACCGACGCCGGCGAGATCGAGAAGATCCTCACCAGGCTGTCGAACACCGCCGCGAAGGCGCTCGAGCGCGAGAAGGTGCCGCGGGCCGAGATGCAGCGCAGCTACCAGGTCGACGTCCGCTACCACGGCCAGGGCCTGCGGCTGACCGTGGACGTCAGGATCGACGACCTGAGGAAGAGGGGCCTGCAGGCGATCTCCGAGCCGTTTGACGACGAGCACCGTCGCCTGTTCACTTTCGCGCTGCCGCTCGAGCACGAGTTCGTCGCGCTCCGCGCGGTGGTGCAGGGCAAGGGAATCCGCCTGAACTCGCTGCAGATCGAACGCGGCGGCCCGGACCCGAAGGCGGCGGCGGTCGGCAAGCAGAGATCGTACATGGACGGGAAGGACGTCAACGCCGTGGTCTATGCCCGGGGCCGCCTGAAGGCGGGCAACCGGATCCGGGGACCGGCGATCGTCCTGGAGATGGACTCGACCACGGTCATCCTGCCCAGGCACACCGGGCTGGTGGACAGGCTGGGCAACATCCTGATCTACCCGGACGGGCACAAGGCGGCGGCCGGCCGCCGCAGGCCAGCGCCGAAGCGCAAGGCGGCCGCGAAACCGGCCTCGAAGGCCAGGCCGGGGCGCCGGAAGTAAGGGCTCGTGGGCCCGGGTACTGCAACGGAGTAAGCAAGAATGCCCGCCAAGATCATTCAGCGCAGCAAGAAGTCCTTCAGGAAGGTGAAGGTCGATACCGTCACCATCGACATCATCGAGAGCGCGCTCCGCAACGCGCGCTTCGAGATGGACACGGTGCTGTTCCGCACGGCGATGTCGCCCGGCATCCGCGAGCAGCACGACGAGTTCCCGATGATCGCCAACCCGGACGGGAAGATGGTCGTGGGCCAGTTCGGCTCGTTCATCTGGGGCTTCATGCAGGGTTACGAGGGGACGGTCGAGGAGGGCGACATCTTCCTCACCAACGACCCCTATTCGGTGAACGGCGCCATCAGCCACGCCAACGACTGGCTGATGCTGATGCCCATCTACAAGCAGGGCCGGATCGTCGCCTGGTCGGCGATGTTCGGTCACATGACCGACGTCGGCGGCAAGGTGCCCGGGTCACTGCCGACGGACGCGCGCACCATCTACGAGGAAGGCGTGGTGGTGCCTCCCGTCAAGATCGTCAAGGCGGGCCAGCTGCAGGAGGACCTGCTCAAGGTCGTGCTGCACAACTGCCGCCTGCCGACCTGGAACTTCTCGGACTTCAATGCGATCGTCGCGGCGCTGCGGACCGCCGGCATCCGCTGCATCGAGATCGCCGAGCGCTTCGGCGACGACGTGTTCTACTCCGCGATGAACGCCATGCTCGAGCGCAACAAGAGGGCGATGCGCGAGCTGATCCGCCGCACGGTCCCGGAGTCGAGGCAGTACTTCGAAGACTACGTCTGCGACGACGGCATGGGTATGGGCCCGTACAAGATCGCCTGCTCCATGTGGCGCGAAGGTGACAAGTGCATCTTCGACTTCACCGGCACCGATCCGCAGTCGATCTCCTCGATCAACTTCCTGCTGAACGAAGAGATGTTCAAGATGTTCGCGGGCGTCTACATGATCATGGTGTTCGACCCGCAGATCCTCTTCAACGACGGGTTCTACGACCTGATGGAAGTGCGCATCCCGCCCGGAACGCTGCTCAAGCCGCTCAAGCCGGCGGCGCTGTCCTGCCGCACGCACGCCCTCGGCCGCATCTTCGACGTCCTCGGCGGGCTGCTCGGCCAGGGAAACCCGGCCTTCATGTGCGCGGCCGGCTTCTCGGACAGCCCGCACTTCATGTACTCCGGGTACAACAAGGACGGCGAGTGGTACCAGCTGTACCAGATTTCCTTCGGCGGGATCCCGGGCAAGCCGTTCGGCGACGGTCCGGATGGACACTCGCTGTGGCCGTCGTTCACCAACGTGCCCAACGAGTTCCTCGAGAGCTACTTCCCCCTCAGGATCGAGATCTACGAGACCATTCCCGACTCGGGCGGTCCCGGCAAGTTCCGGGGCGGAAACGGACTCAGGATCGGCTACCGCTTCCTCGAGCACGGCGAGATCTCGATCCACGACGATCGCTGGCTCACCTACCCCTGGGGCGTCAATGGGGGACTTCCGGGCGCACGCAGCACGAAGACGCTGGTACGTGGTGACGGCTCGCGCGAACTGCTGCCGTCCAAGGTCGACCACGTGAAGGTGGAACCCGGCGACATGCTGATCGCCGACACCTGGGGCGGTGGCGGCTGTGGCGACCCGCTGGAACGCGCGCCGCAGCAGGTGCTGTTCGACGTCCAGGCAGGCCTCGTGACCGCGGACGGCGCGCGCCGCTACGGCGTGGTGATCAGGAATGGCAGGGTGGACGCGGCCGCGACGAAGGCCCTCAGGGCCGACATGGCCGCGGCACGCGGCGCGGTCAAGCTGTTCGATCGCGGATTCGATTCGGTCGAAGAGCTGAAGGGCCGCTGCAAGGCGGAGACCGGACTCGAGCCCCCGGCCACCCCGCAGTTCACCACCTGGGCGAAGGCGAGGGCGGACAAGGTGGCCCGCGCGGCGACCGGCGCACCCAAGGGGCGCAGTGCCGCCTGAGCGGCCGGCACGGACAGCCTTGCGTCCGGCCGTGGCAACGCTGCCGGGCGGATTCGCCGCAGGCGGGTGGCGAAGTGCTGCGCTCGTTGTATACAGTCAGGCCAGCGCCGCAGGACAGGCACGGACAGGGGGCACTCGATGCGCGCCGTGGACAAGGCCTACAGGACCGTCAAGGACGCCATCATCTCAGGCAGCTACCCGGGCGGCGCTAGGATCACCGAGCAGGAAGTGGCCGCCCACTCAGGCGTGAGCCGCACCCCGGTGCGCGAGGCGCTGCGACGCCTGCAGTCCGAGGGACTGGTGGACTTCACGCCCAATTTCGGCGCCGTCGTGACCGTCTGGACCGAGGCCGACTCGGATGAAGTCTTCGAACTGCGGGCCATGCTGGAGGCCTATGGCGCGCGTCGCGCGGCGCTGAACGCGAGCGACCAGCAACTCGCGGCCCTGAAGGAACTGGCGGAGGCGCAGTATCGCGAGTGCGTCGAACGCAGGGACGGGTACCTTGACCGCATCAGCGAAATCAACAACAGGTTTCATCACGCGCTGCAGGAAGCCGCGGCGAGCCCGCGCCTGCGACGCGCGCTGTCGTCGTTGATCGAGGCGCCGCTGGTCATGAAGACCTTCCACATGTACACGCCGGACGACCTGACGCGAAGTGCGCAGCATCACCTGGAACTCTGCAGCGCGCTCGAATCCCGCGATCCCGACTGGGCGGCGTCGGTGATGTCGTCACACATTCACGCCGCCCGCGGGGCGCTCAAGCGCTGACCCCGGGTCCTCGCTGCGCGACGGCCCTCCAACCCATCACCAAGGAGTCTTGCATGAGCATCAAGGCAGGCGACAAGGTCCCGTCGGCGACCCTGAAGGTCATGACGGCCGACGGCCCTTCGAACGTGACCACCGCGGAGCTCTTCGGGTCCGGCAAGGTCGTCACGTTCTCCGTCCCGGGCGCGTTCACGCCGACCTGCAGCGCGCGACACCTGCCCGGATTCGTGGAACAGGCGGCGGCGCTCACCGCCAGGGGCGTGGACCGGATCGTCTGCATCGCAGTCAACGACGTGTTCGTCATGAGCGCCTGGGGCAAGTCTGCCAACGTCGGTGACCGGATCGTCATGGCCGCCGACGGCAACGGCGAGTTCACCCGCGCGCTCGGCATGGAACTGGACGCTACGGGCTTCGGCATGGGCCAACGGGGAAAGCGCTTCGCCATGATCACCCAGGACGGTGTCGTGAAGGCCGTCCATGTCGAGGCGCCAGGTGAGTTCAAGGTGTCGAGCGCCGAGTATGTTCTCAGCCAGCTCTGAGCGGCTGCGCTTCAAGGACACCCAGTGACGACGATTGGAGGAGGGGACGTGTCGGCACCGATTACGGCGATCTACGCGGCACTGTGCGGCCTGCTGTTGCTGGGGCTTGCGGCCCTCGTCGTCCGCGCTCGCCGGAAGTACCGCACCAGCCTCGGCGTCGGTACCGAGCCCGGCATGGAGCGGGCGGTGCGCGTGCATGCGAACTTCGTCGAGTACGTGCCACTGGCCCTGCTGCTGCTGCTGCTGGCCGAGATCAACGGTGCCCGCGGCGTCATCGTCCACGCCTGCGGGATCCTGTTGCTCGTCAGCCGCGGCCTGCATGCCTACGGCCTCAGCGGTACCTCGGGGCGGTCATTCGGGCGCTTCTGGGGCACTGCCGGCACGTGGACCGTACTTCTCGCGCTGGCACTGGTCCTGTTGGCGGGCGCCGCGCGCTAGCCCCTTGCTCGCGCCTGTGTGCGCAAGTCTATTGATTTAAAGTCAAGAGCTTGCGAGTTGTTCTTCACTTGATGTCTTGATGAAACGGGGGTCGACGCAGGATCCTGTCGCAACCGGGCCCAGAACGAAGGGCCCCGGTGCCGCGAGGCGCCGGGGCCCGAAGCCGGTCGCATGGCGGCAGGCCGGTCAGAGCAAGGACTCGAGCTCCGGCAGGATGGAGAACAGGTCGCCGACCAGGCCGTAGTCCGCGATCTCGAAGATCGGCGCCTCCGGGTCCTTGTTGATGGCGACGATCGTCTGCGCGTCCTTGATGCCGGTCACGTGCTGGATGGCGCCGGAAATGCCGACGGCGATGTACAGGCCCGGCGCGATGATCTTGCCGGTCTGGCCGACCTGCAGTTCGTTCGGGGCATAGCCGGCGTCGACCGCCGCGCGGGAGGCGCCCACCGCGGCGCCGAGCTTGTCGGCCAGGCGGTAGATCATCCCGAACTTCTCGGCGCTGCCGAGCGCACGCCCTCCGGAGACGACGCGCGCAGCGGTCTGCAGGTCCGGGCGGTCGCCGGAAGGTGCAGACACCGACACGAAGCGCGTGTGGCGCGGCAGCACGGCGCCCGGCGCGGCCGACTCGACCGGTGCCGGCGAGGCGGCGGTGCCGGCGGCCTCGAACGAGGCGACACGGACCGTACAGACGACCTGGCGGCCCACCGGCAGCTCCACCGTCACCAGCGCATTGCCGGCGTAGACCGGGCGGCGGAAGCGGTTCACCGCCTCGACCTGCATCACCTCCGACAGTTGCGGGGCCTTGAGCAGCGCCGCGACCCGCGGCATGAGGTCGCGCCCGAACGTCGTCGACGGGCCGAACACGTGGCTCGAGCCCGCCGCCAGCGCGGCGACCTGGGGGGCGAGCACGGCGGCCAGCGGATGCGCATTGGCCGGGTCGTCCACCCGGATCACGCGCGCCACGCCCTGGATCCGGGCGGCCTCCCCGGCGATGGCGGCGCCGTCGTCGGCCAGCACCAGCACGGTGATCTCGGCATCAGGGATGCCGCGGGCGCAGGTCACGCACTTCGGCGTCGACGGATTGAGCCTGCCGCCGGCATGTTCAGCGACGATGAGTACCTTGTTCATCACACGAGCCCTTTCTGCTTCAGCGCGCCGACGAGCTCGGCCGCGTCCTTCACCATGACGCCTTTCTGCCTCTGGGCCGGCGGCTGCCACTGCACGATCCTGACGTGCTCCTCCGCGGCGACGCCAAGCGAGGCGAGGTCCACGACGTCGAGCGGCTTCTTCTTGGCCTTCATGATGTCCGGCAGCTTGACGTAGCGCGGCTCATTGAGCCGCAGGTCGACCGACACCACGCCCGGCAGGTCGATCTCGTTCACCTCTAGTCCGGCGTCGACCTCGCGCGTCACGACCAGCGTGTCGCCACGGACCTCGAGCTTCGAGGCGGCCGTCGCCTGCGGG
This sequence comes from Pseudomonadota bacterium, assembly GCA_018261655.1. GTDB lineage: Bacteria > Pseudomonadota > Gammaproteobacteria > Steroidobacterales > Steroidobacteraceae > SG8-30. The sequence goes on along the minus strand of JAGTSG010000002.1, from coordinate 68,004 downwards.
CGGTCCCAGAGCGCGGCCAGCATGGGACCTGTCTGGGCCGCATCGTCGTCGATGGCCTGCTTGCCCAGCAGGACCAGGTCGATGGACTCTTTCTGCGCCAGCGCCAGGAACGCCTGCGCCGCCACCAGCGGATCCACGATGCCGTCCTGCTTCACCAGGATGGCCCGGTCGGCGCCCATGGCGAGGGCAGTCCGCAGTTGCTGCTGCGCGTCGTCCGGGCCGAGGCTCACCGCCACCACCTCGGCGGCCTCGCCGCGCTCCTTGATGCGGAGCGCTTCCTCCAGCGCGATCTCGTCGAACGGGTTGATACTCATCTTCACCCCATCGGTGACCACGCCCGTCCCGTCCGGCTTGACGCGGACGCGCACGTTGTAGTCGATCACCCGCTTGACGCAGACCATGATCTTGCGCATCGAACTCACTCCTCAGGCACTTCCAACTGGTTGGTCATCAGGTCAGCGGACCGGCGGGCCGGCCGTCACCGTGGCCTGCCGCGACTGCCCGCCCGCTGCTGCGCGGCAAACTCGCCACCGATGCGCTCGGCCGCGGCAAACAGCCGCGGCAGCAGCCGGTCGAGGGCGGCCTTCATGGGCACGGCGCCGGCGGAAAAACGCACCGTCAGGCAGGCGAGCAGGCGATCGTCCACCGTGACCGGCGCGGCGAGGCTGACCTCGTCGGACACGCGCCGCGCACGGACGGCCGACGCGTAACCCTGCGCGCGCACCTCGGCGAGGATCCTGGCGAGCTCGCCCGGGTTGCGCGCGAGCCTGTCCTCGTCGCGCGCGGACCGGGACAGGATGTCGACGAGCGTCTCGCGTTCCGGTGTCGGGCACCAGGCGAGGTACGCCCGGCCAGCGGCGCTGGTCAGCAGCGGGACGCGGGATCCTGCGGCATACCGCTCGATCGCCAGCGGGCTGCGGTGGTCGGTGGTCTCCCGCAGCATCATCGTGGTGCCGGAGAGGGTCGCGATCGCAACCGGCCACACGACCTCTCGACCGAGTTCGTGCAGGACCGGCCGGGCGATCTGGCTGACCCAGGCCTCGTCATCGAAGCCGTCCGACAGCCCCCGCACCAGGAGCGTGAGCCGGTACCTGTCGTCGGCCGGGTCGCGGAAGACATAGCCGGCCTCGCACAGGGTCTCGAGCACGCGATAGGTCGTGGTCCGCGGCAGGCGAATCTCGGTGGAGACTTCGGATACCGTCGCGCCATCCCTGAGATTCAGGACTTTGAGAGCGTCGAGCCCGCGAATCAGGGCCCGGATGGGTCGTGTGGAATCCGACATGTGCTGGGGTGCCGTGCTGGGGAAAACCGGCAGGCCAAGTGTAGGTAATCAGCCAGTCGTTGTCCAACAGGCGGACATTCTGACCGTCACCGGAGCGCTCCGGCCGCGGAGTTCCTGCCCGCCCTGTATACACCCGGCGCGCCTGTCCGCGACCGCCTGGCTGATTTTTCGCCCGCGATCCGCGAAGGGTCTTGCGACGCGCTGCGGCCGGGAGTAGGTTTCAGGCGCACCGAGGCTTCGAGCGAGGGAACCGCCCCGCCGAAAACGACACGACAACGCGGGGCACGAGGGGAGCATTCGCAAGACGCTCGACGCGCGCGAATGCATGGCGAAAGCGGCTTCGACTGAGGCCGCTTTTTTTTGGCATGAGGGGCTCGCGTGGGCGCGATCATCCTGTTGGGACACCCCGCGACACCGTGCGGCATGAAACGGGTGCCAGGATGAAGCGCCAGCCGACCGGCGACGGTCCGCCGCAACGGTGATCACCTACGTCCTCAAGAGGTTGCTGGGCGCCGTTCCAACACTGGCGCTGATCGTGGTCCTCTCGTTCCTGCTGATGCGCCTGGCTCCCGGCGGTCCGTTCGACGAGGAGCAGGCACTGCCGCCAGAGATCAAGGCCAACCTCGAACGGGCCTACGGACTCGACCAGCCGCTGCACGTGCAGCTCGGACGCTACGTCGGCGGCCTGTTGCGTGGCGACTTCGGCCCGTCGTTCAAGTTCAAGGACTTCACGGTCACCGAACTGATCGCGGCGGGACTTCCGGTGAGCCTCGGGCTCGGGGCGCTGGCCATGATCGTGGCCGTCCTGGCCGGCGTTCCGCTGGGCGTGCTGGCTGCGATGCGCCACAACCGCCCGACCGATCACGCCGTCATGGCGGTCGCCGTGCTCGGCATCGCGGTGCCGGTCTTCGTGGTTGCGCCGCTGGCGGCCCTCGTCTTCGGCATCCATCTCGGCTGGCTCCCGGTGGCAGGGTGGGCGCCCGGCCAGTGGCGCGACGTGGTCCTGCCGACACTGACCCTCGCGCTGCCGATCGTGGCCTACGTCGCGCGCCTGACGCGCGGCAGCATGCTCGACGTCCTGCGCTCCCCATTCGTCCGCGCCGCGCGGGCACGCGGCGTGCCGCGGCTGCGCCTGGTCTGGCGCCACGCGCTGCCCGCGGCGCTTACGCCGGTCGTGAGCTACCTCGGTCCGGCGGCAGCCGCGGTACTGACCGGATCGCTCGTCGTCGAGACCCTCTTCGGGCTGCCGGGGATGGGACGCTACCTGGTCCAGGCTGCACTCAACCGCGACTACACCCTGGTGATGGGCGTGGTGATCGTCTACGGCGCGTTCATGATCGTCCTGAACCTCGTGGTGGACGTTACCTACGCCTGCCTCGACCCGCGCGTGCGCCCGGGGAACTCGCGGTGAGCGCGCGCCGCGGGGTCTGGAGCGACGCGCTTCGCCGGCTGCTCGCGAGTCGCGCCGCGGTCGCGAGCCTCGTGACGCTCACGGCGTTGTGCGTCCTCGCGCTGGCCGGGCCGTCGCTCAGCCGCTACGCACCCGACGAGCTCGACTGGGCGATGATGGGCGTCCCGCCGGACTGGGTGTCCGGCCACTGGCTCGGTACCGACCGGCTCGGGCGCGACCTGTTCGTGCGCACGCTGCATGGCGCGCGGATCTCGCTGGTCATCGCGCTCTTTGCGACGCTCGTCAGTCTTCTCATCGGCGTGACCTGGGGCGCGGTCGCCGGGTACGCCGGGGGGCGCACGGATGCGCTCATGATGCGTTTCGTGGACGTGCTCTACGCGTTGCCGGGCATCTTCTTCGTGATCGTCCTGACCGTCGTCTTCGACCGCAGCCCGCTGCTGCTGTTCCTCGCCATCGGAGCGGTCGGCTGGCTCACGATGGCGCGCGTCGTGCGTGGCCAGGCCATCGGACTGATGCGGCGCGAGTTCGTCGAGGCCGCCGTGGCGGCCGGCGCCGGGCCAGCACGCGTCGTCTTCAGGCACCTGGTCCCGAACCTGGCCGGCACGGTCGTGGTCTATGCGACGCTGATGATTCCCCAGATGATCCTGGTCGAGAGCTTCCTCAGCTTCCTCGGGATCGGCATCCAGGAGCCGCTGGCCAGTCTCGGCAACCTGATCGCGGACGGCGCGGCCGAGATGGAGATCGCGCCGTGGATCCTGCTCGCGCCGGCCGGGTGCCTGGTCATCATCGTGCTGTGCTTCAACTTCCTGGGCGACGGCCTGCGCGACGCGCTGGACCCGAGGGAGCGTTGATGGCGTTGTTCGAGGTTCGCGACCTGGCCGTGTCCTTCGCCACCCCGGCAGGCGAGGTGGACGCAGTGGCCGGCATCGACCTCGAGGTCGCGGAAGGAGAATGCCTCGCCCTCGTCGGCGAGTCGGGCTCCGGCAAGAGCCAGGCATTGCTCGCCTGCCTCGGCCTGCTCGCGGCCAATGGTCGCGCCCGGGGCGAGGTTCGCTTCGACGGCCGGTCCGTCCTCGGCCTGCCGGAGCGGGAACTGGGCCGGCTGAGGGGCGCCGGCATCGGCTATGTCTTCCAGGACGCGCCGGGAAGCCTGACACCGCACCTGCGCATCGGCGACCAGCTGTCGGAGGCGCTGCGGTGTCACCACGACGTGGACGACGCGACCGCCCGGGCGGAGGCCCGGCGCATGCTGGAGCGCGTGCAGGTGCCGGACGCCGCGGCGAGGCTGCGGCAGTATCCGCATGAACTGTCGGGCGGCACCCGACAGCGGGCCGCGATCGCTGCAGCCCTGATGCCCCGGCCACGGCTGTTGATTGCCGACGAGCCGACCACGGCGCTCGACGTGACCGTGCAGGCGCAAGTCATCGCGCTGTTCCGGGAACTCCGGCGGGAACTCGGCATGGCGCTCGTCGTGGTGACCCATGACCTCGGTGTCGTGGCCGGCCTCGCCGAGCGGGTGGCGGTCATGTACTCGGGCAGGATCGTGGAGGAAGGCGCGACGACCGGAGTCCTCAGTCGCCCGGCGCATCCTTACACCTCAGGCCTGCTCGCGGCGCTGCCACGGCTCGACGACCCGACCGGGGTCCCGATGCGAACGATCCCGGGCACCCCGCCGGCGCCGGGCGAACGCCCGCGAGGCTGCGCCTTCGCGCCACGCTGCGACCGAGTGCACGACCGCTGCCGGAACGTGGTCCCGGCGCTGGCCGCAGCGGCGCACGGCCGCGTCGCGTGCCACCGTCCGCTGGCGGGAGCGCCGGCGTGAACGCGGTCCTGCAGGCCGCGAATGTCGGCGTCCGCTTCCGTGTTGGCGGCGGGACCTGGCCCCGGCAGCGCCTGCTGACCGCCGTCGAAGGCGTTGGATTCACGCTGGGGCGTGGCGAGACCCTGGGCGTCGTCGGCGAGTCGGGCTGCGGCAAGAGCACGCTGGGACGGGCCCTGCTCGGTCTCGTCCCCCTGGCGGCGGGCACCGTGTCGGTCGACGGCCACCGGCTGGACCGGCAGTCGGACGCGCGTCTCCGTGACCTGCGACGCCACGCACAAATGGTCTTCCAGGACCCGCAGGGCAGCCTGGACCCGCGCATGACCGTGGGGCAGTCCGTGGCAGAGCCGCTCGAGATCTTCGAGCCCCGCATGAGCCGTAACGAGCGGCGTGCCCGCGTCGCCGGCGTGCTGTCGCAGGTGGGGCTGGCGCCCGCGCACGCCGACCGATACCCGCACGAATTCAGCGGCGGGCAGTGCCAGCGCGTCGGCATCGCGCGGGCGATCATCCTGAAGCCCTCCATCATCGTCTGCGACGAACCCGTCAGCGCGCTCGATGTCTCGGTCCAGGGACAGGTCGTCAACCTGCTGGCCGGCCTGCAGGGCGAGCTCGGGTTGGCCCTCGTGTTCATCAGCCACAACCTCGCCGTGGTGCGCCACCTCAGCACGAGGGTGCTCGTGATGTACCTCGGCCGGCCGATGGAGCAGGGCGGGCGCGACGACATCTACGGACGCCCGCTACACCCTTACACGCGGGCCCTGCTCGATGCCGTTCCGTCGCCCGAGCCGGGCCGGCCAGCCCGGGTGCCGCTCGCCGGGGAGCTCCCGTCGCCCCTGGCCCCTCCGCAGGGTTGCGTCTTCAGCACGCGTTGTGCCTGGGCCAATGACCTTTGCCGCCGCGCCCGGCCAGCGCTCGACGAGGCGCGGCCCGGGCACCAGGTCGCCTGTCACCGCTGGCGTGAGTGGCCCGGCGGGGTGCCGCGCCGCGAGGACTGACCGGGAGGCCGGAAGACAGGCACGATGGCCCGCCTGGCGCCACCTGGCGGCCTCATCAGGGTTTACGCGAATGCGCCGGGGGCGGGCCCTCCCACAATCTACACACCAGGTATGCAAGGGACTTTCGTGAACGGGAGCCATGGCGCCTGATCTTGCACTGCTGCTGCTGACCGCCGCCTCGATCGGCGTGGTTCACACGCTGCTCGGCCCGGACCACTACCTGCCGTTCGTCGCGCTGTCGAAGGCCCGGGCGTGGACCGATGCCCGGACCGCGGCGATCACTGCCTCCTGCGGCGTCGGCCACGTCCTGGGTTCCATCCTGATCGGCGCGATCGGCATCGCGGCGGGGACCGCCGTCGAGCGGCTGGTTCACGTCGAGGCCTGGCGGGGCGACATCGCGGCCTGGCTGCTGTTCGGTTTCGGGCTCGCCTACCTGGTGTGGGGGGTCAAGCGGGCCCTGCGGGGCGAGACGCACTCGCACCTGCACGTCCACGCAGACGGGACGCGCCACAGCCACGACCATGACCATCGGCTGGCGCCGCACGTTCATCCGCACGTGGCGACCCTGCCGGTCGCCGATGCGGTGACCTTCGCGCCCGTTGCGAAGGAGGCCGGTCGCGCTGCCGCGCTGGCGACGCCGTGGACCCTGTTCATCATCTTCGTCTTCGGGCCGTGCGAGCCGCTGATCCCGGTGCTCATGTATCCGGCGGCGCAGGCCCACTGGCTGGCGGTCGCGGCGGTCTGCGTCACTTTCGGCCTGGCGACGATTGCCACCATGCTGCTGGCGGTGTTCGGCGTCCGGCGCGGGCTCGACGCGCTCGGCGCGCGGGCCCATGGGATGGAGAAGTGGTCGCACGCGATCGCCGGGGCGACGCTGTCCGCCTGCGCAGCCGCGATCCTGTTCCTCGGGCTGTAGGCGCCTCGTTTCGTTCAATGGTTCGACGTCGCCCGCCGGGGATGAACCCGCCGGCGCGGTTGCGCTATGCTTCGAAAGCCCTTCCATCGGACCCGACGCATGCCGAAGACGCAGATTCCCGCCAGTTCGAGCCTCGCCAACGTTCGCTACGAGATCCGTGGCCGGCTGGCGCGCCGGGCGCACGAGATGGAGCGCCTGGGCTACGAGGTCATTTCCCTCAATATCGGCAATCCGGGCGCCTTCGGCTTCCGGACGCCGGAGACGATGCGGCTTGCGATGATCGAGAACATGCCGGCCGCCGAAGGGTACTGCCACCAGAAGGGCATCTTCCCGGCCCGCGAGGCCGTCGTCATGCAGCAGCAGGACCGTGGCGTGCGGGACGTCACGGCGGAAGACGTGTTCATCGGCAACGGCGTCAGCGAGCTGATCGACCTGGTGCTGCGTGCCCTGCTCGAGGGTGACGACGAGGTCCTGGTCCCGAGCCCGGACTACCCGCTGTGGACCGCCGCCGTCACGCTCAACGGCGGCAAGGCCGTCCATTACCCCTGCCGTCCGGAACGCGGCTTCGAGCCGGACCCGGGCGAGATCGAGCGGCTGGTCACGCGGCGTACGCGCGCCATCGTGGTGATCAATCCGAACAATCCGACAGGCGCGGTGTATTCCCGCGAGACGCTCGCGGCCATCGCGCAGATCGCCGAGCGGCATCGGCTGGTCGTGTTCGCCGACGAGATCTACGACGGCATGACCTACGACGATGCCCGGTTCGTGCCGATGGCCACGCTGGTCCACGACACGCTCTGCGGGACGTTGTCGGGACTGTCCAAGGTCTACCGTGCCTGCGGCTACCGCGTGGGCTGGGCCTCGTTCTCGGGGACGCGGGACAAGGCGCAGGAGTACCTGCAGGGCCTCGAGCTGCTGAGTTCGCTGCGGCTGTGCAGCAACGTGCCGGGGCAATGGGCGGTGCAGACGGCGCTGGGCGGGTACCAGAGTATCCGCGACCTCGTGACCCCGGGCGGTCGCCTGTACCAGTCCCGCCAGGCGATCATCGACGGCGTCGCGCGCAGCAAGTACCTGCAGCTGACCCCGCCGCGGGGCGCGATGTACGCCTTCGTCCGCGTCGCCAGCGACCGCTTGCCGTCATTCGACGACCAGGCCTTCGCGATGGACCTGCTCGAGAACCGGCACGTGCTCGTGGCTCCCGGCGTCAGCTTCAACGCGCCGTACCACGATCACTTCCGTATCACCAACCTGCCGGACGCCGAGACGCTGGCCACCGTGTTCACCCGCATCGAGGACGAACTCGACTCCTGGGCCAGCGGCAAGTCGAGGGGCGGGGTCCTCAGGGCCGTCCAGTGAGCCAGGGGGTGGCGTAACCTCGTCGCGACGCCTGCGACACGCCACCCATGCACGCTCTCAACGCCCGCTTCATCGCCCACCTGGAGTCCGGCGGCACGGTCCTCACCGCGACCCGCCGCCAGGCCCGCATCATCCGCCGCCTTTACGACCAGGCGCGGTTCGGGGCCGGCCTGCGCTGCTGGCCCAGCGCCAACGTGCTGCCTCTCGACGCCTGGCTCGGCGCTCGCTGGCGCGAGGCCACCGAGCGCGATCGCGCTCTGCCGTTGTTGCTGACCGAGGGGCAGGTCGCGTGGTCATGGCGGCGCGGCGCCGAGGGAATCGTGGATTCCACGCTGGTCGCGATGGCAGACCTGTCGGGAGCGGCCCGCCACGCCTGGCAACGGCTCGCCTTGCATGGCGGTGACCTCGGGATGCTGGATCGCGAGGTCCTCACCGGCGACCAGCGCCAGTTCCGGGACTGGGCACGGTACGTCACCGGCCAGCTGCGGGACGAGGGCCGGGTCGATCCGGGGCTCCTGTTGCCCGCTGTAGCGGCCCAGGCAGCCTCCATCGAGGTCGGCGGTCCCCTGCTGCTGGCCGGGTTCGATCGACCTGTACCGGCGCTTCATGCGCTGCTCCGAGGCCTCGTGGCCCAGGGCTGGCAAGCCGACATCGCCCCCCTGGCCGCCGAGGCGCACGGCGGACGCACCTGTGCCGCCGCGGACCCGGTCGCCGAGTCCGACAGCTGGCTGGCCTGGCTGCGTGCGCGTCTCGCGGCGGACTCCGGGGCGAGGCTCGCGGTGATCGTCCCCGACCTCGCGGCGCGGCGGGCCTGGATCGAGCGGCGCCTCGAAGCCGCGCTGCAGCCGCAGCTCGGGCTGCCGGGCGCGCGGGAGCATGACCGGGTGTTCGACCTGGCGGGCGGCGAGCCGCTGGACGCCCTGGGCATCGGCCAGGCGGCGCTCGACTGCCTCGCCGCGTCGGCAGCGCGCGTGGAGTTCACGGTCTTCAGCCGCCTGCTGCGCTCGCGCCACGTGGCGGCTGCCGATGGGCCGGATGATCGCACCCGGTTCGACATCGGCCTGCGCCGTAACGGCACCTTCGAATGGCCGGGCGCTGAGCTCGCACGGCGTGCTCGTGCAGCGGAATGTCCTGCAATCGCCAGCGGGATCGAGGCCGCAAGGCGCGTGCTGGCCGAGGGCGCCCGACGTCGGCCGACGGACGCCTGGGCACGGTGCTTCGGTGAGGTGCTGGCCGCCTGGGGCTGGCCGGGCGCGGGGCCCCTGGCCAGCGACGAGTTCCAGGCGGCCGAGGCCTTGCGGGACCGGCTCGCTGAATTCGCCGGCCTGGCGCGCACCGCGCCGCTGCTGACGGCCGGGGAGGCGCTCGCGGAGTTCGCACGCGCCGTCGCCGCTCCCTTCCAGCCGGAGCGAGGCCAGCCGTCGGTGTGGATTTACGATTCCCTCGAGCCGCCCGGGATCGGCTTCGACGGCCTGTGGATCTCGGGGCTGACGGCGGCGCAATGGCCCCGTGCCGTGACCCAGGACCCGTTCCTGCCGCGCGGCCTGCAGCGACGGCTCGGGATTCCCGGAGCCAGCGCCGAGGACACGCTCGCGCAAGCGCTGCGGACGGTCGCAGCATGGCAGGGAAGTGCCGGGGAGGTCGTGTTCAGCTGGCCGCTGCGCGTGGACGACGCGGCCGCGGAACCGAGCCGCCTCATTCCGGCCGGACTTCGGGGCCATGAGCCAATGGTCCCGGTGCCGGACTACGCCGCCGACCTGGCTGCATCGGCAAGCCTCGAGGTCGTGGACGACGACCGGGCGCCGCCGCTCGTCGAGCGGGGCTACGGCGGCGCGCGGATCCTCGAGCTGCAGGCGAAGTGCCCGTTCCGGGCCTTCGCGGAACTGAGGCTGGCGGCAAGGCCCCTCGAGGAGCCTGGACTCGGCGTGGACGCCCGCGTACGGGGCAACCTGCTGCACGCGGCGCTCGAGGCGATCTGGCGCGACCTGCACGACCGGGCCGGCCTGGATCGACTGGACCCGGAGGCGCTCGACGCGCTGGTCGGGGCGGCGCTCGACCGCGCGATCGCCCGTGAGCTGGCGGACGAAGTCGGCCCCCGCGCGGCAGAGCTGGAGCGCGAGTGGCAACGATCGGCCATCACCCGACTGCTGGAGCTGGATCGGCAGCGCGAGTCCTTCGAGGTCGTGGACATCGAGGCGACGCTGTCGAAGAAGTTCGCGGGCCTCGATCTCGAACTGCGGGTCGACCGCATCGACCGCGTCGGCGACGGCCTGTTGATCCTCGACTACAAGACCGGGCGCGCGACCACGAGCCAGTGGCGCGGTTCCCGGCCGGACTCGCCTCAGCTGCCGCTCTACGCATTGCTGGCGGGCGAAAGTGTCGACGGCATCGCCTTCGTGAAGGCGGGCGCTCACGAGGCGGCGTTCAGGGGAATCGGCGCCACGGCCGGGCTGCTACCGGGCCTGGATGCCGCGGACAAGTTCAAGCTCACCGACGAGCAGGAAGCCGGGTTCGACTGGAGTGAAGTCCGGCGACGGTGGAGCGGCTGGCTCGAGGCCCTGGCCCGCGCGCATCGGGACGGTGTCGCCCGGGTCGACCCGAAACAGCCACAGACCTGCCGCACCTGCCACCTGGCGACGCTGTGCCGCGTGACAGCCGACCCCGAGGCGGCCGAGGAGGGACAGGGCGATGCCTGACCTCACGGCGCTCGACCAGAAGGCGCGTGGCGAAGCGATCGATCCGACCGCATCCTGCATCGTGCAGGCGCCCGCCGGCTCGGGCAAGACGAGCCTCCTGACGCAGCGCTTCCTCAGGCTGCTGGCCGAAGTCGAGCAGCCGGAGGAGATCGTGGCCATCACCTTCACGCGCAAGGCGGCCGCCGAGATGCGCCACCGCGTGGTCGCCGCGCTGGCCGGAGCGATGATCGAGCCGCCGGGCGAGACCGGCGCGCACGAGCGCTTTACCCGGGAGCTGGCGCGTGCGGCGCTTGAAAACAGCCGCCGCCGGGGATGGGACCTGGAGCGTCACCCCTCGCGGCTGCACATACAGACCATTGACGGGCTCAACCACTGGCTTGCCGGCAAACTGCCCCTGAGCGCGCGGCTCGGGCTGTCCCCGCAGCTCCTCGACGACGCGCGCCCCCTGTACCACGAGGCTGCACGGCGCTTCGGCTCGCGACTCGAGCAGGATGACGAGCTGGCCGGCCACATCGCCAGGCTGGCACGCCTGCTCGACAACGATCCGTCCCGGCTCGAGGGCCTCGTGGCGGACATGCTGGGCCGCCGCGAGACCTGGTTACCCAAGGTGCTGGAACTGTCTGCGGCTGCCGACATGCGCAGGGAGATGGAAACGCTGCTCGCCGCCGCCCGCCGGTCGAGCCTCGAGCGGCTGCGTGCCAGCGTCGATGGCGGCCCGATGCCGGAAATCCTGGAGCTCCTGGCGACGGCCGCCGCGGCTGCCCGGGACGGGCCGCTGGGAGTGCTGGTGGGTCTGGACGGGCTGCCGCCCGCGACGGTCAAAGCGTGGCCGCAGTGGGACTGCCTGGTCACGACGCTGCTGACCGCAAAGGGCGAGGTCCGCAGGACCGTCAACCGCAGCCACGGCTTTCCGCCCGACGACAAGGCCGTCAAGGCGCGCCTGATCGCACTGCTGGGTCGGCTGGCGGAGGAGCCGGCACGAGTCTCTGCCCTCGCGCAGCTGCGGCGACTTCCACCCGACCGCTATTCGGACACCCAGTGGTCGCGGGTCGAGGCGCTGTGCCGCGGGCTCGTGCCCGCGGCTGCCGAGTTGCAGGCGCTCTTCGGCGAGCGTGGGCTTGCGGACCACGCGGCGGTGGCGGCAGCGGCCCGCGAGGCCCTCGGCGGCGAGCAGGCGCCGACGGAACTGGCCCAGGCACTCGAGTACCGCATCCGCCACCTGCTGGTGGACGAGTACCAGGACACCTCGCCGGCCCAGCAGCGGCTGCTGGAACGGCTGGTCGCGGGCTGGCAGCCCGACGATGGGCACAGCCTGTTCTGCGTCGGCGACCCGATGCAGTCCATCTACGGCTTCCGCGAGGCCGACGTCACGCTCTTCCTCGAGGCGCAGGCACGCGGGATCGGTGGGGTGCGCCTGGCCAGGCGCTCTTTGACGCGCAACTTCCGCTCCTGCGGCGCGATCGTCGACTGGGTCAACCGGGTCTTCGGCGCGTTGCTGCCCCTGTCGGCCGATTACGAGAGCGGGGCGGTCCCCTACACGACGAGCGCCGCGACCCGCGACGACGAAGCGGGGGCCGGTGTGACCGTCCACGCCCTCGCCGGTCACGATGAGACGCGCGCCGCGCGCGCCGTCGTGGACGCCATAGAGCAGTCGCTGGCGGAGATCGACTGCCTCGCGCAGGACGGCGCGGAACCCACCGGCGACCCGCGCAGCGTCGCCGTCCTGGTCCGCTCGCGCAGCGTGCTGCCGCCCGTGCTGGCGGAGCTTAGGCGCCGGGGCATCGCGTATCGCGGCGTGGAACTCGAGGGTCTCTCGGAGCGCGCCGCGGTCCGCGACCTTCTGGCCCTGGCGCGGGCGCTGCTTCACGCCGGCGACCGGTCTGCGTGGCTCGCCATCCTGCGTGCCCCGTGGTGTGGACTGACGCTGGCCGACCTGCACGCGCTGGCCGCCGGCGACCGGGAGGCCACGATCCTTGCGCGCCTCCAGGATCGCGGGGCGCTGCAGCAGCTGTCCGGCGACGGGCGCCGGCGCATCGCCCGCGTGTTGCCGGTACTGGTGGACGCCCTGTCGGACCATGGGCGCGTGGCGCTCGGCTCGTGGGTGAAGAGCTGCTGGCTGGCGCTTGGCGGACCGGCCACCGTGGACGATCCGCCGGATCTCGACAACGTCGAGACCTGCCTCCTGGCCCTCGATGCGCTCGGCGCCGAGGCCGGACCCACGCCGGCCGCGAGCGAGGTCGAGGCGGCGGTGGAAGGGCTCATGGCCTCGCCGGTCGGTAGCGTCACGGCGCGCGTCCAGCTGATGACCATTCACAAGGCGAAAGGCCTCGAGTTCGACACCGTCGTCTTGCCGGGCCTCGAACGCGCCGTATCGAGCGGTCCGCGACCGCTGCTTTACTGGACGCAGGTTGCCGTGGAGCAGGCGGGGCGCGGCATCGTGCTCGCCAGCCGCGGCGGAGACGATGACGGCCGCGCCGGCGACGCGCTCGAGACGTGGATGAAACTGCTGGATCGGGAGCGGACGCGACTCGAAGTCGGCCGGCTGGCCTACGTCGCGGCCACGCGGGCGCGTCGCCGCCTCCACCTTCTCGGCTCGGTCGGCGTCTCCTGGGAGGAACCCGACACGCCGTCGCTGGTCGAGCCGCGCGATGGATCGTTGCTCGGATTCTTCTGGCCGGCGATCGCGCGTGACTTCGAGGATGCATTCCGCCGTGCCGTGGACGGCGGGGGACTTGCTTCCCCGCCCGCGGAGATCCGCCCCTGGCGCTCGGCACCGCCTTTTCGGCGCCTCCAGTCCGGTCATGTCTCACCACCGCCACCGGCCGCCGTGCTGCCCACCACGCGCCGCGTCCGGGCCGGCCCGGAGTCCGTTCGGCCGCAGTTCGAATGGGCCGGCGAGGAGGCGATAGCGGTCGGAACGATCGTGCACGCCGAGCTCGAGCGGCTTGGCCGGCACCGGCTGCCCGCGACGGCGCTGACTCGCCGCCCGGGCGAGTGGTCAGACGCCCTGGCGCGGCTTGGCCTGCCCGCGGCGCGACACGAGGCGGCCATCGAACGAATCGCGCGCGCGGTGGACAACCTGGCGCGCAGCGGCACCGCTGCGTCGCTGCTCGATCCGGACACGAAGGACGCAGCCAGCGAGCTTGGGCTCACCGCCTGCCTCGATGGCGAATTCGTCAGCGTGAAGATCGACCGGACCTTCGTGGACGCCGACGGCCTGCGCTGGATCGTGGACTGGAAGACCGGTTCGCACGAAGGCGCCGACATGGGCCGGTTCCTGGCGCAGGAGGTGGAACGCTATTCGCCGCAGCTGCAGCGCTACGCCCGGGTCATGCAGCTGTACGACCCGCGGCCGCAGCGGATCGGGCTCTATTTCCCGTTGCTCGATGCCTGGCAGGAGTGGCAACCCTGAGGAAAGGCCGGGAGCGCCGGCCACGGGCCTACAGCGTGCCCTCGATGGCGAATGGCCGGCGTCCCAGTGAATCGGGCGGCCCGAGGAAGGAGAGGGTCCGGCTGATCGCCGCGGTCGCCTCCGGCCCGGGCGCCACCTCGCCGCTCAGCAGGTAGCTGCGGTCCGGCTTGAGCTCGAGGGTCCCGCGCACCTGCATCGCGCCGCCGCCCAGGTCGCGCAGTCGCCCGGTGATGACGTCGCTGCCCACGGCACCTTCGCCCAGGGTCAGCTCGAAACCACCGATGTTCACCCCGCGAGTGCCCGGCGCGGTAAGGTCCTGCACACGCATCACGCCGGCGGCGCTGCGTGGAAAACCGGAGACGAGGGTGAGCCGTTCGACGTCGAGTTCGACGGTCCCCTTCCAGCCGGCGGGCGCAAACAGGCCATCGACGGCCTGCAGCGGAAAGTTCCCGGTCACGCTCCCGAGGGTGACCGTTCCGCCTCGGCCAACGGTGACGTCGAGTTCCACCAGGCCGCCCGCGGGACGCAATTCGACCGCATAGTCGACGTCCAGCAAGGGCAGCCGCCACGGCCGGTTGTGCCAGCGTACCGCGCCGACGTTGCGGAACCCGCCGGCCGACTTCACGTTGACGGCCACGGACTCGGCCCGGCCCCACCAGACCGTCCCGCTGACCTGCTCCAGTGACACGCCCGGTGGCAGGAATCGCAGCAGCAGGGATGCCGGCAGGAAGGCGACGAGAAACACCAGGAACGCCGCCGTGCCTGCGGCGATGAGGACGCTGGGCCGGCGCATCGTGCTCAGGCGCCCCGGAAGATCAGCAGCGCGTTGACCAGGCCTTCGGTCCCGGTGCCTTCGAAGGTGGCGAACTCGACGACCAGGCCCCGCTCTTGCTGCAGCCGGGCCAGCCAGATGACCGTGGCGTCGAAGGGGGCGCCCTCCAGTCGCACACGCAGGCCCCCGCGATCCGACGGATCCGTCGACTTGACCACACCCGACAGCCCTGCATCACGCGCCGTGCGATCTACCAGCAGGGGCAGCGGCTCGTCCGGGTTGACGGCCGGCATCGACCGCAGTCGCGGTGCCACGGCCTGCATCCACGCCAGGTCCGAGCGCTTGGTGGCCACGCGCTCCCGGGTAGCGTCCGTCGCTGCCCCGAGCGTCCACAACCCGCCGACCAGCAGCAGGATGGCCGCGACGATGCCACCGTAGAGCACCGTCCTGCGGTCACGCTCCGTGAGCGATCGGTACCAGTTGACGAGCTTCATGACGACCCCGCCGCGATCGACACCACGCCATCGACGCGTCCCTCGCGCGGCATGGTGGACTGGACGTCGAAGTTCAGGCCCTGCTGGCCGGCCGCCCGCGACAGCTCCGAGAGCGCATCGCCGGAGGGAGCCGAGAGGCGCATGTCGAGTCGCTGGTCACGCCACGACATGGACTCTATCCGCGCACCGGGCACGGCCGTGAACGCCTGCGACAAGCCGTCGAGGCGCCCCAGCAGGCCGGCGGCATCGAGTCCCCCGGAGCCTCCCAGGCGCTGCTGCATCTGCTGGCGCGGGTCGGCGGTCTGCTCGACGCCCGGCATGGCCACCTGGAACGTCTCGGACATCGACGCGTCCAGTCGCTTTTCCTCCAGACCGAGCGTGACCAGGTCGAACACCTGCGTCCCGACGTGCACCACGAGCAGCGCCGCCGCGAGGCCGGCTGCGACGCGCCACCTCCGCCACTGTGCCTGCCAGCCGGTCTTCGGCGCATAGGCACCGGAGAGCAGCGACAGAGGAGGACTGGCAACGGCCACGCTCGCAAACAGCGGCAGCGGCCCGTCGGGGAGAAGCTGCACGTCCAGCGTGCCGGCGACCTCGCGCAGCGCCTCGATCATTTCCTCGCACTTGTCCCAGTCCTCCTGGGACACGTACATCTGCACGTGCCTGTCCTCGCCCTCGAGCCCGGCAAGCGCAAAGGCCTCGGTGAGTGGCTCGGCATCCAGCGCGACCGGCATCCGGCCCGGCTCCTGGACCAGCAACTGTCCGCCATCCACGACGGCGACGATCTTGCCAGGGTTGGCAGGCAGGCACTGCGTTTCCGCAAACAAGGCCTCCGCGACGAGGCCGGCTTCATCGAGGCGCTTCAGCCAGGACTCGAGGCGGGATTTCTCGACCGCGGCCACGGGTGTCCGGCCGTCGTCTCCCGACTTGCCCAGCGCGAAGTGGAAGGACTCGACGTCACCCGCGAGGTGTTCCTCGAGTGCGAAGGGGACCACCTGCGCGAGGCGCGAGCCGCTTCGGACCGGGAGCTCGGGTTGTGCAAGCGCGATGTCGGCACCCGGCGCCAGCGCGATGACCCGGCGTTCGGCGGCGAGGGGGGCGGCATCCGCGAGGCTGCCGGTCGCGACCGGGCCGAGCCGCGCGCCACTGGCGTCGACGACCACCCAGGAGGCCGGCTCACTGAGCCGCAGAACGAGAATCTGCGTCATGGATCACTCGGTTCCAATCGAACGCACGACCGCACGGACACCGCCGGCATTGTTGCGTTCGAGCAGACTGTACAGGGTGAGCTGCGAGGTGCCAATACTGACGATTGCGACCAGGCGAAACCAGTTGGTATTTTCGGAAACCGCGGTCTGCAACGCAGTGAATTGCTCCTGGTCGAGCGTCGCCCGCAGGTCCTCGAGCCGCGGAAAGCATCCCTCCTGGCGATTGCGGGCCAGGGCCTCGGCGTCGCCGAAGTCCGTCGCGCCCTCGACGAGGGCCGCAAGCACGAGCGGTGTCGCGGTGCAGACATTGATGCGGCTTCCCGCCGGCAGCGCGGCCACGTGGGGCCGGACGCGGGCATAGTCCTCGAGCGTGAAGCCGGGCAGGGCCAGCAGCTCGGTCGTCGTGGTGATCGGTCCGTTGGCGGTCCGGTAGGGAGGCGACTGGCCGATGTAGACGCCGTCCTCGGCACCGTCCGGAAACGTGTCCACGGTGTCCGCATCGAGCCAGTCGGCCAGCGCGCCAGCCCAGCGTTCGTCGACGTCCGCCAGCCGCAGCAGGCGCCGGAAACGCGCAATGTTGACCTCGTCGGCGCTGCCGTCCGCCTTGAGCAGGTTGTTCAGGTTGAAGCGGCCCTGCATGTCCTCGACCGTACCCTCGATGCTGCCGCCGTCGATCGGCAGGGGCGGCACCGGCCGGGCCCAGTTCTCCGACAGGTCGTCCACCTGCGTGTCCCGGATGTCCTCGTTGAGGATCTGCGCAGCCCAGGCCTCCGCTCCCAGCGCGACCTGCCAGCCCTGGTTGAGGGCGGCGATGCCGGCCGTGCGGTGCAGGTCGATCGCTGCGTCCGTGCCCACGCGCGCCGCCAGCACGGTCGCGATGGCGACGAGAACGACCGCCGTGATCAGGGCGACGCCACGCTGCCTCATCCCGGCACCTCGATGACGCGGCGGATCTCGCCATAGTCGGCCAGCACGATGACGAACTCGACGGCGAGGGGTCGCGCGCGCAGGGCGATCGGTGCGGGCATGCCGAGCGGCGGCCACTGCTCCTGCCACTCACGCCCGCCGTTCATGTAACGGATCCGCACCTGCTCGACGCCGCTCAGCAGCTCACGCGAGACGGGTTCGTTGGCGAGCGTCGCGTCCGTGACCTGCCAGTGCCGCCGGATGAGCTTGTCTTCCTCGACCAGGTAGAGCACCCGCTGCACCGTGCCGCGCGGGGCACCGATGGTGTTCGGCCAGCCGTCGCGCGACATCTCGACCAGGTTGATGGCGTTGGGATCGCGCTCGAGCGCCGGGCGGTAGCCGTCGCCGACCAGCGCGCGGACCGGGCGCGGCGCCAGCTGCCGGAAGTCGGCCGTCATCAGCGTGACCGCCCGCTGCACCTCACGGACGCGCTCCATGTGCCCGCGCGTGCGTTCCACTGCGAGGCGGGTCTCGGCCACGCCCCGATGCGCCATGATCGACAGGATCGCCAGGATCACGGTGGCGACCAGCACCTCGATCAGCGTGAATCCCCGCAGTCGCCGCATCATGGCGGCTCCCCGCCGGTCTGGTTTCCCGGCGTGCCCGGGCGCTGGTTCCGCGGCGGCGCCTGTCCGTCTCCGTCCCCGTCCTCGTCGCCGTCACCGTTGCCGTCACCCGGCGGGCCCTCGCTGCCGGTCCAGAGCGTGCCGGATGGCGGCGTGTCCATCACGACCGCGCCGGCAAAACCGCTCACCTCGGCGAGGAAGGCGCCTTCCTCGTCGGTCGCGCGCCCGACCCGCACGTCGATGCGGCGCAGGTCGCTGACGGGGGTCTGCGAGACGGTGACCTGCCAGCGCCAGGACTGGTTGGCGAATTCGACCTCGCCCTCGGTCTCGTCCACGGACGGCAGTTCCGTTCCGAGCCTGACCTCCGCCAGCTGGTTGTCGGCGATCCAGGTGGCGAAGCTGCGGTCACGCAGGTGAGCCGTGTTGTTGATCGTGTCGTGCACGACGCGGAACACGGCCATCATGCCGAGCGCCACGATCGCGACGGCGACGACCACCTCGATCAGCGTGAAGCCGGCCTGCCGGTGATCAGCCCTTGTCATCGCGCGAAACCTCGACCGTACCGTCGAATGTGCCGTCGATGCGCAGGGTCGATCCGCTGCCGGTCCGCGTCAGGGTGAGCCGGTACGGCGTCACGTCGCCGCTCGCGAAGGTGACGACCTGGGGAAGGCGCGTCTCCGGCATCCCGGGCTCACGCAGCAGTACCCGGCGCCCCTCTGATTCGAGGGAAACGGCGATGCCGGAGGGGAAATCGTGACGTTCGAACCAGCGTTCGCCGCCCGCGTTGATCCACCCCCGGCGCCCGTCGAAGACCATGACTTCGTATCCGGCCGGGTCGAGCCTGAGTCCGTAGTCCCGGCCCTCGAGTTCTGCCTGCTCGATCGCGACCGCGAACACATCCACGAGGCGCGAGCCCTCGTCCTCGATCTCGCTGTCGCCGCCGAGCGCGCCGACGGCCACGGTCATCACCGCCGCCATCAGCCCCAGGATGACCACGACGACGAGGATCTCGATCAGTGAAAAGCCGTGCGAACGGACCGCCACGGTTTTGAGCGGACCCGGCACGTCACGCCCGTCCGTGGCTCACTCCACGTTCCAGTTGCCGATGTCGGCGTCGGTGTCCTCGCCGCCCAGCTGGCCGTCCGCGCCGAAGGAATACAGGTCGTAGGCCCCGCCGCGCGTGCCCGGGAACACGTACTGGTAGTCGTTGCCCCAGGGATCCTTGCTGAGCTTCTGCACGTAGCCCCCCGGCTTCCAGTTCTTGGCCGAAGGATCGTCGGGCTTGGTGACCAGCGCCTTGAGGCCCTGGTCGGTCGTCGGGTACTGGAAATTGTCCATCCGGTACAGGTCGAGCGAGGTGCCGAGCGTGCGGATGTCGGCCTGTGCCTTGGTCACGCGCGCCTCGTCGACGCGGCCGAGGATCTGTGGCCCGATCAGGGCGGCAAGGATGGCGATGATGACCATGACGACCATGATCTCGATCAGGGTGAAGCCGCGCTGGGAGCGGGAGAGTGTGGCCATTCAAAACTCCATGGCCTGCCGTCGGCGGCAGGGCTGAATGAACGGTCATGATACCAGACCACCCCGAGGCACCCCGGGTTCCGGCAGGTCTAGGATCCGTCGGTCGGGTCGGTGATAACCCCTATAATCGTCGCCGGTTTCCAGTGGGAGAAGCGCTCGTGAAGGCAGCCTTCGTTTTTCCCGGGCAGGGTTCGCAGTCCGTCGGGATGCTCGCCTCGCTCGCGGCCGCCGCGCCGGTGGTGCGGGAGACGTTTGCCGAGGCGGGCGCGATCCTGGGCTACGACCTCTGGCAACTCTGCCAGTCGGGCCCCGAGTCCGCACTGAACGAGACCGAGCGCACGCAGCCGGCGCTGCTGTCGGCCGGCGTGGCGGCCTGGCGCGCGTGGCAGGCGCGGGGCGGCGGCGATCCAGCGGTGATGGCCGGACACAGCCTCGGCGAGATCACTGCGCTGGTCTGTGCCGGCTCGATCGGCTTCTCCGACGCCGTGGCGCTGGTGCAGTTCCGCGGCCGGGTGATGCAGCAGGCGGTTCCGCAGGGCGCCGGCGCGATGGCTGCCGTGCTGGGCCTGGCGGACGAGCAGGTCGAGGCGGCCTGTGCCGAGGCGGCGCAGGGTGAGGTGGTCGTCGCCGTCAACTACAACTCGCCCGGGCAAGTGGTCATCGCCGGTCACGCGGCGGCCGTCGGGCGCGCCGCGCAAGCGTGCCAGTCGCGCGGCGCGAAGCGTGTGGTCCCGCTGCCGGTCTCGGTCCCTTCGCACAGCCCGCTGATGCGCGAGGCCGCCGGCCGTTTCCGCGAGAGACTGGCGCAGGTGGAGATTCGCGCGCCGGAAGTTCCGGTCCACGCCTTCGATGCAGGCTGGCATGACTCGCCGGCGGCCGTCCGGGACGGGCTCTACCGGCAGTTGTTCAACCCGGTCCGCTGGTCCTCGATCGTCGGGAACATGATCGCCGCCGGCACGACGCACGTGGTCGAGGCCGGTCCCGGGAAAGTCCTCGCCGGACTGGTGCGGCGCGCCGAGGGCGGGCGCGGACTGGCGGTCTTCACGCTCGACAGCGCCGAGTCTCTCGACCAGGCGCTCGCCGGACTCTCAGGAGGTGACGTATGACGCAGCAAGGCAGCCTTGCGGGGCAGGTGGCGCTGGTCACGGGCGCGTCCCGCGGCATCGGTCGCGCCATCGCACTCGAGCTGGCCGGCATGGGCGCCACGGTGGTCGGGACCGCGACCAGCCAGGAGGGCGCGGCCTCGATCGATGCGTGGCTGTCCACCCAGCCTTCGCCCGGCAGAGGCATCGTGCTCAACGTGTCCGACCCCGCCCAGTGCGAGGACGCGTTGCGCAACGTCGAGGCGCGTGAGGGAACGATCGGAATCCTGGTCAACAATGCGGGCATCACCCGTGACAACCTGCTGCTGCGCATGAAACAGGACGAGTGGGACGCGGTGATGAACACGAACCTGGCCGGGGTCTTCCGGCTGTGCAAGGGCGTCCTGCGCGGCATGATGAAGGCGCGGAGGGGGCGGATCATCAACATCGCCTCGGTCGTCGGTCTCATCGGGAATGCCGGCCAGGCGAACTACAGCGCGGCGAAGGCCGGGATCATCGGGTTCACCCGGTCGCTGGCGCGGGAGGTCGGCTCACGCGGCATCACCGCCAACGTCGTGGCGCCCGGGTTCATCGACACCGACATGACCCGGGCGCTCGCCGAGGAGCAGCGCCAGGCGCTGGCCGCGCAGATCCCGCTCGGGCGGCTGGGCACCCCGGAGGACGTCGCCGCAGCCGTCGGGTTCCTGGCTTCCGACAGGGCCGGCTGGATCACGGGTGAGACGCTCAACGTCAATGGCGGCATGCACATGCCCTGAGCCTGCAGTTTGCCGCCTAAGTGCCTAATTTTTAAACAATCTGCCGCCCCGGGTGGCTGGGCATGTAGCGGTGGCTGGCCGCTTTACTTAGAATGGCGCCCCCTGTTGCGGCTCCGGGCCGCGCCGGGACCCCAGAAAATCACAGGACACCATCCAAGATGAGCACAGTAGAAGAACGGGTGAAGAAGATCGTCGCCGAGCAGCTCGGCGTGAAGGAAGAGGAAGTCACGAACGACGCCTCTTTCGTGGACGATCTGGGGGCCGACTCGCTGGACACCGTCGAGCTGGTGATGGCGCTCGAGGAGGAGTTCGAAACGGAGATCCCCGACGAGGATGCCGAGAAGATCACCACGGTTCAGCAGGCAATCGACTACATCGTCGAGCACCAGTCCAAGTCCTGATTCGAATCGCCGACGGGCCCCGGCCAGGGTTGGCCGGGGCCCGTCGCACGTCCGTCACCCGGGGAGCGGGCCGGCTGAGGTAGGGCATTGAGCAAGCGTCGCGTCGTCGTCACGGGTCTCGGCCTGCTGTCTCCGGTCGGCTGCACGGTGCCTTCTGCCTGGGACGCCATCCTCGCGGGCCAGAGCGGCATCGGCCCGATCACGAAGTTCGACGCGAGCAGCTTTCCCGTTCACTTCATCGGCGGCCTGCGCGACTTCGACGCCGCGCAGTACCTGGCGCCGAAGGACGCCAAGCGCATGGACCCGTTCATGCAGTACGGCGTCGCGGCAGGCATCCAGGCCATACGGGATTCGGGTCTCGAGTTCGACGAGGGCAACCGCGAGCGGACGGGACTGGTCTTCGGCGCCGGCATCGGCGGCCTGGCCACCATCGAGGAAAACACCGCCAGGTACCTCGAAGGGCACTCGCACCGCAAGATCTCGCCGTTGTTCATCCCCTCGAGCATCATCAACATGATCTCGGGGCACCTGTCCATCCAGTACAACATCCATGGGCCGAACCTCGCGGTGGTCACGGCGTGCACGACCTCGACCCACGCGATCGGCATCGGCATGCGCACCATCCAGTATGGCGACGCCGACGTCATGGTGACCGGCGGGGCGGAGATGGCCCAGACGCCGCTGGCGGTCGGCGCCTTCTGCCAGGCGAAGGCGGTCTCCACCCGCAACGACGCCCCCCATCAGGCGAGCCGGCCGTGGGATCGCGACCGCGATGGTTTCGTGATGGCTGACGGGGCCGGGGCGGTGGTGCTGGAAGAGTACGAGCATGCCCGGGCCCGCGGCGCCAACATCTACGCGGAGGTCGTCGGCTTCGGCATGAGCGGCGACGCGCACCACATCACCGCACCGCC
Organism: Pseudomonadota bacterium; assembly: GCA_018261655.1. GTDB lineage: Bacteria > Pseudomonadota > Gammaproteobacteria > Steroidobacterales > Steroidobacteraceae > SG8-30. The sequence continues at coordinate 45,420 of JAGTSG010000002.1, read as the reverse complement.
CGAGGACGGCGACGGCGCGCGCCGGTCCATGCAGAACGCCCTGCGCGACGCCGGCTGCAACCCGGAGGAGGTGCAGTACATCAATGCGCACGCGACCTCGACGGTGCTGGGCGACCTCGCCGAGACCAACGCGATCAAGCGCGCCTTCGGCGACCATGCGCGCCGGCTCGCCGTCAGTTCCACCAAGTCCATGACCGGCCACCTGCTGGGCGCGGCCGGCGTCGCGGAGGCCATCTTCTGCATGCTGGCGATCCGCGACCAGGTGGCGCCGCCGACCATCAACCTCGACAATCCCGACGAGGGCTGCGACCTCGACTTCGTGCCGCACACGGCCCGGCCGATGCCGATCGAGGTGGCCGTGTCGAACTCCTTCGGCTTCGGCGGCACCAACGGGACGCTGGTCCTTCGCGCCCTGCGTTGAACGGCTCCGCGCCGGGGCACGGCGCGCGTGGGTCCGGATCCTCACCATCGGCGGCAGTCCCGGTATGGCATGGCTCGAGACACGCTGAAACTCGTTGCGCTGGCGGTCACCGTCGCGGCCACCGTCCTGGCGCTGTCCTGGCTCGGCCTGCGCTGGCTCGACGACCACCGCAACGACCAGCCGATCGCCGGGCTCGAGGTGCCGCGCGTGGTCACGGTGGAGCCGGGCAGCGCGCTGCGCACGGTGGCCGTACGCCTGGCCGACCAGGGTCTCCTCGAGCATCCCGGCAGCTGGGTACGGCTGGCCCGTCGCCAGGGCGTTGCCGGGCAGATCCGTGCGGGCGAGTTCGAGGTCGCCCCCGGTGCGACACCGCGATCGCTGCTCGAGCAGATCGTCTCGGGCCGTGTCCTCCTGCACGCGCTGACCATTCCGGAAGGCTGGACCTTCCGTGAGGCCCTGTCGGCCATCCAGCAGCACCCTGCGATCCGGCCGGTGCTGCGCGGCCCCGGCGACCCGGCCCTGCGCGAGACGCTCGGACTCGGCGAACGATCGGTCGAAGGCATGCTGTTCCCGGACACGTACCGCTTCCCGCGCGGGACCCGCGACGTCGACTTGCTGCGCCAGGCACACGCAAGGCTCGAGCGGGAACTGGCCGCGGCCTGGGAGGCGCGGCTCGACGACCTGCCGTTCGATTCTCCCTATGAGGCGCTGATCCTCGCCTCCATCATCGAGAAGGAGACTGGCGCGCCGGACGAGCGTCCCCTCATCGCCGGAGTGTTCGCCAACCGGCTGCGGCTCGGCATGCGGCTGCAGACCGATCCGACCGTCATCTACGGCCTCGGCGACACCTTCGACGGCAACCTGCGCCGCGCGGACCTGGACCGCGACACGCCCTACAACACCTACACCCGTGCGGGGCTGCCGCCGACGCCGATCGCGCTGCCCGGCCGCGAGGCGCTGCGCGCGGCCGCGGCCCCTGCCGACACCGAGGCGCTCTACTTCGTCGCCACCGGCCGCGGCGACGGACGCCACCTGTTCGCCCGGACGCTTGCCGAACACAACGGCAACGTCGCGCGGTACATTGCGACGCTGCGGAGCACGCAGCGGCAGCCGGTACGGTGAGCATGACGGGTCGCTTCATCACGTTCGAGGGGATCGAGGGCGTCGGCAAGTCCACGCAGCTCCGTCTCGCCGCCGACTACCTGCGCGCGCGCGGCGTCGAGCTGGTCGTGACCCGGGAGCCGGGCGGCACACCGCTGGCCGAGTCCATCCGTGAGCTCGTGCTGCAGCCCCAGGACGAGGCCGTCGACGCCGTCACCGAGCTGCTCCTGATGTTCGCGGCGCGCGCCACGCATCTCGGGAACCTCGTCGAGCCGGCGCTCGCCCGCGGCGCCTGGGTGCTCTGCGACCGTTTCACCGATGCGACTGAGGCCTACCAGGGCGGCGGCCGCGGCGTCCCGCTGGAGCACATCCGCGTGCTCGAGCGCATTGCGCAGCGCGGCAGGCGACCCGACCTGACGATCCTGTTCGACCTGCCCGTCCCGCAGGCCATGGCGCGCAGCCGCGCCCGCGGCGCCCAGACCGACCGGTTCGAGTCCGAGCAGGCCGCGTTCTTCGAACGGGTGCGCGCCGGCTATCTCGCCATCCTGGCCCGCGAGCCGGGGCGCGTTCGCCGGGCCGAGGCGTCGGGCTCGGTGGAGGAGGTCGCGCAGGTGGTACGCGGCCTCATCGATCCGCTGCTCGAGGCGCGGGGCTAGCCGTGGCGCGCGCCAGTCCGGCCCAGGACGCCGCCGAGGCCCGGCTGCCGGGCGACCGTCTGCGGTGGGCGGGCGTTCCCTGGCTCGAGGCTCCACGTCGCCAGGTGTCGGCCGCCAGGTGCGAGGGCCGGCTGCCACACGCGATCCTCGTGCACGGGCCGCTCGGCGGCGGCCAGTCGGCGCTCGCGCTGTGGACGGCGCAGCTGCTGCTGTGTGAGACGGCCCTGGATCAGCCCTGCGGGCGCTGTGCCAGCTGCGTACTGTTCCTCGCCGGCAATCACCCCGACTTTCATGGGGTTTCGATCGAAGAAAAGGCCAGCTACATCAAGGTCGACCAGGTCCGGGACCTGTGCGCCACGCTGGCCATGACCAGCTACCGCGGACGTGCCAAGGTGGGCTTGGTCGAGCCCGCAGACAGAATGAATATAAATGCAAACAATGCATTACTGAAGACTCTTGAGGAGCCACCTGAGGATACCCTGCTGATCCTCGTGGCCTCGCGGCTCGACCGCCTCGCACGCACCGTCGTGAGTCGCTGCCAGCGGATCCGTGTCTCCCAGCCGACGACCCGGGAAGCGCTCGCCTGGCTCGAGGAGCAGGAGGCACGTGACGACTGGTCCGGGTTGCTGGCGATGGCGGCGGGAGCGCCGCTGCAGGCGCTGGACCTGGCCGCAAGCGGAGCGGGGGAGCTCACACGCGACATGGCGGCCGCGATCCCGCCGCGGCGCCCGACGGCGTTCGACCCGCTGGCGCTGGCTGACACCTGGAGCAAGGACAGGCCCGCCGACCGTCTCGCGTGGCTCGAGAACTGGGTGTCGGCGCAGGTTCGCGAGGCGGCGACGGGCAGTGACGCGGTTAACAATAATCGCGATAATTCCTTGCCATCGGCGCCCGCCGGGTTGAACATCAGAGCCGCTTTCGAGTTGCTCGACCGTGTGCGGGAAGCCCGGTCACTGCAGGAGCGGTCCCTCAACACCCTGCTGCTGTTCGAGGACCTGCTGGTCGGCTTCGCGGAGGCCTTCGCCGGCGGGATTGCCGTGCGACCGGAGATCGAAGGTTGAAGATGCGTTCCCCAGCGACTAAACCCGGCCTGCTGACGCTCACCATCAAGGACAAGAGCGCCCTGTACCTCGCCTACATGCCGTTCGTGCGCAACGGCGGCCTTTTCATCCCGACGAACAGCAACTATCGCCTCGGCGACGAGGTGTTCATGCTGCTCAACCTGATGGGCGAGGAAGAGAAACTGCCCGTCGCCGGACGGGTCATCTGGGTGACCCCGAAGGGCGCGCAGGGCAAGCGGACGGCCGGCATCGGCGTGCAGTTCAGCGAGCAGGATCGCGGGATGACGCAGAAGAAGATCGAGTCCTACCTCGCCGGCGCGCTGGGCGGCGACAAGCAGACGCACACGATGTAGGTGCCGGTGTTACGGTTTCGGTAACTTGCGCCTTTGCGTCAACCGCTCCCGCTACACGGAGCGGTTACCGTAACCGTAACACCGGCACCCAATCCCGGCACCCAATCAGTCCTGCTTCGGGCCGAGCGCGTTGCCGACGAGGCCGCCGCGCAGGCAGTGCGCCTCGAAGCCGCGTTCGCTCAACAGGAAGGCGCCGGCCGAACTGCGGCGCCCCGTGTCGCAGACCACCACGTAGGGCGTGTCCGGCTCGAGCGTGCGCAGCTTCATGCGGATGAAGTAGAGCGGGATGTTGATCGCGCCCTCCAGGTGGAAGTTGTCGAACTCGCTGGGCAGGCGCACGTCCAGCCAGCGCGCGCCGCGCGCGACGAGATCCCGGGCCTGGTCCAGGTCGACCCAGCGCAGCAGGGGCTCGTTCAGCAGCGAGTCGAAGTCCGCCTTGTTCAGGCGCATCAGCGAACCATCGGTCAGCATGGCCACCGTGGCGTTGCGCCGCGTGTCGGACACCAGCGCCTCCTCGCCGAATGACTCGCCGACTGTCAGCTCTGCCAGCCGGATTCCCTCGCGGTTCAGCGGCGTCTCGCGGGTCACCACGCACTTGCCGCGGGTGATGACGTAGAAGTAATCGCCCTCGTCGCCCTGCTTGATGATCTCGTCGCCGGCCTTGCAGTTCAGGCGCTCCATGCGCATGAACAGGGCCTGGATGTTCGCCGGAGGGATGCGGTGGAAGGCCTTGGTCTGCAGCAGGACCGTCATCCAGTCATCGCTCTCCGGATCGCCGGCCCCGGAGGAGATCTCGGCAACCTCGTAGGAGCCCGTCTGGTCCCAGGTCAGCAGGACGTCGAGCATTTCGCTGTCGATCGAGATGTACTCGATGTCTGAAAGCGCCCGGGCGGTGAAACGCCGCGGCTGGCCCGGAGCGACGGGGTTGCGCGCATCCGGCGTGCCGCCCTGCAGCGTGCCGACCGTCCTGTCGCCGGCACGAAGCTCGACGTCGCCCGCAACCAGGTAGAAGGTCCGCTTGTCGTTGTCCCCTTCCTTGAACAGCACGCGCCCGCTGTCGAGGCGGCGCACCGCGGTCTTGCGGGCGAGCGCCGCGAGGTTCTCCCGCCGCAACCCGTCGAGCGGGGAGAAGCTGCGCAAGATGGAAAGGTCGGCCGGCTTGTCACTCATGGAGCAGGTTCGCGAGCACGCAAGGGGCCCGCAGGTGGTTCATCGTGGGCCGCGATCCTACCACAGCGCTCAGCGCCGCAACGCGTCCAGCGTGGTCCAGCCGGCGTCCGGCCGGAAACGTGAACCGTATCGCTGTTCCAGCTGCCGCAACCGGTCGAGCACCTGGTCCACGCCCCGCTCGCGGGCGTAGCGGAGCGGCCCGCCGCGGAACGGCGCGAAACCGGTGCCGAACACCATGCCGGCGTCGAGCAGGTCGGCATCCGCGACCACGCCCTCACGCAGGCAGGCCACCGCCTCGTTGACGAACTGCAGCACCAACCGGTCCTGGAGGTCCTCGGGCGCCGGATCGCGGGACGGTGCCCGCAGCGGCTTGCCGTCCCGCCATTCGTAGTAGCCACGGCCGCTCTTGCGGCCCAGCAGGCCGGCTTCCACCATGGACTGCACCCGTGTCGGTGCGGCGCGGCCATAGGCCTCGGCCAGGATGCGGCCGACCTGCATCGCGACGTCGAGACCGACGGTATCGGCAAGTTCGACGGGTCCCATCGGCATGCCGAAGTCGGTGGCCGCCTGGTCGATGGCCGCCAGCGCGACGCCTTCCTCCGCGGCGAACATCGCCTCGGTCATGTACGGCATCAGCACGCGGTTGACCACGAAACCCGGCGAACTGCGGCAGGGCAAGGGCAGCTTGTCGAGCCTGCGCGTGAAGGCCATCGCCGCCTCTAGGCACCGCTCGTGCGTCGATGTACCGCGGATCACTTCCACCAGCATCATCCGCGCGACCGGATTGAAGAAGTGGAGGCCCACCAGCCTTCTGGGGTCGGCAAGGTCGCGCGTCAGTTCCTCCAGCATGATGCTGGAGGTATTGGTCGCGAGCAGCGCGCCGGCCTTCAGCTGGGGCTCGACCCGCGCGTAGAGCTCGCGCTTGGCCCCGGCGTTCTCGAAGATCGCCTCGATGACCACGTCCGCCTGCGGGATGCCTGCGCCGTCCACGTCCGCTACGAGCCGCGCCTCGCACTCGGCCGCCTGTCCCGGACGCCTGCAGCGCTTCGCGAAGAACTCACGCGCCCGCGCAAGCGCCGGCTCGACGAAGCGCAGTTCACGGTCCTGCAGGGTCACGTGCATCCCGCGAAAGGCGCACCAGGCCGCGATGTCACCTCCCATCACGCCGGCGCCGATGACGTGCACACGTCCGAAGGAATGCTCCGACTTGCCGCCGAGCGACTTGAGGCGCGTCTGCAGGAAGAACAGCCGGACGAGGTTGCGCGACGCAGGCGTGCGAAACAGCCGGGCGATCGACCTTGCCTCGGCCTCATAGGCCGACTCGCCACGCGCGCCGCAGGCGTCCCAAAGCCTCACGATCGCGAAGGGCGCAGGATAGTGATCCTCGCGCGCGCGCCGCGCCACCTGCCGGCGTGCCTGACGGCCGACGAGCGTGCGCAAACCCGGCAGCGCCAGCAGCCGCTGTGGTAACGGCAGCCGGTGCGGCGACGGTGGACTGAGCGCGAGTTCCCGCGCGGCAGCGGCGAGTCGTTCGCGCGGGACCAGCCGATCGATGAGCCCCAGCCGCAGCGCCTTGTCGCCGCGCAGGTTCCTGCCGGTCAGCATCAGGTCGAGCGCGGCCGGGCCGCCTATGAGCCTGGGCGCGCGCACCGTGCCGCCGAAGCCCGGATGGATGCCGAGCATGACCTCCGGCAGGCCGAGCGCGAGACCTTCCTCCGCGGCGATCCGGTAACGACAGGCCATGGCCAGCTCGAGACCGCCGCCGAGCGCGAACCCGTGCAGCGCGGCGACGGTCGGGCAGGGCAGGGCCTCGAGGCGGTCGAATACGCGCTGTGCCGTGCGCACGAGCTCGTAGGCCCGCGCCTCGTCGTCGAGGCTGCTGAACTCGCGGACGTCGGCGCCGGCGACGAATCCCGACTCCTTGCCCGACCGCAGCACGACCGCGCGGGGACGCGCACGCTCGATCTCGGCCAGCCTGTCGTTGAGCTCGGTCAGGACTGCACGACCGAGCGTGTTGGCAGACTCGCCCGGGCAGTCGAGGGTGAGCCAGGCGATCGAGTCGCCGTCGATTTCCAGCGCCCAGTTGCCCTGCGTTCCACTCATCTCGCGCTCCCGCCTGGCCCGAAGGTCACGCTCCCGCCTGCGCCGCGCCGGCAGGAGCATCGGCTCCGGCCGTGGCCGTGACCTCGAAGTCGAACACCAGCGGCAGGTGGTCGGACAGCTGGACCGACGGGACGTCGAAACTCACGGGCTCGATCCCGGCACCGTAGAGGATGAAGTCGAGCTCCTTGCGGGGCCAGCGGCTCGGGTAGGACGGCTTGCCCTCGACGTTCGCGTTCCTGAGACCTGCGGCCTGCATGAACAGGTAGATCTCGTGGTCCCCCCAGAAGGTATTGAAGTCCCCGGCGACGATGACCGGCTTCGACTGGCGGCGGATCAGCTCGTGGAGGTGGCGCAGCTGGTAGTGGCGGTGCCGGAACTTCAGCGACAGGTGCACCAGGAAGACGACGCACTGGTCCAGTTCCAGCTCGATGATCAGCCGCTTGATGCCTGCGTCGAAGTAGTGGAAGCGTTCGCCGTGGACCCGCGGCGCGGCGAGGAACGCATTGCCCTGCTTGCGCACGATCGGCAGCAGCTGGTTGATCGAGTCCTCGCCGTACTTGCACTGGTAGGTCGAGTAGTGCCCGAGTTCGTCGGCGATGAACCGCGCCTGGTTGACCATGCCGGTGCGGATGGACCCGGTATCCACCTCGATCAGGCCGATGATGTCCGCGTCGAGGTCGCGCAGGAAAGTGGTGATGCGGTCCAGCACCTGGCGGTTGCTGCGAAGGTATCCGGCGCCCGGTACCGGCAGGTGGAAGGAGGGGCCGGTGCCGGTCGCGTAGCGAATGTTGTAGGCCACCAGCCGCATCGGCATTTCCGCGAGGTTCCAAAACCCGTATTCTAGGCCTTTGGCGCCGGATAGCCACGCGCTGCGCGCCGGTGATCAAGGCGGGGGGAAAGCGATGTCCCAGGACAACCCGATCAGGCTCTACGTCAGCCATTTCTATGCCCCGGATGACGACTACTTCCGTACCTTCGAATACCTCGAAAGCGCGGTGAATTTCTTCTACGCCAACCTCAGCGCGCCCGACAAGCCGCCGCGCAAGCTCGACCGGGAATCCCTGAAGGAAGGCCTGCGCCAGCAGATGACGGACGCAGAGGTCGTGGTGCTGCTGGCGGGGCAGTACGCGAAGGATCCGGTGCTGCTCGAGTTCCAGGCACTCTACGCCAAGGCCTGCGACAAGCCCGTGATCGTCATGGAACCCTTCGGGGCCGGCGACACCGTCCCGGCCAAGCTGCGGGAATTCGCCGACGAAGTCGTGTCCTGGAACGGGCGCGAGATGACTGACGCCATTCGCCGGCAGGCCCGGCACGAGGAAACCACTCGTTGGGACACGATCGAGTTCAAGCTCGACTAGGGCCCGTCAACCCTACGCCGGACGTTGCGTTGCGAACGGCGAGGTCTTGCCCGCTCGGCTGAACGAGTTGCCTTAACCTTCTGCTGAACGCAGCGAGAGGACCTGCCGCGGCCGCGCAGGCGCCACGCGGCCGCGCTGCTCGGCGAGACCCGCCATCAATTCGACGATCTCCTGAGCAAAGGCACTCGCATCATCATTCGACATTTTCCGTACCGTCGCCGCGATGGCCGTTTCCCCGCGCATCGGAGGGACCGAAGTAAGGCGCAGTCGCAGCTGGTGGAAGTTCGGGCGGAGCTCCGGCGGCAGCGTGTCGAGATCCAATTCCTCTAAATGGGTTGAGTAAGCTTTTATAAGCCGTTGTTTTATTGGCTCTGAGGAAGTGAATTCAAGGGCGGCGTGATGCAAGGACTCCCAGGCGGCGCTCATGGTGCTCTCTCTAACTATTTGTTTTCTATGCCCCGCCGTTCCGGTCTCGACAGCGGCGACCGGCCGCGGCCACCCCGAAGTCCTGTGCCTGGCACGTGGAAAGGGCGGGGCATCAAAGAGGTAGCGGCAGAATATACGAGGAATTCTGAGGAGTGCAATAAGTCAAGGGCGCGCCGAGTGGGCAGGCCAGGCCACAGGGCGATTGCGCCGGTTCCAGCATTCTATAATCATAGAATCTTCATAAGCAGTCGCCCTGGAGCGCTCATGCCCGCCACGCCCGCACAACAGTTCGTCACCATGCTGGCCGCGCTGTCGCAGGCGACGCGACTCAGGATCGTCGCAGTCGTGGCTGGCGGCGGCGAGCAGGGAGTGGCCGCCGGCGACATTGCCCGCGCTGTTCATTGCCCGGCTTCGACGCTCTCCTTCCACCTCAAGGAACTGGCCCTGGCGGGACTGCTCAGCCCGACGCCACAGGGCCGCTTCATCCGGTACAGCGTGGCGCCTGCCGCGTTCGCGGCCCTGGCCGGGTTCATCGCTTCGCTGCCTGGCGCGCCCGCGGCGGCCGAGGCGCGTGCGGCGGCGCCGGCTGCACGCACGAAGAAGAAGGCGGGCGGGCGCGGCAAGGAAGAGCCGTCGCAGGCGGCCACCGAAGGCCAGCTCTCGATCTTCGGGGACTGACACGGCGCCAGCGGACAGGCCTCCGACTGGTTCAGTTCCGGACGAACTGCGCGACGAACTCGTTGACCGGCATCGCGTCGAGGCGCGAAGCGTCGGCGAACAACGAAGCGATGCGACGGCAATGCCCGACCGGAAAGGTGGCCGCTACCGAGCGCTCGAACCTGGCCGTGACGCGCGCGACCACGGCGCGCGACGCCGCCGCGGACCGGGATTTACCCATCGAGTGACTGCCGGCGAAGCGTTGCGGGGCCGGTAGCCGGGCGCCGGGCCTGGCGCCGCCGAGGCCCGGTGCCGGGATTGCGGGGGACGATGGGCGGCCGGTGTCCAGGGCACTGAAGGCATGCCATACGCCGCGACTGGTCGCGCCGCACGCAGCCCAGCGCATGCCGGACCCGGGTCCAGATGCATCGGTCACGACGTCGTCGGCCCAGGCGTGGGACACGGCACTGGCGACTTGTTCGAGGCTGGCGCCCAGCATCGCCGTGGCGACCGCGGTGGTCGCGAGCCGAACCAGGTCGACGCGGTCCGGCCCCGCGTCGTCGGGGCGGCCCCCGAGCGCGCCAGTCGCGCGGATTTCGTGTGCCTTGATCATCGCCGTCAGGACGTCGCGCACGACGGGCGGCTCGCGGCCGTTTGCGACGGCCTTGCGGGCCAGGTAATCCGCGACGGCGAGGATGCCTCCCAGGGTGTCGGCCGGATGGCACCCCCGCACGGCAAGCCGGGAGTCGTTGCAGCCGAGCCAGCCGATCATCGCGCCGATGCTGAAGGCCGCCCGGACGGGCTCGAGCTCGAGGCTCGTGCCCGGGACCCGCGCGCCGCCGGCCAGGGTCGCACCGTGAACGGTTGAGCCGAGCGCGCGCGTGAAGTCCGGGTCGGCAAGCGCCATGAAGCCGCAGGCGAGGCTGTCCATCAGGCCCTGTCGCGCCGTGTCGAAGGCCTGCCGGCTGGTGATGAGCGCGTCGCGGGCGTAGGTGGCGACGTCGGGCAGGAGGCGCTCAGGGGGCCGCCGCCCGGCATCCAGGTCGCTAGAACGCATCGCCCGGCACGCGCACCCAGCCTTCCATCAGGACCCGCGCGCTGCGGCTCATCAGCGCCTTGGTCACGGTCCAGGAACCTTCGACCTGGCGCGCCTCGGCGCCGACGCGCAGGGTGCCGGACGGGTGGCCGAAGCGCACGACGTCACGAGCTCCACCCCCTGCGGCGAGGTTCACCAGCGTCCCGGGGACCGCCGCCGCAGCGCCGATGGCCACGGCTGCGGTACCCATCATGGCGTGGTGCAGCTTGCCCATGGACAGCGCGCGGACCAGCAGGTCGACGTCGCCCGCGGCGACGCGCCTGCCACTCGACGCGACGTAGCCGGCCGGACGGGCGACGAAGGCAACCTTCGGGGTGTGCTGCCTGCGCGCGGCCTCGTCGGCGTGGCGGATCAGCCCCATGCGGAGCGCGCCCTGCGCCCGGATCGCCTCGAACATCGCCAGCGCGCGGGCGTCGCCATTGATGGCGTCCTGGAGCTCGGTGCCGGTGTATCCGATCGCCTCCGCGTTGACGAAGATCGTGGGAATGCCGGCGTTGATCAGCGTCGCCTTGAGCGTGCCCACGCCAGGAACGTCCAGGTCGTCCACGAGGTGGCCGGTGGGGAACATCGCGCCCCCCGCGCCTTCCTCGTCGGCGGCCGGGTCCATGAACTCGAGCTGCACCTCCGCGGCGGGGAACGTCACGCCGTCGAGCTCGAAGTCGCCGGTCTCCTGGACGGCGCCTGCGCTGACCGGAACGTGCGCCACGATGGTCTTGCCGATATTCGCCTGCCAGATGCGCACGGTCGCGATGCCGTCGCGAGGCACGCGGCCCGGGTCGACCAGTCCGTGACTCAGGGCAAAGGGTCCCACGGCAGCAGACAGGTTCCCGCAGTTGCCGCTCCAGTCAACGACGGCGCGGTCGATGGAGACCTGGCCGAACAGGTAGTCAACGTCGTGATCGGGCCGCCCGCTCTTCGACAGGATGACCGTCTTGCTCGTGCTCGATGTCGCCCCGCCCATGCCGTCGATCTGCTTCCCGTAGGGGTCGGGGCTGCCGATCACCCGCAGCAGCAGCGCGTCGCGTGCGGGGCCCGGTGCCTGGGCACGCCCGGGCAGGTCCTGCAGGCGGAAGAAGACGCCCTTGCTGGTGCCGCCGCGCATGTAGGTGGCGGGGATCCGGATCTGCGGTGCCTGGGACATGGGTATTGTCAGCCGGCTTTCGACGCTGCGAGGAAGTCCTGGGCGAACCGCTGCAGCACGCCGCCGGCCTCGTAGATCGACAGCTCCTCGGCGGTATCGAGGCGCGACGTGACCGGGACTTCGACCCGCTCGCCGTTCCTGCGGTGGATCACGAGGGTGAGGTCCGCGCGTGGCCTGCGCTCGCCGACCACGTCGAAGGTCTCGGTGCCGTCGATGGCCAGGGTCTTGCGGCTGGTGCCCGCCTTGAACTCGAGGGGCAGCACGCCCATGCCGATCAGGTTGGTGCGATGGATGCGCTCGAAGCCCTCGGCCACGATGGCCTCCACGCCGGCCAGGCGCACGCCCTTGGCGGCCCAGTCACGCGAGGATCCCTGGCCGTAGTCGGCGCCCGCGACGATGATCAGCGGCTGCTTGCGATCCATGTAGGTCTCGATCGCCTCCCACATGCGCATCACCTTGCCGTCCGGCTCGAGGCGCGCCAGCGAACCCTGCCTGACCTGGCCTTCCACCACGACCATCTCGTTCTTCAAGGTCGGGTTGGCGAAGGTGGCGCGCTGCGCGGTCAGGTGGTCGCCGCGGTGGGTCGCATAGGAATTGAAGTCCTCCTCCGGCAATCCCATCCTGGCGAGATACTCACCCGCGGCACTGTCAGGCAGGATGGCGTTGGAAGGCGAAAGGTGGTCGGTCGTGATGTTGTCGCCGAGCACGGCGAGCGGACGCATGCCCGTGAGGCTGCGCTGGCCCGCGAGCGCGCCCTCCCAGTACGGCGGCCGGCGGATGTAGGTGCTCATCGGGCGCCACTCGTAGAGCGGGCTGACCTGTTCGCCGGCTTCCACGCTCGCCCTGAACATCGGCTCGTAAACCTTGCGGAACTGTTCCGGCCGGACGCTTGCGGCGACGATGGAGTCGATCTCCGCGTCGTCGGGCCAGATGTCCTTCAGGGTGACCGGCTGGCCGCTGGCATCCGTGCCCAGGGCGTCCCGCTCGATGTCGAAGCGGATGGTCCCCGCGATCGCGTAGGCGACGACCAGCGGCGGCGAGGCCAGAAACGCCTGCTTCGCGTACGGGTGTATCCGTCCGTCGAAGTTGCGGTTGCCGGACAGCACAGCGGTGGCATACAGATCGCGGTCGATGATCTCGCGCTGGATCTGCGGATCCAGGGCGCCGGACATGCCGTTGCACGTCGTGCAGGCAAAGGCCACGATCCCGAAGCCGAGCTTCTCCAGCTCGGGCAGCAGGCCCGCCTCGCGGAGGTAGAGTTCCACGGTCCTGGAACCTGGCGCGAGCGAGCTCTTGACCCATGGTTTGCGCGTGAGTCCGAGCCGGTTGGCGTTGCGCGCCAGCAGCCCGGCCGCGATGACGTTTCGTGGGTTGCTGGTGTTGGTGCAGCTGGTGATCGCGGCAATGATGACCGCCCCGTCGGGCATCTGGCCGGGCGGCTGCTCCCACTTGCCGGCGATGCCCTTCGCGGCGAGGTCCGTCGTTGCCACACGTGCATGGGGGTTGGACGGGCCGGCCATGTTTCGCACCACGGTCGACAGGTCGAACCGGAGCACGCGCTCGTACTCGGCAGTCCGGAGGCTCCCGGCCCACAGGCCGGCCTGCCTGGCGTAGGTCTCGACCAGCCGGACCTGCGCGTCGCTGCGTCCGGTGAGGGTCAGGTACTTCAGCGTCTGCTCGTCGATGAAGAACATCGCCGCCGTGGCGCCATATTCCGGGGCCATGTTGGAGATGGTCGCCCGGTCACCCAGGGTCAGCGTCGCCGCGCCGTCACCGAAGAACTCGAGGTACGCGCCGACGACCCTGGACTTTCGCAGGAACTCGGTCAGCGCCAGGACGATGTCCGTCGCCGTGATGCCGGGTTGCGGCCTGCCGCTGAGCTCGACGCCGACGATGTCCGGCAGGCGCATCCAGGAGGCGCGGCCCAGCATCACGCTTTCCGCCTCGAGGCCGCCGACGCCGACGGCGATCACGCCCAGCGCGTCCACGTGCGGCGTGTGGCTGTCGGTGCCGACCAGCGTGTCGGGAAACGCCACGCCGTCCTGCGCGTGCACCACCGGCGACATCCGCTCCAGGTTGATCTGGTGCATGATGCCGTTGCCCGGCGGGATCACGTCCACGTTCCTGAACGCCTTCTTCGTCCAGTCGATGAAGTGGAAGCGATCCTCGTTGCGCCGGTCCTCGATGGCGCGGTTCCTGGCGAACGCATCCGGGACGTCACCGCCGCACTCGACGGCCAGCGAGTGGTCCACGATCAGCTGCACCGGCACGACCGGGTTGACCTTGGCCGGGTCGCCCCCTTGCCCGGCAATGGCGTCGCGCAGCCCGGCGAGGTCCACGAGCGCGGTCTGGCCGAGGATGTCGTGGCACACGACACGCGCCGGGAACCACGGGAAGTCCCGGTCGCGCCGGCGCTCGATGAGCTGCCGGAGCGAATCGTGCAGGAGCGCCGGCTCGCAGCGACGCACCAGGTTCTCGGCCAGCACCCGCGACGTGTAGGGCAGGCCGTCCCAGGCGCCGGGCCTGATCGCCTCGACGGCGCCTCGCGCATCGAAGTAATCGAGGTCCGTGCCGGGCAGGGGCTTGCGGTAAGCGGCGTTCATCGGCGGTGCGGCATCCGTTGCCCGTTGCTCAGCTGCGCTTGTCGATCGGCACGACCTTCCGCGGCTCGGGGCCCGTGTAGTTGGCGCTCGGGCGGATGATCTTGCCGTCGATGCGCTGCTCGATGACGTGGGCGCCCCAGCCGGTCGTCCTCGAGATCACGAACAGCGGCGTGAACATCGAGGTCGGCACCCCCATCATGTGGTAGGAGACCGCGCTGAACCAGTCGAGGTTGGGGAACATCTTCTTGAGGTCCCACATCACCGCCTCGAGCCGCTCGGCGATGCTGAACATCTTGAGGTCGCCGGCTTCCTCCGAGAGCTGCCGCGCGACCCGCTTGATGACCTCGTTGCGCGGGTCACCCACCGTGTACACGGGGTGGCCGAAGCCGATCACCACTTCCTTGCGGCCCACGCGCTCACGGATGTCGGCCTCCGCCTCGTCCGGTGTCTCGTAACGCTTCTGCACCTCGAAGGCGACCTCGTTGGCGCCGCCGTGCTTCGGTCCGCGCAGGGCGCCGATCGCGCCCGTGATGCACGAATGCATGTCCGACGCGGTCCCGGCGATGACGCGGCCCGTGAAGGTGGACGCATTGAACTCGTGCTCGGCGTAGAGGATCAGCGACGTGTGCATCGCGCGCACCCAGGACGCCGGCGGCGGGCGGCGGTGCAGGAGGTGCAGGAAGTGCCCGCCGACGGAATCGTCGTCGGTCTCCACCTCGATGCGCCGGCCATTGTGGCTGTAGTGGTACCAGTAGCAGAGCATCGAGCCGAGGCAGGCCACCAGCCGGTCGATGATGTCGCGCGCGCCGGCGAGGTTGTGGTCGTCCTTCTCGGGCAGCGCGCACCCGAGCGCCGAGACGCCGGTGCGCATGACGTCCATGGGGTGACTCGCGGCTGGAAGCTGCTCGAGCACGGCCTTGACCGGCGTCGGCAGTCCGCGCATTTCCTTGAGCCTGGACTTGTACCCGGCGAGTTCCGCGCGGTTCGGCAGCTTGCCGTGGACGAGCAGGTAGGCGACTTCCTCGAACTCGCAGGACTCGGCGATGTCGAGGATGTCGTACCCCCGGTAGTGCAAATCGTTGCCGGTGCGGCCGACGGTGCACAGCGCGGTGTTGCCGGCCGGGACGCCGGACAGCGCGACGGACTTCTTCGCCTTGGGAACCGGGGCCCCGGTCGTTTCGCTCATGGGATCACTCCTTGTCGCGCGCAAACAGCGCGTCGAGTTTCGTCTCGTATTCGTGGTAGCCCAGCACGTCGTAGAGCTCCATGCGGGTCTGCATGCGGTCCGTCACCGACTGCTGCGTGCCCTCGCGGCGGATGGCGCCGTAGACCTCGAGCGCCGCCTTGCTCATGGCGCGGAAGGCGGAGAGGGGATAAAGCACCAGCCCGAGGCCCGCATTGCGCAGTTCGTCCACGGTGAACAGCGGCGTCCTGCCGAACTCGGTGATGTTGGCCAGGACCGGGACGCGCACGGCCGCCGTGAACTGCCGGTACTCGTCCAGGGTCGTGAGCGCCTCCGCGAAGATCATGTCGGCGCCGGCCTCCACATACGCCAGGGCCCGATCGACCGCGGCGGACTGGCCCTCGACGGCGTGCGCGTCGGTGCGCGCCATGATGACGAAGGAGCCGTCGCTGCGGCCGTCCACCGCAGCCTTGACGCGGTCCACCATCTCGGCGGCGGAGACGAGTTCCTTGCCCGGGCGGTGGCCGCAACGCTTGGCCTGGACCTGGTCCTCGAGGTGCATGCCGGCCGCACCGGAGCGGATCAGGTCCCGGCAGGTACGCTCGATGTTGAACGCGGCGCCCCAGCCGGTATCGGCATCCACCAGCAACGGGAGGTCGGTCGCCGAGGCGATGCGCCGGGCGTCCTCGCAGACGTCGTTGAGCATGGTGATGCCCAGGTCGGGCAGGCCGAAGGAGGAATTCGCCACGCCGGCGCCGGAGAGATAGAGGGCCCGGAAGCCGGCGCGCTCGGCCAGCAGGGCGCTGAAGGCATTGACGGTGCCGACGACCTGCAGCGGTCGTTCCTCTGCAACCGCCGTTCGCAGGCGGGTCCCGGCCGTGTTGATCGACATCTCCACCTCCGCGCAGCAAGGGCCGGGGCGCCGGGAATCCGGCCTGCCAAACCGGTTTTAAACAGTATACCAAAAGAATTCTGCAGGCCAGCAAGCCCTGCGGTATCGTGGCTTCCACTGACTCGATGCCACCGCCACCATTCCCCGGATGACGCAGCACACTGACCCGGACGTAACCGAGTTCCGCGAACCCGACCCACCGGATCCGGGAGCGTTCGTCGAACTCCAGGCCGGGATCCTCTGGATCCGGCTGCCGATCCCGGGAGCGCTCCGGCACATCAATACCTGGCTGGTGCCCGGCCGGCGCGGATGGTTCCTGGTCGATACCGGGATGAGGACGGACGACGTGCAGGCCGCGTGGGAGGCGCTCGATCGCCGTCTGCCGCTTGCGTCCGG
Organism: Pseudomonadota bacterium; assembly: GCA_018261655.1. Lineage (GTDB taxonomy): Bacteria > Pseudomonadota > Gammaproteobacteria > Steroidobacterales > Steroidobacteraceae > SG8-30. The sequence continues at coordinate 28,803 of JAGTSG010000002.1, read as the reverse complement.
GCTGGAATCCATCGTCGTGACCCATCACCATCCCGATCACTACGGCATGGCGCGCTGGCTGTCGGAACGATACGGCGTGGGAACCGCCATGACGGAGCGCGCGGCCGCCGCGGCCGCCGCCGCGCTCCAGGAGGATCCGCGCGGGCGTGGCCAGCCCTCGGACGGCTTCGCCGAGCGCCTGGGCATCGAGCTGGACGACGACATGCGGTCCATCCTGCGCGGCGGCATCTACCGACGCATCGTGAGCGGCCAGGCACCCGCGTTGCCGCTGGCGGACGAGGTGTCCGGCTGGACAGTTACCGTCCACGAGGGTCATGCCCCGGGTCATGCCTGCCTCTTCAACGCGGAAGCGCGCACCCTCATCAGCGGGGACCAGCTGCTGCCAACGATCTCCAGCAACGTCAGCCTGTATCCCTCGAACGAGCACGGCGACCCGCTGGGTGACTACCTCGCCTCTCTGGAACGGCTGTCGGCACTGCATGCAGGGACCACGGTCCTGCCAGCCCACGGCCGGCCGTTCCGCACGCCGCATGCCCGGATCGAGGCGCTCCGGCAGGAGCACGCCGCGCGCCTGGAGCGGATCCGTGAGTGCTGCATGGAGCCGCGCTCGACGCAGCAGGTCGCCGCGATGCTGTTCCGCCTCGAACGCCTCGACGCGCTGAACCGCCTGCTCGCCGTGACCGAGACACTCGCTCACCTGCGGCGGCTCGAGCTCGCGGGACACGCCACGCGCGAAGGCACCGCCGGGACCCTCCGCTGGCGCTCCAACTGAAGCGCCCATCCTGCTGCACTGCAAGATGACCCATGCGGGCGAACTCCTCCCGGGAGCGCGGTACCGGCTTGTCGCAAGGCTCTTTGCGCCCTAATCTCCGGCGCAACAGTCCTGGCAATCGGCCGAAAGCCAGCTGTCATTTCTGCAACAGCGTCGAGGGGGGGGTTCCATGAGAAACCAACATGCGGTACGCCGCCGCCTGGCCGGGGCCGTCGCACTTGCGCTCGCCGCCAGCGGCGCCGCTGCCAACGAGCAGGGAGCCACGCTCGAGGAAATCGTGGTGACCGCGCAGAAACGCGCCGAGTCCCTGCAGGACGTCCCGGTCGCGGTGAGCGCCCTGAGCGGCGTCAGGATTGCCGAGCAGGGGGTCACCAACATCGAGAGCCTGCGCAACTTCGTGCCGACGCTGTGGATGACCGAGACGGCCATCGGCAACAACATCGCGATCCGCGGCGTGTTCTCCGGCGTGAACCCCGGCTTCGAGCAGTCGGTCGGTACCTATGTGGACGGCCTCTACCGCGGACGCCCGCAGCAGACACGCGCGCCGTTCATGGACCTCGAGCGCGTCGAGGTCCTGCGCGGGCCGCAGTCCATCCTCTTCGGCAAGAACAGCATCGCCGGCGCGCTCAACATTACGACTGCGCGGCCGACCGCCGAACTGGCTGCCGGCGCCACCGCGCTGTACGAGCCCGACTTCAACGAACAGGAGTACACCGGTTACCTGTCCGGCCCGATCACCGAGGGCTTCCGCGCGCGCGTGTCGGCACGCTATCGCGAAACCGACGGCCACCTGAGTAACCTGACGCTGTCCACCGACGAGCCGAATCGCGAGGAGACCAATGTCCGCGGCTGGCTCGAGTGGGACGTGACCGAGAACCTGCGGTTGTCGCTCAAGGCGGAGAAGGGTGAGTTCGACGTTGTCGGGCGCCAGATCGAGATCTACAGCGAGCTGCCGGTACCGGGGGCCCCGGGGCCGACGAATCCCTTCGGCGGCCTGACCTACAGCCAGATCCTCGCTGCGCTGGGACAGGACCCGAGCGTGCTCAACAACTATCCTGACTACCAGCGCTCGGCCAACGGCGATTTCAGCAACAACGACACGGAGGAGTACGTCTTCACGGTCGACTGGCGGATCGGTGACCTGGACCTGACCGCCATCACCGGTTATTCGAAGTACGAGTTCGTCGAGCTGTGCGACTGCGACTTCACCGGTGGCAACGTGTTCGGCGTCGGCATGACCGAGGAGTTCGACCAGCTGAGCCAGGAAATCCGGCTGGCCTCGCCGGCCGGGGGCACCTTCGAATACATCGTCGGCGCGTACTACGAGGAGGCCGACCTGACCTTCGGCGACACGATATTCGTCGAAGGGGGCAGCGTCCTGGTGCCGCTGCTGAACGGCAACCCGGCGTTCATTGGCACGCCGCTGCAGGGCGTCGCGGGCACGGCGGTCGCCAACACCGGCACGCCGCGCCTGTTCGACCAGGACTCGACGGCCTACGCGGCCTTCGGCCAGGTGACCTGGAACGTCACCGACGACTTCCGCGGGACGCTCGGCCTGCGCTACACCAACGAGGAGAAGGACGCGACCCGGACGCTGGCCTTCACCACCATCACTGGCGATCCACTGACCGGGGCCCAGGCCCTCCTGGCGCCGGCCACGTACGCCGCGGCCTTCAACGTCCGCGCGCACGACCTGTCGGGCTCGCGCAGCGAGGACAAGCTGCTGCCCTCCGTGATCCTCGAGTACGACCTGAGCGACGACGTGATGACCTACCTCAGCTGGAGCCAGGGCTCCAAGTCCGGGGGGTTCGACGCGCGATCCAACAACCCGACGGTCCCGCCGGCCACGGAGTGCAACACGGCGCCGGTGCCGGGCCAGCCGCGCGACCCGGCGGGATGCCTGTGGGGCCGCGAGATCGGCACCTTCGCGCTGGCGGGTCACCGAACACTCGATGCTGTCGGCGGCCGTGGCGTACACGGACTTCGAGTTCAAGGACTACTTCGGCCAGTGCGCCTACGGCCAGGCGCCCGATGCCCCGGACGGCATCAACTGCAACTACAAGGGCAAGACCAATGAGTTCGTCGCCGACTGGGTCGGCACGCTCGCCTACGAGTACCGGCGCCCGATCAGCGACACCCTGCAGTTCCGCTTCGGCCTCGACGCCTACTACAGCGGCGAGACCTTCGTGAACCCGACGCTGGACGAGCGGCAGATGCAGGACGCGTACCTCAAGCTGAACGGCCGCGTTGCGATCGGCGCCGGGCACTGGGAGGTGGCGGTTCTCGGCCGCAATCTGACGGACGAGGAGATCTACCCCTACGGCAACGACACGCCGCTGGCGGGCAGCGTCCTGCGGGCCTGGAGCTCCTGGCGGTTCATGGAGCCCGCACGAACGGTGGCGCTGCAGGGAACCGTCCGGTTCTGATCGAGCCGCCGGGGCCGTGGCCCGCCATCGGGCCACGGCTTCTGCTCCTGCTGGTCGAAGCGCGAGGACGACGCAGGCATGAGACTCGTGACCTTCCTGCGCGATGGCGCGGATCGCCTGGGCGCGCTGACCGCAGCGGGTGCGGTGGTCGACCTGGCCTGCGCGGCGCAGGCGACCCAGCGGGACGGTGCGCCGTTCCGGTCCATGCTGGGCCTGATCGAGGCAGGACCGCCGGCCTGGGACCGGGCCAGGGAACTGGCCGCCGCGGCGCCGGCCGCGGCCCTGCTCGATTCCGGGTCGGTGACGCTGCGGGCACCGCTGCCGTTGCCACCGCAGGTCCGCGACTTCATGTGCTTCGAGAAGCACGTCGTGCAGGCCTTTGCTGCGGCGTTCCGCATGCGGGCGTCACGGGCCGCCTCGAGCGGGGAACGCGACGCCTTGCTGGCGCAGGCTGCGGCCTACAGGCCACCCGAGGCCTGGTACCGGCAGCCGCTTTACTACAAGGCCAATCGCTTCGCGGTGAGCGGACCCGACGACGTCGTCGAGTGGCCCGCCTTCAGCCGCCTGATGGACTATGAGTGCGAGCTCGCCTGCGTGATCGGCCAGGGCGGCCGCGACATCGCGGCCGCCGATGCCCTGGCCCACATCTTCGGCTTCACGATCTTCAATGACTTCAGCGCGCGCGATGCCCAGGCCGTGGAGATGGCGGGTGGACTCGGACCCGCCAAGGGCAAGGATTTCGACGGCGCCAATTCGTTCGGGCCGTGCATCGTGACGCCGGACGAGATCGGCGACCCCTACGACCTGGACATGGTCGTCAGGGTCAACGGCGAGGAGCGTTCGCGCGGGAACTCGGGGAGCATGCACTGGAAGTTCGAGGACCTGATCGCCCACGTGAGCCGCGGTGAGACCCTCTATCCAGGCGAGATACTCGGCAGCGGCACGGTCGGCGACGGCTGCGGGCTCGAACACCTGCGCTTCCTCGAGGACGGGGACCTGGTGGAACTCGAGATCGCGCGGATCGGGGTGTTGCGCAACCGGGTGGTGCGCGCATTCCGGGCACCGGCGTGAAGCCCGCGTCCTTCCGACACGGCCTGCACGATATGGGGAACGGCCTGTTCGCGTGGCTGCAGCCCGACGGCGGCTGGGGCTGGTCGAATGCGGCACTCATCGTCGACGGCGACCAGTCCCTGCTGGTGGATACGCTCTTCGACGAGCCCCTGACGGCGCAGATGCTGGCCGCGATGCAGGACGCGACCGGCATTGCCCCGGATGCGATCCCGCTGCTCGTCAACACCCATGCGAACGGCGATCACACCCACGGCAACGCGCTGGTGCCGAATGCCGAGATCATCGCCTCGGCCGCGGCCGCGCAGGAGATGGCGGAGCTTCCGCCTGCACTGGTCGCGAAGCTCATGGCCGGGGCTGCGGCCGGGGCGCTGGGACCGGCCGGCGGGATGCTGAAGGAGGTGTTCGCGCCGTTCGACCTCGCCTCGGCGCGGGGACGGCCACCGACCAGGACGTTTGCCGAGCGACTGGACCTCCGGGTGGGGGACAAGGCCGTCGAGCTGCGCAAGCTCGGGCCGGCCCACACTACCGGCGACACGATCGTCCACGTGCCGGGCGATCGCGCGATCTTCACCGGCGACATCCTGTTCGTGGACGTGACGCCGATCATGTGGGCCGGACCGGTCGGCAGCTGGCTGGCCGCCTGCGACTGGATCCTCGACCTCGACGTCGAGCACATCGTGCCCGGCCACGGAAGGCCGACCGACAAGGCGGGGGTCAGGCGCCTGCAGGAGTACCTGCGGTACGTGGACAACGAGGCCCGACGGCGCTACGAAGCTGGCATGCCGGCGCTTGAGGCGGCCCAGGACATTGCGCTGGGCGAGTTCCGGCACTGGCTGGACGCGGAACGGATCGCGGCCAACGTGCTGGCGCTCTACCGGGAGTATTCCGGTGACAGCCGTCCCCCGGACATGATCGCGGTCTTCAATGCGATGGCCGTGCTGCGGCGGGCGCAGCGCCGCTGACGGGCCTCGAGCCCGGCACGCGCAGGGCGGCGCCCTGCGGAACGCAGTATCATCCGTTATCCGGGCGCCGGGCCAACGGCGGCGACAACAGATGGAGTGAGCATTCGTGGTCATCAGCGAGAACGCGGCGGTACTCAAGCAGTCGCCGCTGGCCGTCGAGATGGACGATGCCGAGGTGAGCGCGCTCGCGCGCCTGGTCGAGGTGCGAGACTGCAACGGCGGCGAGGTGCTGGTCGAGGAGGGGACGAGCGACAGCCACCTGTTCATCCCGATCAGCGGCAAGATCGAGATCACCAAGCGCGACGAGCACAATGAGCCGACGGTGCTGCATACGCTGCGCGCCGGCGAGTTGGCCGGCGAGCTGTCGTTCATGGACGGGGAGCCGCGATACGCCAGCCTGGTCGCCGCCGGACCGACGCGCGTGCTGGTCCTGGACCGGACCAGGCTCGAACAGCTGCTGACCTCCCATCCGGTCGTCGTCTACAAGACGATGCGGGCCATCATGCGCGTTGCGCACCACGTGCAGCGCCGCCTGAGCCGGCAGATGGTGGACATGCAGCACTACCTCTATCGCACGGGCGGGAAGTATTGAGGCACGAGGGGTCTGGCCCCTCCGGAAACGATGGAAGTCCTGCGCACGCCTGACGAGCGTTTCGACGACCTTCCGGGGTGGCCTTACGCGCCCCGCTACGTGGATGACCTCCCGGGCTACGATGGCCTGCGGATGCATTACGTGGACGAGGGACCGCGTGACGCGCCGGTGACCTTCGTCTGCCTGCACGGCGAGCCCACCTGGTCCTACCTCTACCGCAAGATGATCCCGGTGTTCACCGGGGCGGGGCACCGCGTCATCGCGCCGGACCTGTTCGGCTTTGGGCGGTCCGACAAGCCGGTCGACGAGCGGGCGCACACCTTTGCCTTCCACCGTGACGCGCTCAAGCGGTTCTTCGAGCGCTGCGACCTGCTCGACGCCTGCCTGGTCGTGCAGGACTGGGGCGGACTGCTCGGCCTGACGTTGCCGATGGACTATCCGGAGCGCATCACGCGTCTCGTCGTGATGAACACGGGGCTGGGTGTCGGTCGCCCGGCCGGTCCCGGCTTCGAGGCCTGGCGGGCCTACAACGCCGCCCATCCCGACCTCGACGTTGCCGCCCTGGTCAGGCGCTCGACGCCGATGCTGACCGAGGCCGAGGCTCAGGCCTATGCGATGCCGTTTCCCGACGCGCGGTACAAGGCCGGCGTCCGGCGCTTCCCGGAACTGGTCCAGACGCGCCCCGACATGCCCGGCGTGGAGACCAGCCTCGACGCCGCCGAATTCCTGTCGCGCGACTGGCTCGGCGAGGCGTTCATGGCGATCGGGATGCGCGACCCCGTACTCGGGGAACCCGTGATGCGGGCATTGCACCGAAAGATCCGCAACTGCTCGCATCCGCTGCTGCTGCCCGAGGCGGGCCATTTCGTCCAGGAGTGGGGCGACGAGGTCGCGCGGGCCGCGCTCGCTCACTTCGGGCTCGACACCCCGGTCGCGTAACGCCGCTCGAGCCGCCCGCGCACCCGCGGCTCCAGGTTGATTCGTTCCAGGTTCCCGTCGGCCTGCGCCAGCAGGCGGGGGTCCATGACCCGGAAGTACAGCCTGGGGAAGAACGACAGCAGCAACATCCCCATGTAGCCGGTCGGCAGCTGCGGCGCCTCGCCGCAATGCCGGAGCGACTGGAAGTGCCGCTCCGCGTGGGCATGGTGGTCCGAGTGGCGCTGCAGGTGGAACAGCAGGACGTTGGACACCAGGTGATTGCTGTTCCACGAGTGGCGGGGCAGCACGCGCTCGTAGCTGCCGTCGGGCCGTTTTCGCCGCAGCAGCCCGTAGTGCTCGATGTAGTTGACGCCGGTCAGCTGCCACCACCCCCACAGGTTGTGCAGCAGCAGCCAGGGCAATGCCTTCCAGCCCAGCCAGGCCACCAGCGCAGCCTGGACGGCCAGCGTCATCGCGAGCCCCTGCAGGATCTCGTTGTGCAGCGAAAACGCACCGTGGCCCTCGCGCCGCAGGCGCGCCGCCTCGAGCCTCCAGCTGCGGGACAATGCGCCCGGGACCTCGCGCCGCACGAAGCGGTACACGCTCTCGCCCATGCGAGCGCTGGCGGAATCCTCCGGAGTCGCGACCTGGGCGTGATGGCCGAGGTTGTGCTCGATGCGGAAGTGGCCATAGCCGGTGATCGACAGCGCCACGAGGGCCAGCGTGCGCTCCGGCTCGCTGCGCTTGTGCCCCAGCTCGTGTCCCACGTTGATCGCCAGCGCGCCGACGAAGCCGAGCGACAGCACCAGCGGCAGGACTTCAACCGGGCCCTCGGCACGGGCCATGGCGTACCAGAAGCCGCCGACCAGGACGCCGAGGTGGATCGGCACCGCCGCATAGGTCAGCCAGCGGTAGAAGGGCTCGCGTTCGAGCTCGGGAACGACCGCCTCCGGCGGATTGCTGCGGTCCTCGCCGATGAGCCAGTCCAGCGCCGGGATCACGAGGTACATCACGCCCAATGGCATCCACAGCCATGCGCTGTGGCCCGACGCCTCCGTCAGCCCGATGGCGAGGACCGGCAGCAGCGGCAACAGCACCGACAGGGACCAGCGCCACCGCCAGCGATCCGAGTAGGTCGCCGGCTGCCCGTCAGGCAACAGGTAAGCATAGGTCTTCATCCCGACCGACATGGTACCGCCAGGCCGGCCGCCCGGGGACCGGCCCGTGAGGGACCCCGGGCCGTGCCGGGCGACACCACGGGCAGGGTGACTCGCGCCGCCCAACCTGTATATTAGAAAGCCCTTACATATCGGGAGACGCCCCCATGAAGCGACTGATGACCGGACTCGCTGCCTTGCTCGTCGCCGGCACCGCCGCGGCGGAGGATCCCGTGCTGATGTCGGCGGCCTGGGGCGCCCAGGCCTGCAGCGCCTGGAACGCCGACCCGGTGCTGACCGGCGAACTGGCCAGCAGTGGCTGGATCGAGAACGACAAGGGGCGCGGCTTCAAGGTCATGCAGGTCTATCGCAGCGATTGCAGCGAGACGCCCACCGTGGAACTGCGGGTGTCCTTGCAGGACGGCAAGGCCCGGTGCGTGTACGGTGGCGAGGTCGAGACGGCGAAGCCCGACAGCGGCGCCGACTACGTCATGCACGCGGAGACCCGGCGCTGGCAGGAGATGGGTGCCGCCGAGTACGGCCCGATGAAGGCGATGATGTTCGGACGGCTCAAGTTCTCGGGTCCTTACGGCGAGGCAATGGGCAACATGGGCCCGTTCACCAACTTCCTGCTGCTGGTCGGCAAGGTTCCGGCGCGGACCGACGCCTGCCCGTGAGCCTGGCCGGATAGCCGGCGCGCACGCGCCATGGCGTAACATCCTCCCTGGCGACGGGGCCAGGGAAGGAGCGGGGCGACATGAAGACGGCATTGGTCACCGGCGCGAACCGCGGCATCGGCCTGGAACTGTGCCGGCAGCTCAAGGAGGCCGGATACGAGGTCATCGCCGCCTGCCGGGACCGCTCGCCCGAACTCGAGGCGCTGGGCCTCGAGATCGTCGACGGCGTGGATGTGACCGACACCGCCGGCATCGCGACGCTGGAGCGGCGCATCGGCGAGCGTGAGCTCGACCTGCTGGTCAACAACGCGGGGATCCTGAAGAGCGACACGCTGGACACGCTCGACGTCGGCAAGCTGATCCGGCAGTTCGAGGTGAATGCGGTCGGCCCCTTGCTGGTGACCCGCGCGCTCCGCCAGCGCCTGCGCCGCGGCGCCAAGGTGGCCATCGTGACCAGCCTCATGGGGTCCATCGCGGACAACACCAGCGGCGGGTATTACGGCTACCGCATGTCCAAGGCGGCCGTGAACATGGCCGGCGTCAGCCTCGCCCGGGATCTCCAGGAGCAGGGGATCACCGTGCTGCTGTTGCACCCGGGCATGGTGGCCACGGGTATGACGAGCGGCCGCGGCATGCCAGCGGAAGAGGCCGCGCGGGGCCTGCTCGCGCGCATCGAGGAAGCGACGCCCGCCGACAGCGGGAGCTTCCGCCACGCGAGCGGCAAGGCGCTGCCCTGGTAACGGCTCAGGGCGCCATCCCGGCGCGCTTCACCGCGCGAACAGGTCCCGCTCGATGTCGCGGAAGGCCTTGAACTCCAGCGCGTTGCCCGAGGGGTCGAGGAAGAACATCGTGCCCTGTTCGCCCGGCTGACCCTTGAAGCGGACGCAGGGCTCGATCACGAAGCGGTCGACGACCCGGGACAGCCGTTTCGCGAAGGCCTCCCATTGCGGAAAGGTCATGACCACGCCGCAGTGCGGCACCGGCACGCCATGCCCGTCAACCGGGTTCTCGATGCGCGGCACCTGGCCATCCGGGCCAAGGGCCGGGTTCAGGTGCACCACGTACTGGTGACCGAACATGTCGAAATCGATCCATTGCTCGCTGCTGCGGCCCTCCGGCAGGCCGAGTTTCCCGCCGTAGAAACCGCGTGCCTCGTCGAGGTCGCGCACCTGCACGGCGACGTGGAACGGGGTGATCATCCGTCGGCCCTCACTGCAGTACGCGAGCTTCGCCCCGGCCGCGCGGATCCGAGGCCGCCTGCCAGCCAGCGTCGCGCCGCAGGATCAGTTGCACGTCGCCGAGTTCCCAGCCGTGCGACTCGAGGCGGTAGCCGCGCTGTCCAAGCACCTCGACGGTCGCCGGCGGCAGCGGACGCTCCGGCCCGAAGGTGATGCGGTCAGGCGGCAGCAGCTGGTGGTGAAAGCGTGCCGCACCGACGGCCTCGGCGGCCGTCATGTCGAAGTCGAGCGCGTTGACGATGGTCTGGTAGACGCTGGTGATGATCGTGGACCCGCCCGGTGACCCAAGCACCATGCGCACGCGGCCATCCTCGAGCAGGACCGTCGGTGTCATGGACGACAGCATGCGCTTGCCGGGCTGCACCTCGTTGGCCGCCGAGCCGACCACGCCGTAGTAGTTCGGCTGGCCAGGCTTGATCGAGAAATCGTCCATCTCGTTGTTCATGAGGAAGCCGGCCCCGTCCACGACCACGCCGCTGCCGAAGCTCGTGTTCAGCGTGTAGGTGTTGGCCACTGCGTTGCCCCAACGATCCACGATCGAGAAGTGCGTGGTGTCGCGCGGCTCGAGACCCGGGCGCACGCTCTCGGGCGGGGAGATCGAGTCCCGGTCGACCAGGCGGGCGCGTCGTGCCAGGTAATCGTCAGACAGCAGCGCGGCGACCGGCACGTCGACGAAGGCCGGGTCGCCGAGATACTCCGCGCGGTCGGCGAACACGCGCTTTTCCAGCTCGGCGGTCAGGTGCACGTACTGCGGGGCGTTGTGGGCGAGCCCCTTGAAATCTCCGGCGAGGACATCCTTCATCTTGAGCAGCTGCAGCACCGCGATGCCGCCTGAGCTCGGTGGCGGCGCGGACAGGACCTCGTAGCCGCGCCAGCTCGCGCGCAGCGGCTCTCGCCAGACGGGCTCGTATCCGGCCAGGTCCCTCGCTGTGATCAGCCCGCCGCCGCGCGACATCTCGGCCGCGATCAGCCCGGCTGTCTCGCCGCCATAGAAGCCGTCGGTGCCGCCGGTCTGCACCCGCCGTAGGACAGCGGCCAGCTCCGGTTGCCGGAACACTTCGGCGCCGCGCAGGCCGCCGAAGTACTTCTCGAAGCCGGCCACCTTGCCGACACGCGGCCACTCCTCGCGGACCCGCTCTTCGAGCTGCTGCGGCACGACGAATCCCTGCTCCGCAAGGTCGATCGCCGGCTGCACGAGGTCCTTCCATTCCAGCCGGCCAAACCGGCGATGCGCCTCCCACAGGCCGGCGACCGTGCCCGGCACGCCGCTGGCCCGGTGTCCGGTCAGGCTCGAGTCCTCGATGACCTCGCCCCTTGCGTCGAGGTACATGTCACGGGTCGCCGCGGCGGGCGCGGTTTCGCGGTAGTCCAGGAAAGCGGCCTCACCGTCCACCCAGGCGAGCATGAATCCGCCGCCGCCGAGATTGCCTGCCTCGGGATAGGTCACGGCCAAGGAGAAGGCGACCGCCACGGCGGCATCGATGGCGTTACCGCCGGCTTGCAGGATGTCGGAGGCCACCTCGGCGCCGAACGGGTCGGGGATCGCCACGGCCGCCTGCGCGGGCAGGGACGCGGGAGTGCGTTCCGGGAGGCCGGCACATGCGCCGGCGGCCAGTACGAGGACGAGGAGGGCAGTGCGGAACAGCTTGTGTTTCATGAAGCGGGAATCTACCCCAGAGGAAATTCCGTGTCGCGTGCCGTTGGGCTATCCTCGCCGCTTCATCCTGTGAGGCACCCGCCGTGCAGCAGCGCATAGCCAGCGTCATGCTGGTCGTGGACGACTACGACCGGGCCATCGAGTTCTTCACGTCCGCGCTGGACTTCGTCGTCCACGAGGACCGTCCGATGCCGCATGGCAAGCGCTGGGTCCGGGTCGGGCCGGCGGGCAATACGGGCGCCAGCCTCGTGCTCGGCAAGGCCAGCTCAGCCACCCAGGCCGCGGCAGTCGGCAACCAGACTGGCGGCCGTGTCTTTCTGTTCCTGGAGACGGACGACTTCTGGCACGACTATCAGCGCCTCGAGCGGCACGGCGTCCGGTTCATCGAGATGCCGCGCGAGGAATCCTACGGGACGGTGGTGGTCTTCGAGGACCTCTACGGCAACAAGTGGGACCTGATCGGTCGCGGCGCTCCGCCCAAGCGCCATCTGCCGGACGGTGGAACAGTCCATGCGTGACGCACGGCTCCCGGTGGTCAAGGTCTGCTGCATCGCCAGCCGCGAGGAGGCGCACCTGGCCATTGCCGCCGGAGCCTCGGCGCTCGGCCTGGTTTCCGCCATGCCGAGCGGCCCGGGCGTCATCCCGGACGAGCAGATCGCCGAGATAGCCGCAACCGTTCCCCCGCCCGTGGCGACCTTCCTGCTGACCTCGCGACAGGCGGCCGACGCGATCATCGAACAGCACCGGTTCTGCGGGACGACGACGCTGCAACTCGTGGATCACGTGGCGCCTGCGGAGCTGCGCAGGCTGCGCACCGCGCTTCCGGGGATCCGGATCGTCCAGGTCATCCACGTCACGGGCGAAGAATCGATCGAAGAGGCGAGGGAGGTCGCGCCCCTGGTGGACGCGCTGCTGCTCGATTCCGGCAACCAGCGGCTGCCGGTCAAGGAACTGGGCGGTACGGGGCGGACCCACGACTGGTCGCTCAGCCGCCGCATCCGCGACACTGCGGGGACCCCGGTGTTCCTCGCGGGAGGACTGAACGCGGCCAACGTCGGCGAAGCGATCCGCACGGTATCGCCATTCGGCCTGGACCTGTGCAGCGGCGTGCGCTCGGCGGGGCGGCTCGATCGCGGGCGCCTTGCGGAGTTTTTCCACGCGGTCGGCAGGTCCGTGCCGTGACTTCAAAGCCGCGGCTGCTGCTGACCGGTTCGTCCGGTCGCGTCGGACAGGCCATCGCCGAGGCGCTGTGCGACGACTACGAGATCACCGGCCTCGACCTCATTCCCGGGCGCTTCACGACGCACCTGGGATCGGTCGCCGATCCACATCGTGTGGCAGAATCCATGCAGGGTGCGATGGCGGTCATCCACACCGCGTCGCTGCATGCTCCGCATGTCGGCGTCGAGAGCGAGGCCCGTTTCCGGGCCGTGAACGTCGAGGGGACGCGCCTCCTGCTCGAGGCGATGGCGGACGCGCGGGTCGGCCGGCTCGTCTACACCAGCTCGACGTCGGTCTACGGCCACTCGCTCGAGCGCGGCGACGAAGCGGTCTGGGTGACCGAAGGGCTGGAACCCAGACCACGCGACATCTACGACGAGACCAAGCTGGCGGCCGAGGCCCTGTGCCGTGAAGCCGCGGAGGAAGGCCTGCTGTCCTGCACCAGCCTGCGGATCTCGCGTTGCTTTCCCGAGCCGGAACACCTGATGGCGACCTATCGCCTGTACCGGGGGGTGGACCTGCGCGACGTCGGCCAGGCGCATCGGCGCGCCCTCGAGCAGACTGGTCATGGCTACGAGGTGTACAACATCTCGGCCCGGAGCCCGTTCCAGCCGGAGGACCGGGAGGAGTTGTTGCGCGATGCGCCGGCAGTGTTGCGCCGGCGGCTGCCCTGGCTGGAAGCGGCGTTCCGGACGCGCGGCTGGCCGGTTCCTGCCAGCATCGACCGCGTGTATGTCATCGACAAGGCTTGCAGGGAACTCGGATATGCGCCGCGCTTCAACCTGGACCAGCGTGATTTTCTGCCGGGAGTTCCATGGCAATGACTAACAAGGTCCTGTTCCGTCGATTCCTCACCGTCCTGGCGGTCGCCTTCGCCGTCATCACCCTGGTTCAGTGGCTGAAGGGACACACGCTCACCTACGCCCTGTTGCACGGCGGCCTCTGGGGCACCATCTCCGCGGTGGTCTTTGCTGCGACGAGCTATTACAAGTCCCGACACGGGCAGCGCTGCGAGGTATGCGACGAGCCGTCGGCGGATAAGCAGCGGGAATGATCGTAACGAGACCGGGAATGTCTCGCGGGGTCACGCGGATCATCAATCGGGTGGCCGTCCGGTACCTGCGGGCGCTGCCGTAGCACCGGGCCAGACCGCGCCTTCCCTTTGACAGAAGCGGCGTCCGATCACGCGCCGTTCAGCTTGCACCGTCTAGCCTGAAACCAGCATCGACCGGGATGCTGCAACGTTTCAGGGAGCCTGATCATGAAAGCCACGGCGATCGGCATGGTCGTCACCTTGCTGCTCCTCGCGGGTTGCGCGACCCTCAGCAAGGAAGAGTGCCTGATGGTCGACTGGCGAACCGTCGGTTACGAGGACGGGGTGGCCGGCCGCACCGGCGACCGGATCGGGCAGCACCGCAAGGCCTGTGCCGACCACGGCGTGCGTCCTGACCTCGACGCCTACCAGGCGGGCCGGGCGGCAGGGCTGCGCGAATACTGCCACCCGCGCAACGGCTACCAGGTGGGGGTGAGCGGCGCGGGCTATGGCGGGCCCTGTCCGGCTGACCTCGCGCCGGCTTTCATGGCGGCCTATGACGCAGGCCGGGAGCTGTATGTGCGTCGGTACCGCGTGGACCATGCCGATGAACGGCTGGCCGAGATGCGAATGGAGCTGGCCGGCGTCCAGCATCGCATCGCCGGGCTCGGCTTCTCCGTCGCAAGCACCACGTACAGTGCCGAATCCCGGACCCAGGACGCGATCCATGCCGCGCACCTGATCGAGCGCCACGAGCGACTGCGAGCCGACATCGAGCAGCTGGAAAAGGATCGGGAGCAGTTCGTGCGGGAACTCGAAGACTACGAGGCCAGGGCAGCCTTCGTTCCGTGAAAGGCGACGGGGGTGACGGACCGCGGTCGCGGCGGCCATCGCTGCGCCAGCTGCTCTCGCGGTGCGGCGCAGTCCTGGACGGAGAATGAACGCGGGCCCTGGCTCGCGGCCCGGACTGAGACGTCCGTCACATGAATCGTGCCAGCCCTTGCGCGCCTCGGGGCCAGTCCGCCGTGCCGCGGAGGCGGCCGACCAACGGTCGCGACACTGTGGCCCACTTCACATTGTCCCGGACGAGGGCCTGACACCATCGACTTACCAGCGGGTGCTGGCACCGGGACAACACCCGGAACTTTCGCCGCGTGCCAGCGCGCGATCAGCGGTGGCACCGACCCGCCATGAGGACCGGAAGATGGCCCTAGTAATCGTCTCAGCCGGCACCCTGGCCCATTCAACGCTACGCACCCTCACGATGCAGACGCTCGCCGCCGCGACCGGCGGGTTGATGCTGGCCGGGTTGCTCGCCGGCGTCGCCCTGGGCTTCCAGCTCGGCCGCGTCTCGAACAGCGACGAGGGGCGGACACCCGAGTTTGCGTATCTGGATCCGGCGCAGCCCGGCGACCAGGCCCTCATCCAGCAGATCGGCAGCCTGTCTGGTCGTCTGATTCGGCTCGAGGCTGCCGCCGGCCGCCTGACCGATCGCATCGGTGCAACACGGCCGGCGGCTGCGGACGCAGCCGGCTCACCGCCCAACGTCGCCCACCAGCCCGCGGGCGGACCGCTGCTTGCGCCGCGGTTTGGCACTGCGTCAGGTGCCGGCACATCGCTGCTCCAGCTCGAACGAGGGCTCGACCACGTCGAAGCAAGTCTCGACCGGGTGGCCGCGATGGTCGCGCGACGCGACCTGGACGGGATGGCCTTTCCCAGCAGGGTGCCGATTCCCGGCGTCGTGATCTCGTCCGGCTTCGGCCGCCGGACCGATCCGTTCACGCGTCAGCTCGCCGAGCACGCCGGCATCGACTATCCGGCGCCATACGGCACGTCCATATTGGCCAGCGCCGGCGGGCGCGTCCGCTATGCCGGTCCGCACGGCGCGTATGGCAGGACGGTCGAGATCGACCATGGCGACGGCCTGGTCACCCGCTACGGACACGCCTCCCGGATCCTGGTTCGCGTCGGCGACGTGCTGCTGCCCGGTCAGCCGATCGCAACGGTGGGCTCGACGGGCCGCTCTACCGGGCCGCATCTCCACTTCGAGGTCCTGCGTGACGGGACTCAGGTGAATCCAGGCCTGTACCTCACGGGCGACGAGTCCTGACGCCGGACGAAGCCGAGGAACCGCGTCATCGACACGAAATGGCTCACTCACGCCAGATTCGAACCTGCCGCGCCGCACTTGAACAGGCGGCGGTGGCAGTTGGCCGCCGGCGCGACAGCGCTGGTCTTGCTCGTCGGCGCCGGCCGCGGCTTCGTGGGCGACCTGTTTGCGACAGCACAGGACGTCGCCGAGGCGCGCCAGCAACGGAAATTGCTTACCGCCGAGGTCGAGCGCCTGCGGACCGAGCTCGCCGTGGAGAGCGCCACGCGCGCTGAACTCGAGCAACAGGCGGCCGATCTCACCGCGCGGGTCGCGGAGCTGCACCGGCAGGTGGAGTTCCTGACGGCCCGCAGGGCGCCCATCCAGAGCAACAACTGACTTCACGCACGATACCCGAGGAAGGAACCATGTTCCGGAAGAAGAACACCATGGCCATCGACGCCAGCCGGCTGGCGAGTCTCCTGGCTCACGACACCTGCGTCCGGGGCGACGTGGTCTTTGCAGGCGGCCTGCGGATCGACGGTCGGGTCGATGGCAACGTCCTGGGCAAGCCGGACGGTCGTGGCCTCCTCGTCCTGAGTGAAAAGGGCGTCATCGTCGGCACGGTCAAGGTCCACGACGCGGTGATCAACGGCCGCGTGGAAGGCGACCTCGAGGTCGAGCACTTCCTCGAACTGCAGGCCGCCGCGCGCGTGACCGGCAACATCACCTACCGCACCCTGAAGCTGGACTGCGGCGCCACCGTGGACGGCAAACTGGAACGGATGGGCGGCGAGCAGGGGGCCGACGACACCGGCGAGTCGGTCGACACGAAAGTCCTGTCATTCACCAGGGCGCCCTGAGCGGTAGCGTTCCGCACGGGGCGGGGCCGACGAGAATTGCCGGGGCGGCCGGGGTCGGAGTCCCGAGCCAGCGACACGTCGCACAAGGCCGAACCCCGGCAGGGGTGGCAGAATGCCATCCATGCGGAAGGTCGGCTGGCGCGGAAGGCTGTCATTGCTGGCCGCACTCGCGCTCGTGCTCGGCACCGGCTACCTCGTCGGCGAGCGTTATGCCGCGCGCGACTGGCTTCCCTGGTTCAGGTCGCAAAAAGGCAGCCTCGTTTCGGTCACGGAAGTCGAACGCCAGCCAGTCCCGGAGGGTGCGCTGCGTCTGCTGCAGCTGGCCGACGACCGCGGTCTCATCGTCAATGTCCAGGTCCGGGAACCACCACCAGACGAGCGTCCACATCCGGTGTTGCTCACGCTCGGCGGGATCAACTCCGGCGGCCGCGTCGCCGAGATGTTTCCAGACACGGGGCGGATCATGCTGGTGTCCATCGACTACCCCTACGAGGGCCGGCGGCGCCGGCTCTCCGCCTGGGAGTTCATCACCCGCCTGCCCGCCATGCGCCGGGCCGTGATGTTGACGCCACCCGCGACGATGCTCGTCCTTGACTATCTTTACGGACGCGACGACGTCGACCGTCAGCGCATCGTGCTCGTCGGTGGCAGCTTCGGCGCGCTGCTTGCGCCTGCCGCCGCTGCGGCGGAGTCACGGATCTCGGGACTCGCCATCCTGCTGGGTGCAGGCGACCTGCAATCGCTGATCGAGGCCAACATCGACGTCCCGGCCCCGCTTGAGGGGCCAGTCGCGTGGGCCGTCAACCTGGTCGTATCGCCCGTGGAGCCACTGAAATACATTCATCGTGTGGCGCCCCGACCGAGCCTGCTCGTCAGCGGGACAGGTGACCGGCGAATGCCGGAAGCGCTCGGCCAGAAACTGCACGACCAGGCTCGTCAACCGAGGACCAGCGTCTGGCTCGAAATGGGCCATGCCACGCTCGAATCACCCGAGTTTCGCGCCCTCGTCGCCGCGGCGCTCGCGGAATGGCTGGTCGAGACCGGCTTTCTGTCGCCAGCCGATGCAGAGGCAGTCCGGTCCCTGGGGGTCGATCGCAGCTGAGGGTCTTTGCGCGCCGCGGACGACCACCAGGCTCGCCGCGGCGAAGCCGTGGGCGCGCGGGAAATCCCGTCGCAGTGCGGCGTGGGGGGG
>JAGTSG010000002.1:0-10902 GCA_018261655.1 Pseudomonadota bacterium | reverse complement strand
GAGGCGCTCGCGGCGCCTCGACGACGCAGCGTGGTCACGCCGGCTTGATGTTGCTGTTCAGCCGGAACAGGTTGCGTGGATCGTACCGTAGCTTGATCTTCGACAACCGCGCATAGGCCGGGCCGTAGTTGTCGGTGCCGGCACTGTGATCGTAGTCGATGTTGTCGTAGTAGCCGCCCGTCAGCGGCTCGATCGCCTCGAAGTAGCTGCGCACCGCGCCGGTCAGTGCCGAGTCCGCCGCCGGGTCGGCCCATCCGCCGACGATGACCAGCATGATCTCCGCATTGCGATGCGGGAATGCCGTATCAAGCTCCCCGACGCGCTTCACGGCGCCACCTGCCACGTGGTTGGTGAGGAATATGCGCGGATCGTAGCCCTCGATGATCCGGTCCACGAGCTTCTGCGACCACGCCTTGACCATGCCATTCTTGGCGTAGGAGCGGACCCCATGCGCCATGATGCCGTCGAGTGCGGTCTGCATCACCATGTGGTCCTGCACGATCACCCCATCGACCACGGGCTTGCCGATCTTGCGCAGCGGCGCCAGCTCCTTCTCGCCGGCAGCGGGGTCACCGTTGTACACGACGTCCATCGCCACGACGTCACCGGCTTCCGGATGCTTGAAGAGGACCGGGCCGCAGTACATCTCGTCCGAGAGCTTTTCCGACCACTCGGCGTAGAACTCCAGCACGTCGCGGACCTGGCTCATGGGCCAGACGATGTTTCCGGAGAGCGGTTTCCTGTTGAACGGATGCAGCTGGAACTCGAAGTCGGTCACGACACCGAAGTTGCCGCCGCCGCCGCGGATCGCCCAGAACAGGTCCGGCTCGGTGCCGGCGTCGACGCGCCGGACACGTCCATCCGCGGTGACGATCGTCGCCGACAGCAGATTGTCGATGGCCAGCCCGTACTTGCGGTTGAGGCGCCCGAAACCGCCACCGAGCGTATAGCCGCCCACGCCGGTGTGCGATACCACGCCGGCCGTGGTGGCGAGACCATGCTCCAGCGCCGCGGTATCCAGGCCGTTCAGCAGAGCGCCGCCGCCTACCATTGCACGTCGCGCAGTGGGATCGACCGTGACCCGGTTCATGCGCGACAGGTCGATCATCAGTCCGCCTTCGCACACGGACTTGCCCGGCCAGCTGTGACCGCCGCCGCGGACGGCGGTCAGCAGGCTGTTCGCGCCGGCAAATTCGACCGCGTAGTGCACGTCGTCGCTGTTCGTGCACTGTGCGATCAGCGCCGGGTGCTTGTCGTGCATGCCGTTCCAGATGTGGCGGGCACTGTCGTATCCCGGGTCGCCGGCCAGGAGTACCGGCCCCGACAAACGCGATCCGAAGTCCCGGACCACCGCCCGCGAAAGTTCGATTCGCCTGCCGTCCAGCGTGACTGCGGCGACGCCCGCCTTGGCGTCCTCGGCGAGGAGCGCGGCCGGGTAGGCAGCAGCAAGGCTCGCCGCCGCTGCCGAGCGGCAGAACTGTCGTCTGTTCATGAGTCCCCCCTCAGTGAGTGCCCTACATCAGGAGCACCGATTCAGCATAGCGCGATTGGGAATCATTTCTAGTCTTGCGCCGTGGGAGCCGATTGCGCCCCTTGGCATCACTGGCCGGTGCTAGGCTCCGAGAGGAGGCCCGGCTTCCGCCAAACTGTTCGAGACATCCGCTGCAACAGGCGGTTATTCCTGCGTTTTTCTGGATAACTCCCGCCGGCACTCGGCCAGCAATACCGATCTGGCAGCTGGGTCGTGTCTCGAGTATTCAGGAGTGCTGATTGGGGGAGGATCTTGGTCGGCCTGAGCATGGGGCCGCGTATGGAAAGGCCGTGCTGCGTCGAGACCGACCGCGAGACCAGTGACACCAGCGCGATCGACGCGCACCTGCTGCAGCGACAGACTCCGACCGGCCGTCCGGGGCTCTGCAGCCTCTCGCCTAGCGTGCCGGCACCACCGCCACCGGCGTATCGTCCGACTCCGCTTCCCTGTCCCTGATCAGTCGGCGCAGGAACGGAATCAGCAGCACCAGCACGGCGCCCACCACGGTACTGCCCCAGCCGAGCCGCGAGAACAGGCTGATGTACTCGGGATTGCTGAGCAGCGCGGTGGTGCCCGACGGCTCCGGGATCATCCCCGAGAAATCGCCTGCAAACAGCGAGGCCAGGCCAGTGACCAGCATCCAGCTGCCCATCATGATTCCCTGGTACTGGCGCGGCGCCAGCTTGCCGATCATCGCGTAGCCGATGGGCGAGATCAGCAACTCACCGAGGCTCTGCAGGACGTAACTGACGAAGAGCCAGACGAAGGCGGTCCTGCCCGAGTCGTCGGCAAGCGAAATGCCGACGGGCAGGGCGAGGAAACCGAGTCCCATCAGTATCAGGGACACCGCAAACTGGCTGGGGATGTCGACGTTCCAGCCGCGGGCGCGCCATTTCGCGAACAAGGCCGCGAGCAGCGGGCCGCCGACCACGATGCTGACGGTATTGATGTTCTGGACCCACTGCGGCGCGACCTCGACGCCCCACACCCGCAGGTTGACGTTGTTGACGGCAAACAGCTGCAGGCCGTTCGGAGCCATCTGGTACAGCGACCAGAAAACGAGCGAGCCGAGGGCCAGGATCAGGTACGCCCACATGTTGTTCCGCTCGCGCGCGTCCCGGTGTTTCAGCGTCAGGTAGACGAGTCCGGCCGCCAGTGCCGCGGACAGCCCCTTGAAGGCCGCCCCGGTCGACGCGGTGTGCTGCAACATGATCCACACGAGTGGCACGAGACCGACGAGGATCGCGGCGCCCACGGCGAACCGGATCCGGTACTGCCGGGCCGTTGCGTCCAGCAAGTGCGTATTCCTGTCCGCGAGCACTCTCCAGTTAAGGGCCGCCAGGACGATGGCCAGGAAGTTACCGACGGTCGCGAACAGAAACAGGCTCGAGTAGCTTTCCGTCAGCTGGTAGTGACCCGCGACCGTGAAGCCGACGAAGAAGCCGATGTTCATGCCGGCGTAGTTCCACATGAACGCGCTCTCGCGCCGCAGGTCCGCCGGTGCGAAGCGCTGGGTCAGCATCATGTTGATGCAGGTGACATTGAGGCCGCTGCCTGTGAGGAACAGCGCCAGGCCCCAGTACATCGCCTCGGTGGTGCCGCCGGCCATCCAGCCGCAGCCGAGCACCTGCAGCACCATGCCACCGACGAAGAGGTTCCTGTTGCTGAGGAAGCGGCCGCCGAGATAGCCGCCGAACAGGTGCAGGCCGTAATTGAAGGCGCCGAAGACGCCCATGATCGCGGAGGCTTCCTTCGCGGAAAAGTGCAGGTGCCGCGTCGCGTACAGGACCAGGGTCGAGTACAGGACCGCAAAGCCGAGGGTGGCGAAGATCTGGATGAAGAACAGTGCCGCGGCGCCTTCGGGGATGGCGTTCAACCGGTTCTTCAGGGATGACAACGTAACTCTCCGGGAGATGGCGAGGGCCGGGCGGAACCGGCGCGATCATAGCGTGAGTACGCAGACAAATTCCGGGCGTGCCGGCCGAAGCGTGGATGCTGCGGGGTACCTCGCAGCAGCATTAAATATGTTTTATAAGATGCTGAATATATTAAGTTACTATTAACCGTAGTCGCGGAATCACCGCGAAGCCGGGTACTCCAACCTCTCGGGACGACAACCATGCGCACCGCCACGCGCGAGGCGCTGCTCGAGGTGGCCCGGAGCATGAAGCCCCTGTCATCCGTCACCATCGCTCCCGAGCGCACCGTGGGTGACGGGAACCTGGCGTACACCTACGGCAGGGCTTCGTGGGTCAACGGGCGCCCGCCTGATGCCGGCGCCACGACCTACGTGCGCGTCGTATGAACGGCGGGTGCGCAACGGGGGAGGGGCCCGTGTACGCTTGGGGCGTTGCGCCGATGGGGGGGCTGCAGCCATGAACTTCAACCGCGGCTTGCCGAACGTCCTGACGAGCCTGCTGATTGCAGCGCTGGCGACCGCTTGCGGGGGCGGCGGTGGCGGGAACGGGTCGGAGCCTCCGCCACCACCGGCCGTCCCGCCAGTGTTCACGACGCCAACGGCCGTACGCGTGTCGCAGGCGACGCCCTTCGACAGCGGCTGCCTGCCGCTGGCAGGCGGTGGGGTGGTCTATGTCAATTCTGAAGTCGAGTCGCACCTGGCGATCGACCCATCCAACCCTAATCATCTCGTGGCCGCCTGGCAGCAGGACCGGCTTTCCGATGGGGGGGCACGCGGCCTGGTCACCGCCGTATCGGTGGACGGGGGCGCGAGCTGGACCGGGCACCGCGCCGCCCCGTTTTCGCAGTGCGCGGGAGGATCGTTTGCGCGGGTCTCTGACCCCTGGGTCAGCCTGAACGGCAGTACCGCGATCCAGGTCGGCATCGCCTTCACCGGCGGGGGCCGGAGTGCGGTGCTGGCGAGTCGTTCGACTGACGGAGGATTCAGCTGGAGCGCGCCCATCGAGCTCATCAACGATGACGGCTCACAGTACTTCAACGACAAGGAGAGCGTGACGATCGATCCGACAGATCCACGCTACGTGTACGCAGTCTGGGACCGCCTGGAAGGAGACGAGCGGGGCCCTGCCATCCTCGCGCGCTCGGATGACGGTGGCATCAACTGGTCGCCAGCCATGACCGTCTACGACCCAGGCGCGGCTGGAAGGCAGACCATCGGCAACGTGATCGTGGTGGCGCCGGACGGGACCGTTTTCGACTTCTTTACCGAGCTGGGGCCGTCCCCCGGCGACCCGAGCCAGACGATCGGTCGGCTGGCCGTGATCCGTTCCAGCGACAGGGGGCTGACCTGGTCGGCGCCGATGTTCATCGCCGACCTGCTGCCGGTGGGTACGCGCGTGCGCTCGGTGCCGCAGGTCAACGTACGGGCCGGCGAGATACTCGGGTCATTCTCCGTCGATGCGCGCGACGGCACGCTGTACGCCGTCTGGCAGGACTCGCGATTCTCCGGCGGAGCCCACGATGCAATCGCGATGACGTGGTCGCAGGATGGCGGCGTCACCTGGAGCGAACCGGTTGCCGTCAACGCCGACACGACGGTTCCCGCCTTTACGCCGACCCTGGCGATCCTCCCGGACGGCAGCATCGGAGTGAGCTACTACGACTTCCGCGAGGACGGCACCTCGACCTTCCAGCCGACTGACTTCTGGCTGGCGTCCTCGCGGGACCGCGCGACGTGGCACGAGACGCGGCTCGCCGGCAATTTCGACCTGCGGAACGCGCCGAACGCAGGCGGTCTCTTCGTCGGGGACTACCAGGGGCTGACGGGTCATGGCTCGACCTTTGTCACGCTCTACGTCCGCACCCGGAATGGCGACACCGCGAACCGGACCGACGTGTTTGCCGACCGGGTCAATGCGGGCGTGGCGGCATCCGTCGCGGCGACGACGTCGTGGAAAGTCCAGAAGGCAACCGTTCCAGGCTGGTCCGCACCCGCGCAGGCACGGGTCAGTCAACACCTGTCCGACATCCGCGCCCTGCGACGCCGTCAGTGGCAGCAGTGGCTCGAGGCTTCCAGGCCCGCCTCGATGCCGTAGCCGGCCCGATACGGGGAGGCGGGGCGCCGGCAGGCTGACGGATCGGTGGTACGCGCCCTCCTGCGCGTCGGGTGGAAACGACGGGCGATCCACCGGAACCTAGACCGGTACGAGCCGGACACGATGCCTGAAGGTGGCCTTGATCGCGTCGATCACCGCGGAGCGATGGTCGGCGCCCACCACGATGGCAACGCGCCCGCCTGGATTCGCGTTGATCAGGTTGATCACGTTGTCGGCGATGTGGCGGTCCCGGGCCGAATAGAAGTCGGAAACGAGCTGATAGCGCGTGCCCCGGAGTCGTTCGGCGAGCCGCCGATAGTAGGTGCGGTTGAGCGTGTCATAGCGACCGTCGTTCAGCGACGCGGCGGTGGCGCCAGTCAGCAGACCGCTCTTCTGACGTTGCAGCGCGTCCAGCTCGGGATCGGAAAACTCGGCGTCTGCATCCAGTTCCCGCTCGAGGCGCTTCACGTCGAGTCGCTCGAAATAGCCCGACGGAATGGGCCGTCCTTCGATAGCCGGCCCGAGCCAGTCGATCCCGTGGACGATGGGGGCGTACCGACGAGCGAGCTCGACCATCTCCCTCGGGTAGGACGTCGCCAGATACGGGGCCGGCGGAATCAAGTCTTCTTCGCGGATCTCGACACCGACAGCCGTTGGATTGAAGGCCCGTATGCGCTCGTAGAGGTCATCGTAGGTAAAAGTCACACTGTTCTGGTGAACGCTGTGCATCGAAGCGATGACCATGACTTGGGTGACGGGACCGGCCGCCGGCGCCGCGCAAGCTGAGAGCCCGGACGCCGACAGCAACTGCAGAAACCTGCGACGATTCATGTTCCCGGTTTCCATGCTTGCACCTGCCACGGCAGTGAAAACACCTTGCTTTGACCAGACGATCGGCGCGGTGTTACGGTTCCACCTGCCACCCAACCGGAGGCCCCATGCCTACGAGACTCGATTTCTCCAAGCTCACGCTGATGGACGCCCTCGACCTCGCCGCGCTGATCGAGCTCGAAGCAAAAAAGCGGTACACACAGTTCGCCGACGCCATTGGAAGCCGCGGCTCCGACGACGCCGGCGCCGTATTCCAGTCTATGGCAGTCAACGAGAACAAGCACTGCGAGGAGATCGCAGAGCGGCGGCTGAAGTTGTTCGGCGAGACGCCGCCGAAGGTCAGGCTCGAGGACATCTTCGACGTGGAGGCGCCGGACTTCGGCGCGCCGCGCTGGAACATGTCTGCGTTGAAGGCGTACTACCTGGCCTTGTCCTCGGAGAAGAAGGCCTTCGAGTTCTATGACCAGGCGCTGCGGCACGTGAGCCACCCGGAGGTCAAGGCACTGTTCGAGGAACTGCGGGAGGAGGAGGCCGAGCACGTCTCCATGATCGAGGCGATCATCGCCAGGCTTCCGCCGTCAGCTGCCGTGGACCTGGAGGACGAGGACACCGACCCCGACCAGCCCCATCGCGGCAGCATGGAGATGTAACGGGCACAGATGACAGGTCGTAGGCGCAGGAGAACCTGTGACGCGAACTCTCTACTCCGGAACGAAGAATGCTTCGAGCTGGGCGTTTCGCGCGTGGCTGGCCCTCAAGGAAGCAGGCATTCCCTTCGACGAACTCGTCGTTGACATTCGCAGGCCGCAGCGCTTCGCCAATCTGGCAAGAATCGCCGGGTTCTCCCCACCCGGCGCCGTCCCGGTCCTGGTTGACGGTGACACCGTCATCTACGACTCGCTGGCGATCATGGAGTACGCAAATGATCTTTGCGGGGGCAACTTGCTGCCGAAGGACGTCAAGGCGCGAGCCCGCGCCCGGTCGCTGGCTGCCTGGCAACATGCCGGACTCTCCGGAATCTGTTCCCGAATTTCCTTTGAGAGCTCGTTCTACCCTGATCGTCGCCCGATGACCGATGGCGAGATCTCCGAGTCCAACAGGATCTTCAGCGTCTGGGAGCAGGTCCTGTCGCAAAGCAACGGTCCCTATCTTGTTGGTGACCTTTCATTGGCCGACCTGTGTTTTGTCCCCACTGTGCTTCGGCTCACGTCCCACATGCCTTCCCTTGAAATGTGGCCCCAGAGCCAGCGCTGGGCGAAAGTGCTGCTCCGGCGCCCGTCGGTGCAGGAGTGGCTGGCGGAGGCCAGTGCATTGCCGCCGGTGGCTCTGGATGACTATCGTGAATGAACTGCGGACGACCCGAAGTGGAAGCTCGCCGTCCCTTGCAGTGTTCCCCTGACGCCTGAATCTCGCCGCGCCACGAAGCAGCGTCGGTCTGCATGAATCATGAGCTCCGAACTACATCGCGCCAGCGGGGAGTCCGAGTCTGCGCTTCCTCTGCCACCATGCTGCGATACGCAGGCAGGCCGCAGACATTGAGACAAGCGTGTAGGTCATGGCGATCAGCCCCGTGCCGGGCTGCCCGAAGATCAGGAGGAAGACCCACATACCCGTCCTGTGCAGCCATGTCCAGCCGCGCCCCATGGCTCGTTGCGCAGCGCCGTTGGAAGTAAGGACCATCGCCAACAGGAGCGCGTAGGCGAGCACACCCGGATCCACCAGCCCCACCGGAGGAAAGTCTCCTTTGCGCCAGTTGAAGACCGACAGCGCAACGAGGTGTACGGCGAAACAGGCCGCAAACCCCAAACCCCACCAGCGGCGATCACGCAAGAGCGCCTTGGTGCGGGGACCCGGGAAGAGGGTGGCCAGCGACGAGGCCATGAACGTGACCATGAACAACGGGAACAGTATAGGTGTGACTGGTTGTATCGTTTCCGGCGATCTCATGCGCGTCTATTCGGGACGGACGAACCCTGCGCAAGCTGCTGCAATTCCGCGTTCCTGCCGAACCTGGTCCTGTAACCCTGCGGCGACACGCCCGCATACCGCTTGAAGAGCTGCCGAAAGAAGACCGGGTCGTCGTAGCCGATGTTCCCGGCAATCTCCTGCATGGTCATGTACTCCTGTTCCAGGAGCCGCTTTGATTCGTCGATGCGCAACTTGTGCAGATAGGCAAGGGGTGTCTCGCCGGTCGCCTGCCTGAAACGCCGCGCAAAGTTGCGGGGGCTCATTCCCAGTTTACGCGCCACTGCGTCCAGATGGACGTGACTCCGGAAATGCTGATGAAGCCATTGCTGTGCCTCGAGAACCTTGCTGTCGCCGTGACCACTGCGGCGGGGCGGGGTGGCGTAGCTGGACTGCCAAACGCGTGGCGTGTCGATCAGCAAGGCCTTGGCGCACTGAACGGCAACCTCGCGGCCCGCTAGTCGTTCCACGAGATGGAGGCTCAGGTCGAGCGATGCATAGACGCCACCACCGCAGTAGACGTTGTCATGCTCGGTAACGAACAGCTCCGGCCGCCAGTCGACGGCGGGATAGCGCTGCCGATACGAGTCCACCATCCCCCAGTGTGTGGTGGCGCGTCTCCCGTCCAGCAGCCCGGCCTCGGCGAGTAAAGCCACTCCACTGCAGATTCCCGCGACTGCCGTGCCCCGCCTGTACCAGCGCTGTAGCCAGGGCACCACGGCAGCATGTCTTGCCAGCAGTTCGTCGGTCTCCAGTCCGGTAGCCGGGACGATCACCAGGTCGGCCTTCCTGACCGCAGAAAGGGGGCGCTCTGGCGTCAACGACACCGGGCCATCGGAACGAACGGCATGGCCGTCGACGGAGGCCGTGGTGACCCGGAATCGTGGTCTTGGGCGTTGCCCGTCCAGGAGGTTCCACACCACGCCGGCCGATCGGAACACCTCCATCGGTGCGATGGCCGTTGATGCAAGACCCCCACGGAGAAACAGTACGACCACGTCCATGATGCCGACCTGTGGCGCAAATACCTCCGTACATTGTCATTTCTGCCATCTTCGCGCAAGGGACCAGGCGCGGCATTCTGGAGCCGCACTGAACATCTACTGCAAACAACCTGTGGAGGTATCCGAAAGTGAACACATATGTGATTCGTCGCCGCAGCAACTGGAAAGATGCCGCGGAACTCGAGGTGGCAGCAGCCCGGTCGGCCCGGGTCGGCAACGAAGAAATGCCGGATCAGGTTCGCTGGATCCGGTCATACGTGGTCCGCGAGAACGACGGCCGTCTCGGGACGGTCTGCGTCTACCAGGGCATCAGTGCCCAGGCAGTTCGCGAACACGCGGAACGGGCTGGTCTCAAGGCCGACGAAGTCAGCCTCGTCGAGAACACTGTCATTGTGCGAGACGATCCGCTGCCAAGCGTCAAGGCCGCGTAAGCACCGGGGAGGCTGTGTGCACAAAGCGATCGCCGCAGCCTCCCCCATTTCTCAGGAGCGATCATCCCATGCCATTTGTAAACGTAAAGACGGCCAAGGGACTTCTGACCCATGAGCAGAAGGCAGAATTGTGTGCCCGGCTAACTGATGTGATCGTCGCCGTCGAAGGACGGGGCAATCCGGCCTTTCGCGACCTGATCTGGGTTCTCATCGAGGAGCACGAACCCTGGTCATGGTGCATCGGAGGCACGCAGATCAGCCCGCACGCCATCAGTGAACTCGCCCTCGGCCAGCATGTTGCGGCGCCTGGCGTCACCACGGCCATTCGATCCGGGGCCGACTGAAACACGTCAGGTTGAGCCGCGTGTCAGGCACGACCGTACTCGCTGGCCAGGCCGGGTATCTGCTTCCGGCCGAAGGTCGTGCCATCGTCCCGACACGGCAGGTTGGTCGACAGGGCAGGGGAGCTGGTCCATCGACCACTGCCCCATCGCACTCACAATGCGGGTTAGAAAGACTCTATAACTAACTGAATATACGAGATATTAACTTTGCTCCGGAGGGGAACCGACGGGTCATGGCAAGAGTGCTCGAGCCGTATCTCCCGCTCTTGCGCAGCCGCATTCTCATGGGTCGCATAATGTGCCGGAAGCACAATTTGCTCTAGGACGAGAGAGCAACCGGGAGCACTCATGAGCAAGCTGATCTTCTACCTGGCGATAGTCGGATTGGCGTACTGGTATTGGTCAGGTCCATATCAGGAGTCGAAAGACACGAGAGAGATCGACGCGCTTAAGGAGAACGCTGCGATCATGCAGCGCTGCATCAAACAGGAAGAGCGCATGCAGGCAGCAGGGGCCTTGGCCGGCGTTGCCGATGTCGGTGACACCGGCACGGATGCAGAAAGGCTCTGTGCTCAAAAGAACAACCTTCATCTGCAAGACGGTGAATGGCACAGCAACCAGGACTAGTCGCTCGCACGGCTCGGGACGCCCGGGCGCGCCTCGTGTATAGACCCGTTGCGGTCACTCACGCATACCGGCAGCCGCGGATGATGGACCGCTGTCTTTGGCGATCACCGCGTCGACGGCAGAGACGAACTCGGGAACGAATCCTATGTGTTTGGC
>JAGTSG010000031.1 GCA_018261655.1 Pseudomonadota bacterium | reverse complement strand
GCGCCGGCAGTTGCGATGAAGAGGGTCCGTCGCCGCCGCCGCAGGCGGTCGCGAGAACGAGGCAGGGCAGGACGGCGGCAAGGAGCCTGGTGCGCATGCTGGGTCCCTTCGCAGCGTAACTGCCCGGATCATAGCGGGCGGGAAGAGCAGCCCTCGTACGTGTCTCCCGTGGCGGCGAGCCGCGGCGCCATGCAGCCATCGCCGATGCAGACGGCCACGCGGAAAAAGCGAGGCCCCGGCGTCTCACGACGCCGAGGCCCGGCGGCTCCTTGCCTTGTCCCCTTGTCGGCAGCGGTCTCGAGTTCGCCACCGGCGAGACAGGCCGATCCCCGATGCGAGGATCCTCCGCGTCCGTGACGAATCGGCAGCTCCGGAGAGCCACCGCGCCACCGGCGCGTCCCGCTTGGTCACCCTAACCGCAGCGGGTTCCTTACGGTGAAACTCAAACTACTCCTCCCGCTTGCGCGATTCATCCGCATCTTCACTTAAGGGATCGCTGTCCGTCCCGCCCGGCGTTCGACCCTCCCGGAAGTGCTCGAGCAGGAAGTCCTCCTCGGCGGGGCTCAGGTCGAATCGGCGCGCCGCTTCCTCGATCGCCGCGGCGTCGTGCCGCTGCTCGTCGCTCAGCCAGCGCAGCGCGCGGCGCAGGCCTTCGCCGTGGGGCAGGACGGTCTCGCGGCCCAATGGACACGCCTCGGTGTGGGGTCGTCCCGGCAGAGCCTAGCAGGTCGGCCGCGGCGGCGGCCGTGCCCGCGGAAGCGGCTTGCGCGACTGCTATCATCGAACCATGCCAAGCGTGGTCCTGGACGGAACCGTAAACGTCACCTGCACGGCCGAGGATCCGTCCACCGTCGCGCTGGAGTCACAGGCGTCGGCAGGCCTGCGCGTGCTCGTCAGCGGATTCCGCGGCACGCCGCTGCCGCCGGTGCTGCACGATCCGCGACTGCAGTTGGATCCGGGCTTGGCGGATCGCGGCGACTGGCGCGTCAGTTGCCGAGAGGGCGAGTTCCGGTTCTCGGCGCGCGGCGTCGAGCATCACGAGGCATTGCCGGGCTTCTTCGACCCGATGCTGGCCGGGTACGCCCTGCGATCGCGTGACCGCGCCGTGGTCCGGGTCCTGCTGCGGCTGCTCCGCCTCCCGGGCGGCGCCTGGCTGATGAGGGCCTGGCACGCGTCCCGTCGCTGAGCGCCAGGCGGCTGATCCTCCTTGCGCTGGGCCGCGGGTCGCGGGTAGATTGACGGGGTTTTTTGCGTTGCACAGAAAGGACGAATCCGGCCGGAACATGAGCCGGAGCCGCAGCGCAATCCGGGGTCGAGAGACATGAGCATGCAGCGCTGGTGGGTCCACAAGTTCGGCGGTTCGAGCGTCGCCGACGCCGACTGCTTCCGGCGGGTGGCCGCGATCCTCGAACAGGACCCGCACGAGCGGCTCGGCGTCGTGTTGTCGGCGTGCCGCGGCGTGACCGACCAGCTTCTCGGCCTGGTCGCGGCAGCGGAGCGACGCGACGACGAATGCTGCCGCGCCGGCATTGCCGCGCTCGATGCCCGGCACGTCGGGATCGCCGGGGAGTTGCTGGGTCCGGAGGCGGCCGCGACCTATGCCCGCCAGTTGCGTGCCGAACTGGACGATATCCAGGGTGTCCTGCACACCGTTTCGCTCATCCGGGCGGCCGGGGACAACGTACGCGACCTGGTCTCCGGCTTCGGCGAGATCTGGTCCACGCGCCTGTTCGCGGCCTTCCTCGAGACGCGCGCGCGCCGCGGCCCGGTCCGGTGGATCGACGCGCGCAAAGTGCTGACCGTCGAGTGGGGACCGCTCGGCCCGGTGGTGCAGTGGGACGCCTCCCGCGCCCAGGCCGACGTGGTGATCGACCGGCGCTCGCCCGCCACATTAGTGATCACCGGCTTCATCGCCTCGGACCCGCAGGGGCTGCAGACGACCCTCGGTCGCAATGGCAGCGACTTTTCCGCGTCGATCTTCGCGGCCTTGCTCGATGCCGAGGAAATCGTCATCTGGACCGACGTGGATGGCGTCCTGTCCGCCGATCCGCGGCGCGTGCCGGATGCCAAGGTCATCGACTCGCTGTCCTACAACGAGGCGATGGAGCTCGCGTACTTCGGCGCCAAGGTCATCCATCCGCAGACCATGGCTCCCGCGGTCGAGCGCGAGATCCCGATCTGGATCAGGAACACCTTTTCCCCGGAGAAGCCGGGCACGGTGATCTGCGCGCGGCCGGAGGGCGCGGTCGCCGTCAAGGGCATCACCAGCATCGAGAGCGTCGCGCTCGTCAACCTCGAGGGCGCCGGGATGATCGGCGTCCCGGGCACCGCGCACCGCCTGTTCGGCGCGCTGCGCGAGGAGGACATCTCCGTCATCCTCATCTCGCAGGGCAGTTCCGAGCACTCGATCTGCTTCGCCATCCCGGAATCGCAGGCGCCGCTGGCGGACCAGGTGGTGCGTCGCGCATTCGCGACGGAACTGCGTGAGGGCCAGATCCACAGCGTCGAGGTGAGCCGCGGCTGCGCCATCATCGCGGTCGTGGGCGACGCGATGGCCGGCACCCACGGCGTGTCCGCCAAGGTCTTCGGGGCGCTCGGCAAGGCGGCCGTCAACATCCGTGCCATCGCCCAGGGCGCGTCGGAGCGCAACATCTCGGCGGTCATCGACGGACGCGACGCGACCAAGGCGCTGCGCGCGGTGCACTCGAGCTTCTACCTGTCGCCGCACACGCTGTCGATCGGCCTGGTCGGCCCGGGCACTGTGGGATCGGTGCTGCTCGACCAGCTCGCCTCGCAGGCGGCGCGGCTCAAGCGGGACTTCAACATCGACCTGCGGGTCCGTGGCATTGCAGGCTCACGGCGGATGCTGCTGGCGGACCGCGAAATCGACCTCGGCGGGTGGCGCGGCGCGATGGACGACGCGGAGCCGGTGGACCTGGATCGATTCACCCACCATGTCGCGGCGGAGCACCTGCCGCACCGCGTGATCATCGACTGCACCGCGGATGCGGGGGTCGGCCAGCGCTATGCCGGCTGGCTGGCGGCCGGCATCCACGTCGTGACGCCCAACAAGAAGGCCAACAGCGGCCCGATGGCCTATTACCGCGAGCTGCGCGAGGCGGGCCGGCGTTCCGGCGCCCACTTCCTGTATGAGGCGAACGTCGGCGCCGGCCTGCCGGTGATCATGACGCTGCGCGACCTTCGCGAGACGGGCGACGAGGTACGCGCCATCGAGGGCATCTTCTCGGGGACACTGGCCTACCTGTTCAACGTCTACGACGGCACCGTGCCTTTCTCGCGCATCGTGCGCGAGGCCAAGGCGAAGGGCTACACGGAGCCGGACCCGCGCGACGACCTGTCCGGCATGGACGTCGCGCGCAAGCTGATCATCCTCGGCCGCGAGATGGGGCTCGCGCTCGAGCTCGACGACGTGAAGGTCGAGAGCCTCGTGCCGCCCTCGCTCACGAGGTGTTCCGTGGACGAGTTCCTCGACCGGCTCCCCGGGTCCGACGAGGCGATGCGCGCGATGCTCGAGTCCGCCCGGGCCGAGGGGCAGGTCCTGCGTTACGTGGGGAGCCTGACGGCCGGTGGCGAGGCAACCGTGGGCCTGCGACGGCTCGAGCGGAGCCACGCCTTTGCCAACCTCGCGCTGACGGACAACATCGTCCGCTTCGTCACGGCGCGCTACGACGTGAATCCGCTGATCGTGCAAGGGCCGGGCGCCGGGCCGGCGGTGACCGCGGGCGGCGTGTTCGGCGACCTGCTGCGCCTGGCGGCCTATCTCGGCGCGCGCCTCTGAACGCGGGAGGAGCACCATGACCGGGAAATCCGTCACCGCGTTTGCGCCGGCCACGGTCGGCAATGTCGGCGTCGGGTTCGACATCCTCGGCCACACGGTCAAGGCTGTCGGCGACCGGGTGCAGGCCCGGCGGACCGCCGGGCGCGGCATCCGCATCGCGGCGATCACCGGCAGCCAGGCGACGCTGCCGCTCGAGGCGGAGAAGAACACCGCGGGAATGGCGCTGGTGTCGATGGCGGGCGCGTTGTCGCTGCCCTTCGGCATCGAGATCTCGATCGAGAAGGGTATCCCGCTCGGCTCCGGGCTGGGCGGCTCGGCGGCCTCGGCCGTCGCCGCGGTGGTGGCCGCGAACGCGCTGCTCGACACGCCGCTCAGCAAGCTGGAGCTGCTGAAGTTCGCCATGCAGGGCGAGGCGGTGGCCAGCGGTTCGGTGCACGTCGACAACATCGCACCCTCGTTGTTCGGCGGGCTGGTGCTGACGGTCGGCATCGATCATCCGCGCACCAAGCAGATTCCGGTGCCGCCGAACGTACGCTGCGTGCTGGTCCACCCGCACATGTTCCTGTCGACGCGCGAGGCGCGCCGGATCCTGAGGAAGACCGTGGACCTGTCGGACCTGGTCTGGCAGACCGCCAATCTCGCGGGGTTCCTTTCGGGTTGCTACACCAACGACCTGGACATGATCCGTGATTCCTTCGAGGACGTGATCATCGAGCCGCAGCGCGCGCAGCTGATTCCCGGCTTCAAGGCGGTCAAGCAGGCGGCGACGTCGAATGGTGCGCTTGGCTGTTCCATTTCCGGCGCGGGGCCGACCGTGTTCGCCTGGTGCGAGGAGCATTTCGCCGAGGGCATACGCGCCGCGATGGTGGAGGCCTTCGCAGAGCACAACCTCGCGAGCGACCACTGGGTGTCGGCGATCGACACCGAGGGTGCCCGCATCGTGGAGAGCTGATGCGGTTTACGAGCACGCGCGACGGGGGGCTCACCGCCACGCTGTCCGAGGCCATCCGCCAAGGAATTGCGCCCGACGGCGGGCTCTACGTCCCCGCGCGGTTCCCGTCCTTCCGCGTCGCCGACTTCGACGGCGCCGACACGCTCGCCGAGGTCGCAGAGCGGCTGCTGGCGCCTTTCTTCGCCCGCGATCCGCTGTCTGGATGTCTTTCAGCCATCGTGCGTGAGGCCTTCAGCTTCCCGGCCCCGCTGAAGGACCTGCCGCGCGGTGCCGGTCGCCTGTCGGTCCTCGAGTTGTTCCACGGGCCCACGGCGGCTTTCAAGGACTTCGGCGCGCGGTTCCTCGCGGCCTGCCTCGAGCGGCAGCCGCACGAGGCCGGCCGGCCGGTGACCATCCTGGTCGCGACCTCCGGGGACACCGGCGGCGCGGTGGCGGCCGCCTTCCACGGCAAGCCCTGGGCGCGGGTCGTGGTGCTGTATCCCGAGGGTCTGGTCTCGCGGCGGCAGCAGCAGCAGCTCACGTGCTGGGGCGACAACGTGACGTCGCTGGCCGTGGCGGGCACCTTCGACGACTGCCAGCGGATGGTGAAGGAAGCCTTTGCCGACCCGGAGCTGCAAAGCCGCTTCGAGTTGTCGTCCGCCAACAGCATCAACATTGGCCGCCTGCTGCCGCAGTCCGTGTACTACGCGGCGGGCAGCCTGGAGGTCTGGAGGCGGGAGGGGCAGGCAGCCGGCTTCATCGTGCCGTCCGGAAACCTCGGCAACGTGGTGGCCTGTTTGTGGGCGCGACTGATGGGCCTGCCAATCGGCCCCATCGAGCTGGCGCACAATGCCAACCGCACGGTGCCGGATTTCCTGTCCAGCGGTGAATGGCAACCCAGGCCGGGCCTGGCGACGCTGGCCTCCGCGATGGATGTCGGCAACCCGAGCAACATGGAGCGCCTGCGCTGGCTGAGCCCGGACTGGCGCGAGCTGGCGTCACAGGTCAAGGCCCACTCGATCACGGACGAGCGCATCCGCGCGCGGATCCGGGCCGACTACCGCGCCTTGGGCGAAACCTGGTGCCCGCACACGGCCACGGCCGCCGAAGTCTACGCGACGATGCCGGCGACGCAGCGCGGCGAACGGCGCTGGGTGCTGGTCGCCACGGCGCACCCGGCCAAGTTCGACGAGATCGTCGAGCCGCTGGTCGCGACGCGCGTGCCCGTGCCGCCGGGGCTCGCGGCACTGCTCGGGTTGCCGAGCCGCTTCACCCGCATCCCGGCGAACCTCGCGGGCCTCAAGGCCGCGTTGGGCGGCGAGGGCCCCTCATGACCGTCACGCCCGGGCAACTCGCGCTGATCCTCGTCGTGGCCGTCGCCGTGCCCGGCGCGCTCCTGGGCTATCGCCACTGGCGCAAGGTCCAGGCGCGACGCCGGCGATTGCAGCAGGTCGCGGCGGTCGCGTTCGACATGATGCAGGACGTGCTCGTTCCCGACGGCAACGAGGGCCACCTGCACGTCGACTTCCTGCTGCTGACCGGGGCGGGACTGCTGGTGGTCGACCTGCGCGACGTCCCCGGCATGATCTTCGGTGGCGAATACATGGACGAGTGGACCGTGATGGACGGCGTGCGCCGGGCCACCTTCCCGAACCCCCTGGGCTCCCTGTACGACCGCGTCGCCGCGGTGAAACTCGCGGCCGGCAAGGCGCCGGTGGACGGCCGGGTGGTGTTCTCGCCGCGCGGCCGGTTTCCGAAGGGCCGCCCGCCGCGGGTCAGCATGCTCGAGTCGCTGGCCGAGGAGTTCGGCGCCGCGGACCGCACGCTCGAGCCGTCGCCGGCGAGCGCCTGGCAGGAGGAGTGGGCGGCGCTCAAGTCCGTCGTGCAGCCGAGCCCGCATCGCCGTCCGCATTGAAGCGGAAGCCGTTCAGCCGGCCGCTTCGCGATCTCCCGCCCCCGCGCGACGGGCGTGGTCGGCGATCACTGCGGCCACGCAGGCGGTCAGCCGGCGCGCGTAGTCGATGTGCAGGAACTCGTTCGGGCCGTGTGCATTCGACGCGGGCCCGAGCACCCCGGTGACCAGGAACCGCGTCTTCGGGAAGCGCTGCGCCAGCATGCCGATGAACGGAATCCCGCCGCCGGTCCCGAGGTACATCGCGTCGCGCCCGAAGACGGCCTGCGAGGCGCGCTGGACGGAGTCCGCGAGCCAGTCCGGCACCGGCGGTGCATTCCAGCCGCGCCCTGTCATCGCCGGCTCGAAGGACACGCGCGCGCCGTACGGCGGCTGCTCCTCGAGCACGCGCTTCAGTGCGGCCGAGGCGGCGGCGGGGTCCGCGGTCGGCGCCAGCCTCACCGAGAGCTTCACCGCGACGCGCGGCAGCAGCACGTTGCCCGCGTCACGCAACGTCGGCAGCCCGTCGGCGCCGGTGACCGTGAGTGACGGCCGCCAGGTGTTGTTGAGCACCAGTTCATAGGGCGAGTTGGTGACCGGCTGCGCGCCCTCCACGAAGGGCAGCCGGCGGAAGGTCTGCTCGCCCAGGGCGGCCGCGGCAACCTCGGCCTGCCTTCGGCGCTCCGCAGGGATCGGCGCGAACAACTCGTCGACGAGCAGGTCGCCGGTCACCTCGTTCTCGATCCGGCTCAGCAGGGACCGCAGGATGCGGAAGGTGGACGGTGCGACGCCGGTCGCGGCGCCCGAATGCACGCCTT
The DNA here is from genome assembly GCA_018261655.1 of Pseudomonadota bacterium. Taxonomy (GTDB): domain Bacteria; phylum Pseudomonadota; class Gammaproteobacteria; order Steroidobacterales; family Steroidobacteraceae; genus SG8-30. The sequence continues at coordinate 10,756 of JAGTSG010000031.1, read as the reverse complement.
CCCTGAGAACCTCGACCGCCAGCGTGCCGAGCACCGCGCCGCGCAGCGACGTGGTCACCCACAGCTGCTCGTAATTGCCGCACTCGGCGTCCAGGCAGACGACGAGGCCCGGCGTGCCGATCCGGGCCGCGAGAGCCTCGACGTAGTGGGGGAGATCCACGCTGCCGCTTTCCTCGCAACCCTCGATCAGCACCACGCACCGGGCGTGGGCGACGCCTTGTTCCTGGAGCGCGCGGATGGCGGACAGCGAACTGAAGACGGCGTAGCCATCGTCGCCGCCGCCGCGCCCGTAGAGCTTCCCGTCGCGAATGACGGGATTCCAGGGCGACAGCCCTTCCGCCCACCCGGTGAATTCCGGCTGCTTGTCGAGATGACCGTAGAGCAGGACACAGTCGTCGCTGCCTGGTGGCAGGCCGCGTGCCGGAACCTCGACGAACAGCAGCGGAGTGCGCCCTGGCAGCTTCACGATCTCGATCGCGAGGCCCTCGATCGGTTGCCGGCGACACCAGTCGGCCAGCAACTCCGCGGCTCGTTGCATGTGGCCATGCGCTTCCCACTCGGCGTCGAACTGCGGTGACTTGTTGGGGATGCGGATGTAATCCGACAAGGTCGGAATGACCGACTCGTCCCACCAGCGGCCGATCGCCGAGCACGCGAGTGACGGATCCAATTGCCTTTGAATATCAGTCATATATGTGGCTTTTGAAAGATGTGTCTCATCAGTCGTGGCGGGCCGTCGGGTCCGTCAGGACACGCTGCCGAGCGCCGGTAAGCTGAAGAACTTCAATGCATTGTCGGTCGTGGTCGCGGCGATCCGTTCCGGTGTTTCCGTCCTGACCTCGCAGATCGCTTCAAAGACATAGCGTAAGTTCATGGGTTCATTACGTCTATGACCAGGCCTCGGGCGGATGTTCCGGGGCATGAGGTAAGGCCCATCGGTCTCGATCATCAGCCGCTCGAGGGGAATGAGAGGCACCAGGTCGCGGACCGCGGTCCCTCGCCGCTCGTCGCAGATCCAGCCGGTCAGGCCAACGAACAACCCCTCGGCGAGGTACTCGTCCAGCTCGGGGCCCGTGCCCGTGAAGCAGTGAACGACCGCGGCCGGGAGCGAGGGCAGGTGGTCGCGCAGGATGGCCATGAAGTCTGCGTGGGCGTCACGCTGGTGGAGGAAGACCGGCTTGGACAGCGTGGCGGCCAGTTCGAGCTGCCGGGCGAACGCGCGCCGCTGTTCGTCGCGTGGTGAGAAGTCGCGGAAGTAGTCGAGCCCGCACTCGCCGGCGGACGTGACCAGGGGATCGGCGAGGATCCCGGCCAGCGCCGGCAGGTCGTGGTCCGGGAATTCCCGCGCGTGGTGCGGATGGACCCCCGCGGTCGCCCGCATCAGGCCGGGCCACTGCCTGCACAGTTCGACCGCTCGCCGGGCGCTGCCGAGGCTGCTGCCGGTGATCACCATCCGCCGCACGCCGGCCGCCAGCGCCCGCTCGACGACCTCGGCGCGGTCAGGGTCGTAGCTGTCGTGTGCGAGGTTGATGCCGATGTCGACGAGTGGATGCGGCTGCATGGCTGGAATGGCTTTGCGATAATGCCCGGCAGGCCCGACGCGCGGACGATCGTGTCCGACGCTGCGGGCCGACTGCATTCTAGAGGACTCCGGCAGGCGTCGCCCGCGCCGGCAAAGGGTGGATCATGTCACTGGACAAGGAAGCGCTGTCCGAGCTGCGCAAGGACGCGGGTGAACGCACGGGTCGCTATGAGACCCGCAACACCGCCCGGCGGCGACGCTGGATCGTGGTCGCGGCCGCCGTGGTCCTGGCCGCCGCGGCCTGGCTGCTGTTCGGCCGGGAGGGCGCCGTCGAGGTCGAGACGGCGACGGCCCAGACGCCTCCCGCCGCCGGTTCAGCCGCGGTGCTGAACGCCTCCGGCTACGTCGTCGCGCGGAGGATGGCGACCGTCTCGGCCAAGGTCACCGGGCGTGTCACCGAAGTCGCCTTCGAGGAGGGCAGCGCGGTGGAGGCGGGACAGGTGCTCGCCCGCCTCGACGACTCGACGGTGCGCGCCGCGTACGAGGTGGCGCGGCGCCAGCTCGATGTCGCGCGCCTGGACCTGAAGGAAGTCGAGGTGCGCCTCGCCGAGGCGATCCGCAGCCACGACCGGCTGCGTGCGCTCAAGGACGACAACCTCGTCAGCGCCAGCGCGCTGGACGCGGCCGAGGCGGAAGCGGAGGCGCTGCAGGCGCGGCTCGAGGCGGCGCGCGGCGCCGTCGCGGTGGCGGAAAGCGGCCGTCGCCTGCGCGAGCAGGATCTCGACGACCTGGTGATCCGCGCCCCGTTCGCCGGCGTGGTGGTTTCCAAGGACGCCCAGCCGGGCGAAATGGTGTCGCCGATCTCGGCGGGCGGCGGTTACACGCGCACCGGCATCGCGACCCTGGTCGACATGGGCTCCCGCGAGATCGAGGTGGACGTCAACGAGGCCTACATCAACCGCGTCGCCGAGCGGCAGCGTGCCGAGGCGGTGCTCGACGCGTATCCCGACTGGAAGATCCCTGCCCGCGTCATCGCGATCGTCCCGACCGCGGACCGGCAGAAAGCCACGGTGCGGGTGCGCATCTCCATCGACGAACTCGACCCGCGAATCCTGCCCGACATGGGCGTGAAGGTGCGTTTCTTCGACGATCGCCGGGCCGGCGACGCGGCCGCCGCGGTCGCAGCGGTGCCGGGGGCCGCGGTGCTCGAGTCGGACGGCGCCGCATGGGTCTGGCGGGTCGACGATGGCCGGGCGCGGCGCACCAGTGTGGCGGCCGGGCGCGAATCGGACGGTACGCGGGAGATTCTCCAGGGACTGGCGGTCGGCGACGTCGTCGTCGTCGGCCCCCCCGAGAGCCTCCGCGACGGCGACCGGGTGCGCCATGCCGACGCGCGCTGAGCCGCGGGGGTTGCCGTGACCCGGCCGCTGGTCCGGATCCGCGACCTGTACAAGGAGTTCCGTCGCGGTCCCGAGGTGGTCCACGTGCTGGACGGCCTGTCACTGGACATCGAGGCCGGCGATTTCGTGGCGCTCATGGGCCCGTCCGGGTCCGGCAAGACGACGCTGCTCAACCTTCTCGGCGGGCTGGACCGGGCGACGTCGGGGGAACTCCGCGTGCAGGACCTAGAGCTCGGCCAGCTGTCCGATGCCGCCCTGGCGCGCTGGCGTGCCGACAATGTCGGCTTCGTGTTCCAGATGTACAACCTGCTGCCGGTGCTGACGGCGGAGCGAAACGTCGAGCTGCCGCTGCTGCTGACCGACCTGTCGGCCGCCGAGCGGATGCGCCGCGCGCGCGCGGCACTCAAGCTCGTCGGTCTCGCGGACCGGGCGCGTCACCGCCCCGGGCAGCTGTCCGGCGGCCAGGAACAGCGGGTCGGCATCGCCAGGGCGATCGTCACCGACCCGCAGCTGCTGCTCTGCGACGAGCCGACCGGCGACCTCGACCGCAAGTCCGGTGACGAGATCCTCGACCTGCTGCAGGCGCTGAACCAGCAGGGCAAGACACTCATCATGGTGACCCACGATCCGCACGCCGCCGAGCGCGCCCGGCGGACGCTGCACCTCGAGAAGGGCCGCCTCGTGGAGTCGGGAGGATGATCGGCTACGTCCCGCTGGTTCTGGCCAACCTGCGGCGGCGTCCGCTGCGCACCGCGTTCACGCTCGGCTCGATCATCGTCGCTTTCCTGATGTTCGGAGTGCTCGGTGCGATGACCCGGGCCTTCAGCGCGGGCGCGGAACTGGCCGGCGCCGACCGGCTGCTCGTCATCCACAGGGTCTCGCTCGTGCAGCCCCTGCCCGAGAGCTACCGGGCGCGCATCCGCCAGGTCGACGGCGTGCGCCGGGTCAGCGCGGCGACCTGGTTCGGCGGGGTGTACCAGGACGACAGCAACCAGCTGCCGACATTCCCGGTCGACGACGAGGTCTACCTCGACATCTACCCTGAGTACGTCATCCCGGCCGAGGGGCGGCAGCGCTGGCTGGCGGATCGCCGCGGCGCCATCGTCGGTCGGCCGCTGGCCGAGGAGTACGGCTGGAAGGTCGGGGATACGATTCCGCTCAGGTCCAGCATCTGGCGCCAGCAGGACGGCTCGGACACCTGGGAACTGAACATCAGCGCGATCTACGACGTGCCCGAGGCCGGCGGCGACCCGCGCAACATCCTCATGCACTACAGCTATTTCGAGGAGTCCCGCGGACGCGGCAAGGGGCTGGTCAGCTGGTACACCGTGCAGGTCGCCGATCCCGCGGCTGCGCCGCGCATTGCACGCGAGATCGACGCGCAGTTCGCCAACTCGCCGTTCGAGACCGAGACCTCCACCGAGAAAGCCTTCGCGCAGGGGTTCGTCAACCAGGTGGGCAACATCGGCGCCATCATGACCTACGTCGTGACCGCGGTCTTCTTCACCATGCTGCTGGTCACCGCCAACACCATGGCGCAGTCGGTGCGCGAGCGGACGGCCGAGCTGGGGGTCATGAAGACGCTGGGTTTCACCGGCGGCCTGGTGACGGCGCTGGTGTTCGCCGAATCGATCCTGATCACCGCGATCGGCGGCGTGCTCGGCATGCTGGGCGCCCAGGTCGCGGTCGAGGCGGCCGGCGACCTGGTCAGGCAGTACCTGCCGGTGTGGGAGATCCCGCCGGGGGCCTGGCTGGAGGCCGGCGTCATGATCCTGGCGCTGGGACTGGCCGCCGGGCTGGTGCCCGCCTGGAACGCACTGCGGCTGCCGATCGTCCAGGCCCTGAGGACGGGCTGAGCGATGCGAGGCACTCATCGATTCCGACAGCTGCTGGCGATCACCGCCATGAACCTGCGCACGGTGCCGAACCGCCTCGGCACCGCGACGGTCGCGGTCGTCGGTATCGGCGGGGTGGTCGCGGTCCTCGTCGCGGCGTTGTCCATCACAGAGGGCTTCCGCGCCGCCATGTCGCTGTCGGGACGCGAGGACGTCGGCATCGTGTTGCGGGGCGGGTCGGCCGACGAGCTGTCGAGCGGCCTGTTGCTCGACGCGGTCAGGTACGTGATGGATGCGCCCGCCATCGTGCAGGGGCCGGACGGGCCGCTTGCGTCGCCCGAACTGTACGTGATCGTGGACCTGCCGAAACGCGGCGCCGGCACCAAGGCGAACGTGCCACTGCGAGGCGTCGGCCCCAACGCCTTTGCGATTCGCGGCGCCTTCCGGCTGGTGGAGGGACGGGCGTTCCGGCGCGGCACGAACGAGGTGATCGCGGGCCGGGGGGCAGCATCCCAGTTTGCGGGACTCGAGGTCGGCAGCGTCGTGTACTTCGGCGGGGCGCCGTGGACCGTGACCGGCATCTTCGACGACGGCGGCAGCGTCAGCGAGTCGGAGATCTGGACCGACGCAACGGTCCTGCAGGGTGCCTACAAGCGCGGAACCTCCTACCAGTCGGTCCGCGTGCGGCTCCCGGGTCCGGGGCAGACCGCGGCGCTGACCCGGCACCTCGAGGCAGACCCGCGGTTCAGCCTGACGGTGCGCACGGAGAAGGCGTTCCTGGAGAGCCAGTCCAGGATACTCATCACGATCGTGACCACCATCGGCGTGCTGATCGCAGTCGCCATGGGTGTCGGCGCGGTCTTCGCGGCGCTCAATACGATGTACGCGGCGGTGGCATCGCGGACGCGGGAGATTGCGACCCTGCGGGCCCTCGGTTTCGGGGCGGCGGCGGTGGTCGCCTCGGTGCTTGTGGAAGCCCTGTTCCTCGGCCTGCTTGGCGGGATCCTGGGCGGAGCCCTGGCCTACCTGACCTTCAACGGGGCCCGGGCGTCGACGCTCAACTTCCAGAGCTTCAGCCAGATCACCTTTGCCTTCACGGTGACGCCGACGCTGATCCTGCTCGGCATTGCCTATGCGCTGCTGCTCGGCCTCATCGGCGGCCTGTTGCCGGGGCTGCGGGCGGCGCGGCTGCCGGTGACACAGGGACTCAGGGAACTCTGATGCTGAAGCGCGACGAGCTGCGCTGGCTGCCGTGGGCGCCGCTGCTGCTCGCCGAGGGGCTCTATGCGCGCATCGCGACGGCCAGGCTGCCTCCGGCCGGCGACGTGGAGGGACGAGCGGGCGTGGGCAGGGCCATTCGCCTGGTCGGGCTGGGCGATTCGATCGTCGCCGGCATCGGCGTGCCGACGCATTCGGTCGGGCTCGTCGGGCAGGTGTCGCGCCTCGTCGCGTCGCGTGCCGGCATCGCTGTCGAGTGGACCGCGGTGGGGCAATCCGGCGCGACCAGCGCACTGGTGCTCGAGCGGCTGGTCCCGCGCGCGATCGCGCTCGAGCCGCGGCTGGTGGTGCTTTCGGTCGGGGTAAACGACGCGGTGGCCGGCGTGGAGCCGCCGCTGTTCAAGGAGCGGCTGGCGGCCATCGTGGATGCGCTCGCCACCAGCGCCCGTCGGCCCGCGGTGGTGTTCGGCGGCATTCCGCCTCTCGAGACGTTTCCGGCGCTGCCCTGGCCGTTGTCGCGCCTGCTCGGGGATCGCGCGCGCCGGCTGCAGCAGGCGGCTGTGGACCTGGTCGGCTACCGCAGCCTCCGGGTCGTCAACTTTCCCCGTCGCATCGCGGCAGGCGGTTTCGCGTCCGACGGGTTTCACCCGGGCGAAGCGGGTTGCGCCGCGTGGGCGCAGTGGGTCGCGGACGGCTTCGCGCTGTCGCTCGAGAAGCCCGCCGCGACGGGTCGCCGCTGACGATCCGGCATCCAACGTCCGGTCGGCTGCTGGTATCATCGCGCGCGTGACGCAACCGTCATTTCGCCACCTCCTCGCGCCGCTCGACCTGGGCTTCCTGACCCTCCCCAATCGCGTCCTGATGGGCTCGATGCACACCGGGCTCGAGGACCGCGCGGAGCACTACCCGCGGCTCGCCGAGTACTTCGCGGAGCGCGCCCGGGGCGGCGTCGGGCTCATCGTCACCGGCGGTATCGCCCCCAACATCGCCGGCTGGACCAAGCCGTTCGCCGGCAAGCTCACCAATTCGCGCGAGGTCGCCCGCCATCGGCTGATCACCCGTGCCGTGCACGGCGAGGGCGGCAGGATCTGCATGCAGATCCTGCATGCCGGCCGCTATGCCTACCACCCCCTGGCGGTGGCGCCTTCGCGGCTCAAGGCGCCGATCTCTCCCTTCACCCCGCGGGGCCTGACGCGGTTCGGCGTGGCGCGCCAGATCGCGGCCTTCGTGCGCTGCGCGCGCCTCGCGCGCGAGGCCGGCTACGACGGCGTGGAGGTGATGGGCTCCGAGGGCTACTTCATCAACGAGTTCATCGCGGCGCGCACCAACCGCCGCAATGACGACTGGGGCGGTCCCTACCAGAACAGGATCCGCCTGCCGGTCGAGATCGTCCGGCGCACCCGCGAGGCGGTGGGCCGGGACTTCATCATCATCTACCGCCTGTCGATGCTGGACCTGGTCGAGGGCGGCAGCAGCTGGGACGAGATCGTGCTCCTCGCGCGGGCGATCGAGGCCGCCGGTGCGACGATCATCAACACCGGCATCGGCTGGCATGAGGCGCGCATCCCGACCATCGCCACCATGGTGCCGCGCGCCGCCTTCAGCTGGGTCACGCGGCGGCTGAAGGGCGAGGTGGCCATCCCGCTGGTGACCAGCAACCGCATCAACGACCCGGCGGTGGCCGACGCCGTGCTCGCGCGCGGCGACGCAGACATGGTGTCGATGGCGCGGCCGCTGCTCGCCGACGCGGACTTCGTGAGAAAGGCGGCCGAGGGCCGGGCCGACGAGATCAACACCTGCATCGCCTGCAACCAGGCCTGCCTGGACCACGTGTTCGAGCAGAAGACCGCCAGCTGCCTGGTCAACCCCCGGGCCAGCCACGAATCCGAGCTGCGCTACGAGCCGGCCGCGCGCCCGCGGCGGATCGCCGTGGTCGGGGCGGGACCCGCGGGGCTCGCCTGCGCGACCATCGCGGCCGGCCGCGGGCACGCCGTCACCCTGTTCGAGGCCGCCGGCGAGATCGGCGGCCAGTTCAACATGGCCAGGCGCGTGCCGGGCAAGGAAGAATTTCGCGAGACACTGCGTTACTTCGGGCGGCAGGTCGAACTCAACAAGGTGGACCTGCGGCTCGGGCAGCCGGTCACGGCCGCGCAACTGGCGGCCGGCGCTTTCGACGAGATCGTGGTGGCCACCGGGGTCCTGCCGCGCAAGCTGGCGATCGACGGGATTGACCGCCCGAACGTGCTGTCCTACGTGGACGTCCTGCTGCACGGGCGCAGCGTCGGCGAGAGGGTCGCCCTGATCGGGGCCGGCGGGATCGGTTTCGACGTCGCCGAGTTCCTCGGCCACGACAGCGACGCCGCGGTCGGACCGGCCGTCACCGAGGACTTCATGCGCGCCTGGGGGGTGGACATGTCCCTCGAGCGCCGCGGCGGCCTCACGCTCGAGGGCGGCGTGGTTCCGCGGTCGCGCCGCCAGATCTACCTGCTGCAGCGCAAGGCGACGCCGCCGGGGCGCGACCTGGGGAAGACGACGGGCTGGATCCACCGGATGGAGCTGAAGCGCCGCGGCGTGCAGATGCTCTCCGGCGTGAACTACGAGCGCATCGACCCCTCGGGGCTGCACATCACGACGCAGGCGGGACCGCGGTTGCTGGAAGTGGACCACGTCGTCGTCTGCGCGGGCCAGGAGCCGCTGGCCGCGCTGGCCCGGGAACTCGAGGCGCTCGGGCGGCAGGCGCACGTCATCGGCGGCGCGAGGCTGGCCACCGAGCTCGACGCGAAGCGCGCGATCGACGAGGGAGCGCGCCTTGCGGCGTCATTCTGAGGCCATGAGCGCCCAGGTCGCCGGGCAGCTGGCGCTGCTCGACCCGGCGCAGTCCGAGCCGGCCTGGCAGGTGCGCGAGTCGCAGCGCGCGCGACGCCTGACGGTGCGGGTGTTCCCGGGCGGGCGGGTCGAGATCGTCGTCCCGCTCGGCACCCGTTTCCGGACCGTCCAGCAGTTCGTCTCCCGGCACCGCGGCTGGATCGACCGGAAGGTGGAGGAGTTCCGCAACACGCTGACCGAGGCGCCGGACGCGCTCCCCGACGTGGTCTGGCTCCAGGCCGTCGCCCGGCAGTTCGAGGTGCGCTACGTCGAGGCGCCGGGAGTGCCGAAGGCGATCGAGCGGGAGGGCGGCCTGCAGGTCCGCGGGAACCTGTCCCGCAGGCCCCTGGTGCGTCACGCGTTGCAGCGCTGGCTGCTGCGCACGGCCCACGCGCAGCTGGTTCCCCGGCTCGAGTCCGTTGCCGCGGCGCACGGGCTGTCCTTCGCCCGGGCCCAGGTCAGGCGGCAGCGGACCCGCTGGGGAAGCTGCTCACGCTCCGGCACCATCAGCATCAACGCCTGCCTGCTGTTCCAGCCGGCCGACGTCGTCGATTACCTGTTCGTCCACGAGCTGGCGCACACCGTGCACCTGAACCACTCACGCCGTTTCTGGAGGCTCGTGGAGCGGCTCGAGCCCCGGTGGCACGCGCTCGACCGCGAGCTGTCCCGCGGGTGGCGGCACGTGCCGCACTGGGCGATCGGCTGACCGCCGGCGCGGGCCGCGTGCGACCCGCTGCTATACTTCCGCGCTTCCCGAACGAGGGTCCGCAGCCGATGGCCGACCAGCTCTACAACGTCAACGTCATCTCGAGCGAGCTGCTGCCGACGCCCGAGGAGATCAAGCGCGAGCTGCCGGCATCGCCGCGCGCCCGCCAATGCGTGCTCGGCGCGCGCGCGGTGATCCGCGACATCCTGGACCGTCGCGACCCGAGGCTGTTCGTCGTCCTCGGCCCGTGCTCGATCCATGACCTGGATGCGGCGCGCGACTACGCGAGCCGGCTGCGTGCGCTGGCCGAGCGCGTGTCGCGGACGATGTACCTGGTGATGCGCGTCTATTTCGAGAAGCCGCGCACCACGGTGGGCTGGAAGGGGCTCATCAACGACCCCGACATGGACGACTCTTTCCACATCGAGAAGGGCATCCGCCTCGCCCGGCGCCTGTTGATCGAGCTGGCGGAGTCCGGTCTGCCGGCGGCGACCGAGGCGCTCGACCCGATCATGCCGCAGTACCTGCAGGAGCTGATCAGCTGGACGGCGATCGGCGCGCGCACCACGGAGTCGCAGACCCATCGCGAGATGGCCTCCGGCCTCTCGACGGCGGTCGGATTCAAGAACGGCACGGACGGCACGCTGACCGTGGCGATCAACGCGCTGCAGTCGGTCCGCAGCCCGCATCACTTCCTGGGAATCACCCAGCAGGGACAGTCCGCGGTGTTCCACACCCGCGGCAACGTCCACGCGCACATCGTGCTTCGCGGCGGCGGGGGGCGGCCCAACTACGATTCCGTCAGCATCGCGCTCTGCGAGCAGGCGCTGGAGCGGGCCGGGCTGCCGGTCAACATCGTGGTCGATTGCAGCCACGGCAACTCGAACAAGGACCCGTCGCTGCAGCCGCTGGTGGCGGAAAACTGCGTCAACCAGGTCCTCGAGGGCAACCACTCCATCGTAGGACTCATGCTGGAGAGCCACCTGGGCGCGGGCAGCCAGCCCATCCCGGCCGACCTCTCGCAGCTGCGCTACGGCGTGTCGGTGACCGACGCCTGCATCGACTGGGACACGACCGCCGATCTGCTGCGCCGCGCGGCGAGCGAGTTGCGCCCGGTGCTCGCGACGCGCGCCGCTTGACGGCGCGGGTGCGTGGCCGGTCAGCGGTTGACCGGCATCATGAACTCAGGCCCCTTGCTCGACGCCGGATC
>JAGTSG010000113.1 GCA_018261655.1 Pseudomonadota bacterium | reverse complement strand
GACATCGAGATCGCCTGGCAGGTCGTGATGCGGTTCTTCAGGTCCCGCGCGGGGCGCCGGGCCCGGGCGGGCACCTCGTCCCAGCCGCGCAGGAAGCGGACCGCGACCGGAAAGGTGTTGAGCCGCAGGTACTGGTTGAGCCGGTCCTCGTACTCGCCGGGATTCGCGGGTGCCATGGGCGGGTGCCTCCCAGAAGTCTGGAGGCCCTAGCCTAACCGGCCTTGGCCACTCGCTGCGACTCCATCCAGTTGCGGATGCGGTTGGCATCCCCGATGCGCGTCAGCTTGCCCCAGGAGTTGAGCAGGACGATGACGACGTTACGTCGATCGATGACGGCCTGCATGACCAGGCAGCGGCCGGCCTCGGAGATGTAACCGGTCTTCTGGACGGTGACGTCCCAGCTGGGGTTCTTCACCAGCACGTTGGTGTTGCGGAACTCGAGGGGCTGGCGGTTCACGTACACCGTGTGGTCAGGATCCGTGGAGTACTCGCGGATGGTCTTGTTGTCGGCCGCCGCGAGCACGAGCTTGGCCAGGTCCTCGGGGCTCGCGACGTTGCTGCTCGACAGGCCGGTGGGCTCGACGAAGCGCGCCGACTTCATCCCGAGCGACTTCGCCTTGCCGTTCATGGCCTTCACGCAGGCCTGCAGGCCACCCGAGTAGTTGCGGCAGAGCGCGTGCGCGGCGCGGTTCTCGGAGGACATCAGCGCGAGGTGCAGCAGGTCCTTCCGGCTCAGCCTGGCGCCCGGGGCGAGGCGCGAGGTGCCACCCGCGGTGCCGCGCACGTCCGCCTGCGTGATGGTGAGCTTCTCGTCCATCGGCTGGCCGGCCTCGAGCACGACCAGGGCGGTCATCAGCTTGGTGATGGAGGCGATCGGCACGGGCACCCGCTCGTTGCGGGCGGCCAGCACCGACGAGCTGGACTCGTCGAGGACGTAGAACGCATGGGAGCGCACGTCCGGGTTGGCCCGTGACTTGGAAGTGTTGCTCGCTGCGGCCATGGCAGGCATGGCGGCGATCGAGGCCAGCAGGCACAGTGCCACTGCCGTAGAACCGGCTTTTCTCGAGGCCTTCACGTGCCTTTCCGCCTCCCTCCGACGTCCATCCTGTCCGCCCTCGCGAGCGGCGCTCCCTGTCCCACCGGCGCGAAGGGTACCGCGTCGGGTGGATTAAGTCATGTGTCCCGCATCGCAGAAATGGGCTTGCCCCTCCTCCGCTTCGGTCGCATTGTGTGGTCGCGTTCGATTGTCAGGCACGACCATGTCGGGCGACGGCGTCGCCCAAGGGGGGAACCATGACGGCCTATAATGTCGTGCGGTTTCGGGTGAAGCCGGGGCGCGAACAGGAGTTCCTGGACGCGCATCGGCATCTCGGGCGTGACTTCCAGGGCCTGCGTCGCGCGGGCCTGATCAAGACCGGGGACCGGGCCTACTGCTTCGTCGGCGAGTGGGAGGGCATGGCGGACATCGCCGCTGCACGGACGGCCATGATCGCCAACCTCGATCGCTTCCGCGACACCCTCGAGGACCTGGGCCATGGCCTGGGCGTGACGGACCCGGCCTCGGGCGAGGTCGTGGTCAGCATCAAGGAGTGAGCCTGCAAAGGGGCAGTGCGCGACGCGGCGGCCTGCCGGCGCTTTCGCGCTAGGCCGCCGGTCGTGTCGCCCATCCGCACTGCCCTTCTCACCGCGCTGGCGCTGGCCGCCTTCGCCGGCAATTCCCTGCTCTGCCGGGCGGCATTGCGGGACACCCCGATCGATGCGGCCAGCTTCACCGCGATTCGCATCGCCAGCGGCGCGCTGGTGCTGTGGCTCCTGGTGCGGTTTCGTTCAGCCCGTCCCTCGAGGGCCGGGAGCTGGCCCTCGGGGCTGGCGCTGTTCGCCTACGCGGCCGCGTTTTCCTTCGCCTACCTGTCGCTGACCGCGGCCACCGGGGCGCTGCTGCTGTTCGGCGCCGTGCAGGTGACCATGATCGGGACCGGGGTGGCGCGCGGCGAGAGGCTGCTCGGCCGGCAGTGGGTGGGGCTGCTGCTGGCTTCCGCCGGGCTGGTCGGGCTGTTGATGCCGGGGCTCACCGCCCCGCCGCTGCGCGGCGCGCTGCTCATGACCGCGGCCGGCGTCGCCTGGGGCGTGTACTCGCTCCGTGGACGCACGGCCGATGCCGGTGGCGGAGACCCGTTGGCGGTGACGGCCGGGAACTTCGCCCGGGCGGTGCCGATGGCGCTCGCACTGCTCCTGGCCGCCCTGCCCTGGAATCCCGGGTCGGGGATCGACATGGCCGGCACCGGCTACGCACTGGCCTCCGGGGCGGTGACCTCGGGCCTCGGCTACGCGGTCTGGTACACCGCGCTCAGGGGCCTCAAGGCCGCCAGCGCCGCCACGGTGCAGCTGAGCGTGCCCGTCCTGACCGCGCTCGCCGGCGTCGTGCTGCTGGCCGAACCGCTGACGCTGCGGCTGGTGCTCGCGTCGGCCGCGGTGCTGGGCGGTATCGCCCTGGTGATCCGGGTCTCGCGACCGGATGACGCCCGGACCTGACCACGCCGCCGGCAGCCAGGCCTGGCCTGCGGTCTATAGCCGGTCCCGGATCAGGTTGATGTGCAGCCGCAGCGTGTAGACCAGCGGGGCGTAGCTGACGGGCACGCGCATGCGCCCCACTTTCCGGTCGAGCTCA
>JAGTSG010000083.1 GCA_018261655.1 Pseudomonadota bacterium | reverse complement strand
CGGCCGCAGCGGCAGCGGGCGGACGAGCGCGTGTTCGCGCTGGTCGTCGACGACTCGATCACCGTGCGTCGCGTGACGCAGCGGCTGCTGGAGCGCAACGGCATGCGCGTCATGACCGCGAAGGACGGCCTCGACGCCATCGGCGTGCTGCAGGACCACGTCCCCGACGTCATCCTGCTCGACATCGAGATGCCGAGGATGGACGGCTACGAGGTGGCCTCGCACGTCCGCAACGACCCGCGCCTCAAGGACGTCCCGATCATCATGATCACCTCGCGCGTCGGCGAGAAGCATCGCGCCCGCGCGATCGAGCTCGGCGTCAACGACTACCTCGGCAAGCCCTACCAGGAGACGCAGCTGCTCCAGGCGCTCGAGCCGCTGCTGCAGCGGAGGCAGGCATCTTGACCGCCGAGGACCTCTACGGGCTGCTGGTGCCGTTGCTCGACGAGCGGCTGCTGGTGCCGCGCGCCTGCGTGGCCGAGGTCACCGGCATGCAGGCGTTGCAGGAGATGCCCGGCGCCCCGAGCTGGTACCTCGGCATCGCCCCGTGGAACGGCCGCAGCATCCCGGTGGTGTCCTTCGAGGGAACCTGCGGGCAGCGCATTCCCGCGACCGGTGGCCGGACGCGGATCGTCGTCTTCTCCTGCCTCGGACAGAAGCTGCCTGCCGGGCACTTCGGCCTGGTCACCCAGGGCTTTCCGCAGCTGGTGCGCGTCAGCTCCTCGGTCATCTCCGCCGACAACTCGCGGGTCTTCCCCGATCGCGCGCCGGTGCTGTGCCAGGTGCGGATGGTCAACGAGTTGCCGCTGGTCCCGGACCTCGAGCGGCTCGAGGAAATGATCGCCGACGAGACGACCGTCACCGCCTGACGGCGGCTTCAGGCCAGCGCCAGGCTCCCGGCCAGGCGTTCCCAGGCGTCGCCCGGGAGGGCCTTCGCGCCGCGCGGCGCGGCACCCAGCACGCCGAGGTCCTTGAGTCGCGCCAGCGGCACGAAGCGCTCCAGCCGCCCGAGCATCAGGGCGTCGACGACCATGACCGGTCCCTCCGACAGCCGTGACTGGATCTCCGCGAGCGAATAGCCCGGACGCGACGCGTTGAGGGCCAGCACGTCCGCCAGCCGTTCGCACGACTGCGCGCGCTCCACCCGCGCGATGCAGGTCAGCGCCGAGGAGGCGGGCCGGCGCGGAGCGCGGCCGTGGAAGAAGAGCAGCAGGTCGCCGGGCAGCGGCGCACGCGCGACCCCGGGCAGCACCACCTGCTTGCGCACCGGGCTTCCCAGGGTCTGGGGCCGGCTGTCCGTGCCCACGGCGAACAGCTGGGCCTGGGCGGCCCCGGACATCTCGGGCAGCAGCCGGTCGTGTTCGCCCGCATCCAGCGGCAGGACCCACGCCGTGTTCCCCTCCGCCAGGCGGGGCGCCAGCGGCTCGGCCGGGTGGACCAGGCACTCGCGGCCGTGCGGATCGTGGCCGCCGCGCCGGAAGCCGAGCTCTTCCAGCAGTCGCAGCACCATCTCGTCGTGCGGCGTCAGGAGCGCCACGAGCGGCACGCCGCGCCGGCGTGCCATGCCGAGCGCGGCCGCCACGATCGGCTCGAGCACCCGCGACCCGCGCGCCGTCTCGCGCGCGGCGAGGGCGACGAGCTCGAGGCGGTCACCGGCGTTGCCCGACTCGAGCACGCCGAGCGCCAGCGGCTCACCGTCGCCGAAGGACGCGAGCACGCGGCCGCGGCCGGCGTCGAGCCTGCCGCGCAGGTAAGGGTCGTAGGGCTCGCACTCGTCGTGGACGAGGTCCTGGAGTGCGCCCGGCTCGAGGACCGAGCGTGGGTCGATCTCGCGTAGCAGGATGGAGTGACCGCCGCCACGCAGCGTTTCCAGCCAGTTGAGCGCGTCGGCGGGTGTCAGGACCCGCGACTGGAACCCGGCGCGCGCCGCGAGGGCGTGGATCCGGCCGTCCAGCGCGACCAGGTGGTGGGCGGCGCGTGAGTGCAGCGCGCCGAGCAGTTTCAGGTCGGCGACGTCGGTCTCGCTCCGCGCGGGCAGGAACAGCGCCGCTGCGTCACGATCGCTCGGCAGGCCCAGCGGCTCCAGCTTGACCAGCGGCTCGAAGCGCGCCAGGTCCACGCGGCGGCGCACCACGTCGGGGTCCTGCGAGGCCTCGAGCCATGCCTGCCGTTCCACGCACAACGTGATGCCGAGCGCGGCGCAACCCTGTGAAATCGCGAACAGGGTGTCGGCGTGCGCCTCGCAGCCGGGCCCGACGCAGAGGTAGGGATCGAGCAGCAGGCGGGTGCCGCAGTCGACCGGTTCGGGACGGTGGTGGGCGGACCTGGATGATTCGAACACGATGTCGGTCGGCTCCCCTGCGTACCCTTCCCTGGCCCCTGCCATCTTAACGCAATGGCGGGGACCCGCCGTGACCGGCAAAGGGCTCAGCGAAGGTCGCCCGACGCCGACTGCAGCACGGCAAGCGCGACGATCGCCGCGGTCTCGGTCCTGAGGATGCGCGGTCCGAGCGCACGCGGCTCGAACCCGGCCCTTGCGGCCGCGGCCCGCTCCGCCTCCGTCAGGCCGCCCTCCGGGCCGATGAGCAGCGCCGCCTGGCCGGCTCCGGCCGGGAGCGCCGCGAGGGGCAGCGGCGCGCCGGGCGCGAGCACGAGGCGGTGGGGTGTCCCGGCGACGTCCGCCAGGGACTCGTCGAGGCCGCGCGGTGGCGCAACGGCCGGCGGCCGGCTACGGCCGCACTGCTCGCAGGCGGAGAGCACGATGGCCTGCCAGTGCTCCAGCCTGCGCTGCGCCTGCCGCTCGTCGAGCCGCACGACGCTGCGGCCGGCGAGCACCGGCACGATCCGCGCGACGCCGAGCTCGGTGGCCTTCTGGACGACGAGATCCATCCTCTCCGCCCGCGCGACGCCCTGCAGCAGCGTGACCGCGAGGGGCGATTCCGGCAGGCCGGGCGCCCGGGGGCCGACGAGCTCGACCTCCACGCGATCGGCGCGCGGGGCCGCGACCGTCCCCGGGTATTCCCAGCCGTCGCCGTTGAACAGCGTCACCGGGTCGCCGGCGCGCAACCGCAGCACGCGCGAGACGTGGCGGGCCGCAGGCCCCGTGAGCGTGGCGCGGTCCATGCCCTCCAGGACGACGTCCGTGTACACGCGGATCACGCGCATGCCAGGTCCACCCCCTCGGCCGTGACCGACTCGAGCAGCGCGATCTCCTCGTCGCCGATGACGTAAGGCGGCATCCAGTACACGACCGGTCCCAGGGGCCTCAGCAGCACGCCGCGCGAGAGGGCGTGCTCGTAAAGCCTCAGGCCGCGCCGCTCGCGCCAGTCGAACCGCTCGCCCGTGCGCCGGTCGCGCACCAGCTCGATGGCCACGATCATGCCGGTCTGCCGGACCTCCGCGACATGGGGGTGGTCGGCGAATCGCGACGCGGCCCGGGCCATGCGCTGCGCGAGCCCGCGGTTGCGCCCGATGACGCCATCCGCCTGGAAGATGTCGAGCGTGGCGAGCGCCGCCGCGCAGGCCAGCGGGTTGCCGGTGTAGCTGTGCGAGTGCAGGAAGGCGGACAGCTTCGTGTAGTCGTCGTAGAAGGCGCCGTAGACCTGTTCCGTCGTGACCACGACCGAGAGCGGCAGGTATCCGCCGGTCAGCCCCTTCGACAGGCACATGAAGTCGGGCCGGATCGCGGCCTGCTCGCAGGCGAACATCGTGCCGGTCCTGCCGAACCCGACCGCGATCTCGTCGGCAATCAGGTGGACGCCGTGACGGTCGCAGGCCTCGCGAAGCATGGACAGCCAGGCCGGGTGGTACATGCGCATGCCGCCGGCGCACTGCACCAGCGGCTCGATGATGACCGCGGCGACCTCGTCTGCGTGACGGCCGAGCGCCTCCTCCATGTGGGCGAACATGCGCCTGGAGTGGGTTTCCCAGCTCTCGCCGGGTTCGCGCAGGTGGCAGTCCGGCGACGGGACCGTGATGACATCCATCAGGAGCGGCCTGTAGACGTCCTTGAAGAGCGCGACGTCGCCCACCGCCAGCGCGCCGAGCGTCTCGCCGTGATAGCTGTTGCTCAGCGTGATGAAGCGCCGCTTCTTCGGCCGGCCGCTGTTGAGCCAGTAGTGGAAGCTCATCTTGACGGCGACCTCGACCGCCGAGGAGCCGTTGTCCGCATAGAAGCAGCGGGTCAGGCCCGGCGGCAGCAGCCGCGTGAGGCGCTCGGACAGCTCGAGCACGGGTTCGTGGGTGAACCCGGCCAGGATGACGTGCTCGAGCCGCCCGAGCTGTGCAGCGACCGCGGCGCTGATCCGCGGGTTGGCGTGGCCGAAGAGGTTGACCCACCATGAACTGATGGCGTCGAGGTAGCGATGGCCGTCGAAGTCATGCAGCCACGGTCCCTCGCCACGCGACACCGGGATGAGCGGCAGCCGCTCGTGGTCCTTCATCTGTGTGCAGGGATGCCAGACGACCCCGAGGTCACGGCGGGCGATGTCGGCGTTCCGGCTCTGGCGTTGCGGCATCTCGGATCGGCCTCCTGCCGGGTCGATTCTAGGGTTTCGCGGGGCTGCGCGCGCGGGGCCGGGACGGGATAAGCTTCGCGGCATGCGTGACGTGTTGCGCCGGGACGGGCTGCCGCTGCGGGTGGACCCCGTGACCGGACTGGTCGAAGGCGTCCACTTCGTCCCTTCGCCCAACTGCGACGAGAGACCCCCGGGCTGCGACCTGGAGCTGGTCGTCGTCCACAACATCAGCCTGCCGCCCGGGGAGTACGGCGGCCCCTGGATCGAGAGGCTGTTCACCAACGCGCTGGCCGGCACGGAACACCCGTATTTCGAAGACATCCGCGGGCTGCGGGTGTCCGCGCACCTGCTGATCCGTCGCGACGGCAGCCTCATGCAGTTCGTGCCGCTGGGGCTTCGGGCCTGGCACGCGGGCGAGTCGTCCTGGCGGGGCCGGTCGCGCTGCAACGACTTCTCGGTCGGCGTGGAACTCGAGGGAGCCGACGACGTCCCCTACGAGGATCGCCAGTACACGACGCTGTCGGCCCTGGTCGCGGCGCTGGTGGACGTCTATCCCGGCATCCGGCCGGACTCGGTCACCGGGCACTCGGACATCGCGCCGGGGCGCAAGACGGACCCCGGCCCCGCCTTCGACTGGCCGCGCCTGCACGCGCTGGTCAGGCAGCGCCTCGCGGTTCCCGGGCAGGACCTGCGCGCATGACGGCGCTGACAGCGTGGACCGGTTGAGGGCACTGCTCGCGATCCTCGTCGCGGTCGCCTCCGTGGCGACCGCAGCCGTGCCCGGCGCGGCCGCAGCGGCCGGACCGCGGATCGTGAGCCTCGCGCCGCACATCACCGAGTTGCTGTACGCGGCCGGCGCCGGCCCGCTCGTGGTCGGGGCCTCGGAGTACAGCGACTATCCGGAGGCGGCGCGCAGGCTGCCGCGGATCGGCGACGCGTTCCGCCTGGACTACGAGGGCATCGTCGCGCTGCGCCCGGATTTCGCGGTCGCGTGGCAGTCCGGGACCCCGGCGGGGGCGATCGCGCAGCTGGAGTCGCTCGGTGTCCGGGTGATCGTGCTGCGCGTGCAGTCCCTGGACGACATCGCCGCGGCCGTGGAGGAAGTCGGACGGCTCGCGGGCACCGGGTCGGTGGCCGGGCCGGCGGCAGAGCGCATGCGACGCGACCTGGCCGGCCTGCGCGAGGCCTACGCCGGACGCGCGCCGGTGCGGGTCTTCGTCGAGCTCGACCACGAGCCGCTGTTCACGGTGACGGGCCGGCACCCGATCAGCGAGATGGTCGCGCTGTGCGGCGGGGTCAACGTGTTCGAGTCGCTGCCGGGCCTCGCGCCGGTCGTGGACCTCGAGGCCGTGATCGCCGCGCGCCCCGGGGCGATCCTCTATACGGGGCCCGACACGGATCCGCTGCGACACTGGAGCCGGTGGCCCGATATCCCGGCGGTGGCCGCCGGCGCCGTCCTGCACGTGCCCTCCGACCTCGTGTCGCGCGCGACACCGCGCGCGGTCGAGGGCGCGCGCGCCGTCTGCGAGGCGATCGAGTCGGTCCGCCGTCGCTGAGCGGCACGGGCGCTCGTCAGGCGGGTCCCCGCTGCGCTCGCTCGGCTCCGCTTCGCTCCGCAAGCACAACTCGCTCGCTCCGGGGGACCACGCCCTGCGCGCCCGTGCCCGGCGCGCACTGCCACCGTTCGGGCGCGGTCGAGGGAGGGCCGGTCCCCGAAGCGAGGGAGTTGGGATCGGCCCGAAGGGCCCGACCGAGCGCAGCGGGACCGGCCGACCGATGCCCGCGCCCACGTGACAGGACCCGCCCGACGAGCTCCCGTGCCGAGCTGCTGCGATTGATCCGGGGGACCCGACCTACGAGCGCCCGGGCCACGCAGCACCTGTGCCGCCGGTCACTGCGCCGAGCGTTCGTGCTTCCAGAGCACTTCCTGCCCGCTCTCCGCCCGCGCGAGGACGCGCGCGATCACGAACAGCAGGTCGGAGAGCCGGTTCAGGTAGCGCATCGGCTCGGCGGCCACGGGCTCCTCGCGGGCGAGCGTCCAGCCGCGCCGTTCGGCGCGACGGGCGATGGTGCGTGCGACGTGGCAGGCGGCCGCCGCCGGGCCGCCGCCAGGGAGGATGAACTCCTTGAGCGGAGGCAGCGTCGCATTGAAGGTGTCGATCGCCGCCTCGAGCCGCTCCACGTGCCGGTCGAGGATGGCGCGATGCCCCGGGATGCACAGTTCCCCGCCGAGGTCGAACAGGTCGTGCTGGACCTGCGTGAGGATGTCGCGGATGTCGGCCGGGACGCCCGGCACGGCCAGCACCAGGCCGACCGCGCTGTTGCACTCGTCGACCGTGCCGTAGGCCTCCACGCGGGCGCAGTCCTTGGCGACGCGCGTACCGTCGCCCAGGCCGGTCGTTCCCTCGTCGCCGGTGCGCGTGTAGATCCTCGAGAGCCTGTTTCCCATCGTGGCGTCCTCAGTGGAACTCGCGCCGCAGCGACACGAACAGGCTGCGGTCCATGGTGTTGTAGCCGCGCGCGAGCTCGTATTGCTCGTCGAGCAGGTTCTCGAGCCGGGCGGTGAGCGTCCAGTCCCGCGGCAGCGCGATCCGCGCCGACAGGTTGGCCAGCAGGTAGGGATCGAGGCGCACCGGGTCAGGGAAGCCGAAGTCCTGGCGCGCGCCCGCCGCCAGCAGGTCCACCGACAGCTCGTGCGACCCGAAGCGGCGCGCCACGGCCAGCGTGAAGTTCTCGCGCGCGCGCCGCAGCAGCTGCGTGTCGTTCGACAGGTCCTGCGGGTCCTGCAGCGTCGCGCCGAGCCGCGCCAGCCAGGGCCCGCCGGAGTACTGCCAGGAGGCCTCGACGCCCGTGATGCGGGCGCGCTCGACGTTGCGGTTCTCGCCGGCGTAGCTCGTGTAGTCGGTGACCACGTACTGGATCAGGTCGTCGATGTCGTTCCGGAATGCGACGAGCGCGAACTGGTGGCGCTCACCGAGGCGGTGCTTCACCCCCAGCTCGAACGAGCGGGACGACTCGGGTTCGAGTTCCGGGTTGCCGCCGTAGCC
>JAGTSG010000030.1 GCA_018261655.1 Pseudomonadota bacterium | reverse complement strand
GCCGTCAGCGCGTGCCGCTCGCCGACTGCGACGTCGTTCTGCCAGTCGGCCTGCCAGCGGCGGGTGCGCAGGAAGTCGGGCGACTGGTTCTGCTCGATCTCGTCCACGGCGTGTCCCACCGTGAGCCGGCTCAGCCAGTCCTCGGCGGGCCGCACCGACGCCTCGAGCGAGGCGGCGGAGGTGACGAAGTCCTGGTCGATCGGCGTGACGAAGAAGTCCGTGTACTCGGAGGTGCCGCTGGCATGCCAGGCCCTGGCGCCCAGTTCGAAGCGGCCGACCGCGGCCCGGGCGGAGCCGTTCACCGACAGGTTCCGGTAGCCGCGATCCGTCGTGTCGCCCGCACGCGTCGGGAACCCGGCGCTGTCGAGCCACGAGGCCGAGAGCGAGGCGTCCGCCCGCTCGCCGGCCCAGCCTGCCGACAGGCCCGCGGTGCGGGTGTCGTAGCTCCCGCCGCCGACCTCGGCGGAGGTACCTGCGGCGGCGCCGCGGCGCGTGATCACGTTGATGACGCCGCCGATCGCATCCGACCCGTAGAGCGTCGAGCGTGGACCCTTGACCACCTCGATCCGCTCGACCATCGACGGCGCCAGGTTCTGCAGCGCCGCGCTGCCGATCGTGCCGGGGTTGATCCGCACGCCATCCACCAGCACCAGCACGTGGTTCGACTCGGTGCCGCGGACGAACAGCGAGGTCTGCTGGCCCGGCCCGCCGCTGCGCGCGATCTCGATCCCCGCGCGCAGCCTGAGCGCGTCGGCGATGTCCGCCGCCGGCAGCCTCTCGAGCTCCTCGCGCGTGATGACGTCCACCGACGACAAGGCATCGTCCAGCGGCTGCGGGGTCCGCGTCGCGGTGACGAGTACCGGCTCCATGGACTGCGCATGCAGGCGCTGGGCGGGCATGCCGGCACAGGTCGCCAGCGCGATCAGGATCAGGTTCCGGGGCATCGACATCTTCCCTGGCACTCCCGCAGGGTCGTGGAACGCGACCGGTCGCGCGGAGGGCAGGGGAAGTCGCATGGCCTTGCGGCCAGCGCCCCGACCGCCCGCCGCGGACTCGGCACCAGCGACAGGCCGGTCTCCGGGCTCTCGGTGGGCCCTGGCGGGCCAGTCGCATCGCCTTCCCAGCGGCCCGGGGGCCGGCAGTGGCTGCAGGCGTCGCCTGCGTGATGCGCTCTTACCGATTACCGTTGCGGGGGCAGCGCCGGCATTGCAGGGGTCTGCGCACCGGCTTCCCGTTTTACCCGGGGCATGCCCCGGGTCACCTGTCGTGGGCGGGAATGTAGGTAGGCCCGGCCCGCGGGTCAAGCGCCGGTTGACGCGAGGCGCATCTGGAAGCAGTCTGCAGGCAAATTCCGGGAGCGGTCCTCATGAGCCACTCGCCCTACCTGAAAGCCGCGCTCGATGCCGCCGAGGCCGCCGGGGAGGTCATCCGCCGCCTCTATCGTCGCAACCTCGAGGTCACCGTGAAGGCCGACAAGTCGCCCGTCACGGAGGCGGACGTGGAGGCCGAGCGGGTGATCCGGCAGGTCCTCGAGTCGCGCTTCCCCCGCCACGGATTTTTCGGCGAGGAGACCGGCTCGCACGACCTGACCGCCGAGTACGTCTGGCTGGTGGACCCGATCGACGGCACCAAGTCCTTCGTGCGCGAGTACCCGATGTTCTCGACCCAGATCGCGCTGCTGCACGAGGGGAGGCTGGAGCTCGGCGTGTCGAGCGCGCCGGTCTACGGCGAGCTCTGCTGGGCGGAACGCGGGCGCGGCGCCTGGCTGGGCGGGGAGCGGCTGCAGGTCAGTACGGTGGACGCGATCGAGTCGGCGACGCTGTCCGCCGGCAACCTGAAGACGCTGGCGAAGAGCGCAGCCTGGGGCCGCTACGGCAGCGTCGTAAGCGCTGTCAATCGCATCCGCGGCTACGGCGACTTCCTGCACTATCACCTGCTGGCCGCCGGCAAGATCGACGCGGTGATCGAGACCGACGTCAACATCCTCGACATCGCCGCGCTCGTGGTCGTCGTCGAGGAAGCGGGCGGCCGCTTCACCGACCTCGCCGGGCGGGACGTGGGCTTCGACACGACGACCGTGCTCGCCAGCAACGGCCTGCTGCACCAGTCGCTGCTGGACGCGCTGAAGTACGGTTGAAGGAAAGGTGCCAGGTACAGACCTGTCCCCGGCCGGGGACAGGTCTGTACCAGGCACCCCTTCAGTAGATCGCGATCTCGCGCCGGCCCTTCGAGTCCCGCGCCCCGCGGAACATCCCCTCGCTGTTGAACTGGATGGCGATGTTGCCTGCGCGATCGATGGCGATGACCCCGCCCTCGCCGCCGACCGCCTGCAGCGTGCCGTGCACCGCCTGGCGCGACGCGTCCTCGAGGCCGAGGCCCCGGTACTTCACCAGCGCGCTGATCTCGTGGGCGAGCACCGTGCGGATGAAGTGCTCGCCGCTGCCGGTCGCCGACACCGCACAGGAGTTGTTGTCCGCGTAGTTGCCGGCGCCGATGATCGGCGAATCGCCGACCCGGCCCCAGCGCTTGTTGGTCATGCCGCCGGTCGAGGTCGCCGCGGCGAGGTTGCCCTCGCGGTCGAGCGCGACCGCGCCGACGGTGCCGAAGTAGCCGATCTCGGCGGCGCTGTACTTGTCCCCGCTGCGGGCCTGCTCCAGCTGCTGCCAGCGCCGCTCGGTGTGGAAGTAGTTGCGCGGCACGAGCTCGACGCCGTGCTCGAGCGCGAACTCCTCGGCGCCCTCGCCGGAAAGCAGCACGTGCGGCGAGCGCTCCATGACCAGCCGGGCCAGGTCGATCGGGTTGCGGATGTGCCGGACGCCGGCCACCGCGCCCGCGCGCAGCGTGCGGCCGTCCATGATCGAGGCGTCGAGCTCGTTGACGCCCTCGTGGTTGAACACGGCGCCCCGCCCGGCGTTGAACAGCGGCGAGTCCTCCAGGATGCGCACCGCCGCGGTCACGGCGTCGAGGCTGCTGCCGCCCGACTGCAGCACCTCGTAGCCGGCGTCGAGCGCACGCGCGAGGTCGGCGCGGTAGGCGGCCTCGTCCTCCGGGCTCATGGAGCTGCGCGTGATCACGCCGGCGCCGCCGTGGATGGCAATCGAGATCATCGGTGTTACTCCGCTGGTGTCCGCCGCGGCCGGGGCGACGGCCAGGATCGCGCTGAGGAGGAGGGCCTTGAGGCGTTGCATCGTACCTGTCGTGCCACGGAAGTCGCCGGGCGCGCCCACTGCGGTGGGGATGGGGGGATCGTTCCGGTATTATCGGGCCGCGTCGAGGTTCCCGGTCAACATGATTCGTCCCATCCGCACCCTGCTCGTCGCCAACCGCGGCGAGATCGCCATCCGCGTGATGCGGGCCGATCGCGACGGCGAGGTGATCGAGGTCGTTGCCCGGCCCGGGCAACAGTTCGACGCGAAGGACCTGCTGGTGGTGATGGCCTGAACGCGGCCACGCGGCCCGCAGGGAGGGGAGCAGCGGTGGAGATCGACAAGGCGAGACTGGGCGAGCGCCTGAAGGCCCAGTATCCGGCGTTGCGCGACCTGCCGGCCGAGGAATTCTCCCGGCTGCTGGCCGAGGGCACGCTGCGCGAGGTGCCGGCCGGGACGGTCATGTTCGACGAGGCGCAGCCCTGCACCGGCTTCCCGTTCGTCCTCGACGGTGCCATCGGCGTGAGCAAGCTGGCCGAGAACGGGCGCGAGATCCAGCTGTACAGCGTGGACGCGGGGGAGAGCTGCATCCTGACCAGCAGCTGCCTGCTGGGCTCGGTCGACTACGCCGCGCACGGCGTCACGCTCTCGCCGACGACGGTGTTCATCCTGCCGCGCCCGACCTTCGAGCGGCTGCTGCGCACGAGCGACGCCTTTCGCCGCTACGTTTTCGGCCTGTTCGCCGACCGCATCAGCGACCTGATGCAGACCGTCGAGGAGGTGGCGTTCAAGCGGCTGGACCAGCGGCTGGCGGCGCTGCTGCTGCGCCGCGGCCCCACCATCCGCGCGACCCACCAGCAGCTCGCGGACGAGCTCGGCAGCGTGCGCGAGATCATCAGCCGCATCGTGCGCAACTTCGCGGTCCAGGGCCTGGTGCAGACGGGACGCGAACAGATAACGATTCTCGATTCCGATGGCCTGCGCCGCGTGACCGGCGCCGACGCCGGCTGATCTCGGAAACTCCCTAGTCGGCTAGGTAACCTCGGTCACACAAGGGCCCCCCAAACGACGCTAGCATCACGGTGCGCTGACAGCCCACGGGGCCCTGAAGTCAGGCACTGGCGTCGTCTCCCACGCCGACCTTCGGCCGGCTTGAAGAGCGCGAACCCCCCCTCCGCCAGTGCCTGATTTCAGGGCCCCGTTTTCATTGCCCCCCTGGTCCCGGACGAGCCCGACACAGGCCGGACTTGCCTGGCGCCTCGTCATCCCTTAAATTAAACGCTCGTTTAATTTATCCCGGGCGAGGCAAGCCGTGACGGTCAGGCGAGGTCGAAAGCCGGTGCGCGGCCGCCCCCCGTCGGCGGCGACGCGCGACGTGCGCCTCGAGTTGCTGGGCGTGGCGCGCCACCTGTTCCTCGACCGGTCCTACCGCGAGGTCTCGCTGCGCGAGCTGGCGGCGGCGGTCGGCGTGAGCCCTGCCATGGTGCGCTACTACTTCGGCGACAAGCAGGGGCTCTACGTCGCGATGCTGCGCGACGTCATGGGTCCGCTGGTCGGGCGCATCGAACGAATGCTCGCCGCGCCGGCCGACCAGCGGCCCGACCTTGCCGGCTTCCTGCGCGAGTACATGAAGACCGCCGCGGCCAACCCGTGGCTGCCGCGCCTGATCCTGCGCGACGTGCTCGCTCCCGGCGGCGGATTCCGCGACCGCTTCGTCGAGGAGTTCGCCGGCAAGCTCGCGCCCAAGTTCGCGCAGCTCGCCGGGCGCGGCGGACCGGGTGCGCCGCTCGACCCGCGGTTCACCGTCATCTCGATGCTGAGCCTCGGCCTCTGGCCGTTCCTCGCCATGCCGATCCTGGAGCAGGCCCTCGACTTCCGTCCGGACGACGCGGGCATCGAGCGGCTGATCGACCACACCGTACGGTTCTTCACGGCCGCGACGGCCGCGGGAGCGCAGACGTGATGCACAGGACAATCCTCACGATCCTTGCCGTGGTCCTCGCGGGCTGCGCCCCTGACGGCGACGCCGTCCTGCTCGGCACGCTGGAGCGGGACCGCATCGAGCTGGTCGCGGAGGGCCAGGAGCCGATCCTGGAAGTGCTGGTGCGCGAGGGCGACCGGGTGGCGCAGGGCCAGCTCCTGGTCCGGCTCGACCCGGCCGCCACCGACGCCCGGCTCGCGCAGGCCCGCGCCGCCGTCGCGCAGGCCGAGGGGCTGCTCGCCGAGCGGGTCACCGGTCCGCGGCGGGAGGAGGTCCTGGCGGCCCGCGCGCGGCTCGCGGGTGCCGAGGCCCGCCTCGATGCGGCGGGCAAGGAATATGGGCGCGTGGCCGAGCTGGTAGAGCGCAAGCTCCTGCCGCAGAACGACCTCGACCGGCTGCGGGCGGCGCGCGACGGCGCGCTCGCCGAGCGCGACGCGGCGCGGGAAGAGCTGCTCGCGCTGGAGCGCGGCACGCGCAGCGAGGTGCTGGACCAGGCCCAGGCGGCGCTCGAGGCCGCGGCGGCGCAGCTCGCGGAAATCGAGATCAGCCGCGGGCGGCTCGACGTCACCGCGCCGCGAGGTGGCCTGGTGGACGCGCTGCCCTACAAGCTCGGGGATCGCCCGCCCCGCGGCGCGCCGGTGGTCGTGATGCTCGCCGATGGCGCGCCGTACGCGCGGGTCTTCATCCCGCAGCCCGTCCGCGCCGGCGTACAGCCGGGCACGGAAGCGGTCGTGCGCATCGACGGCACCGGGCGGGACTGGAAGGGACGCGTGCGCTACGTCAGCAGCGATGCCGCATTCACCCCGTACTACGCGCTCAACGAGCGCGATCGCAGCCGGCTGTCCTTCCTCGCCGAAGTGGACCTGGTCGAGGAGGACGCCGCCACGCTGCCGACCGGCATGCCGGTCGAGGTCGAGATCGGAATCGGGGGCAGCGCGCGGTGAGCGACGCCATCACTGCGCGTGGGCTGACACGGCGCTTCGGCGACGTGCTGGCGGTCGACGGCGTCGACCTCGACGTGCCGGCGCAGCAGATCTACGGTTTCCTGGGGCCGAACGGCTCCGGCAAGTCGACGACGATCCGCATGATGTGCGGACTGCTCAGGCCCACCGCGGGCAGCGTGACCGTGCTCGGGCACGACGCAGCGAAGGAGGCCGAGACCGTGCGGCTCAGGCTCGGCTACATGACGCAGCGGTTCTCGCTGTGGGACGACCTCACGGTGCGCGAGAACCTCGACTTCATGTGCAACGTCTTCGGGCTCGGCGCTGCGGAACGGCGGTCGCGCGTGGCGCAGGCGACCGGCGAGTATCACCTCGACGAGTTCGCGGGGCGGCTCGCGGGCACCCTCAGCGGCGGCCAGCGGCAGCGCCTGGCACTGGCGGCGGCGACGCTGCACCGTCCGCAGCTGCTGCTGCTCGACGAACCCACCAGCGCCGTCGACCCGCAGAGCCGCCGCGATTTCTGGGAGAAGCTCTTCGAGCTGGTCGCCCAGGGCACGACCATCCTGGTGTCGACCCACTACATGGACGAGGCCGAGCGCTGCCACCAGCTGGCGATCCTCGATCGCGGGCGGGTCGTGGCCCAGGGCCCGCCAAAACGCCTCGCGCGGGACATCGACGCGACCGTCGTGGAGGTCGAGTCTGACGACCTGCCGCTGGCGCGGCGCCTGCTGTCGGGCGAGCCCGCCGTGCTCAGCATCGCCCAGCTCGGCAGCCGGCTGCACGTCCTGCTCGACCGCTCGCTGCCCGACCCGGAGGACCATGTCCGCCGCGCCCTGGCGGCGCAGGCCGGGACGGCCACGGTCGAGCGCGTGCCGGCCACGCTGGAAGACGTGTTCGTCGCCGCGACGTCGCGGCGCGGCGCGGAAGCGGCGGCCGCATGAAGTGGCTGGGCCGCATGGCGGCGATCGCCTCGAAGGAAACGCGGCAGCTCCGGCGGGACCGCGTGACCTTCGGACTGATCGTCGGCATCCCGGCGATGCAGATCGCACTGTTCGGCTACGCGATCAACTTCGACGTCCGCGACCTCGACGCCGTGGTCCTCGACCAGGCCCGGAGCTCCCTGTCGCGGCAGCTGGTCGCCGACCTGGCTGCGACGCAGGTCATGCGCATCGCCTGGCAGGCCGACAGCGAGGCGGAGTTCGCGAACATCATGCAGCGGGGCGACGCCAGCCTCGGCGTGGTCATCGCCGAGGATCCCGAGCGGCGGCTGGCCGACGGATCCGGCCCGGTGGTGCAGATCGTCGTGGACGGCAGCCAGCCGTCGCTCGAGAACGTCGCCCAGGGCCTGTCGTCGTTGCCGATCCTGCGCCGCCACGGGGTGCCGCCGGGCGGGGCCCCGGCGATGACCATCCGGGTCGAGTACAACCCGCAGAAGCGCACCGCCGTGCAGGTCGTGCCCGCCCTGGTCGGCACGATCCTCAACATCACGATGGTGATCTTCACCGCCGGCGCCATCGTCCGCGAACGCGAGCGGGGCAACCTCGAGCTGCTGATCACCACCCCGGTGTCGAGCAGCCAGCTCATGGCGGGCAAGCTGCTGCCCTACATCGTCATCGGGCTCATCCAGACCACGCTGATCCTGGTGATCGGTCACCTGCTGTTCCGCGTGCCCGTCGTCGGCAGCCTGGCCGAGCTGTACGCGGCCGCGCTGCTGTTCATCGCGGCGACCCTCGCGCTCGGCCTGTTCATCTCGACGCTGGTCAAGACCCAGTTCCAGGCCTTCCAGGTCGCCTTCATGACCCTGCTGCCGTCGATCCTGATGTCGGGGTTCGTCTTTCCCTTCGAGGGCATGCCCAAGGCCGCGCAGTGGATCGCCCAGGTGCTGCCGCTGACCCACTTCGTGGAGCTGATCCGCGGGGTCGTCTTGCGCGGGGCGCACCTGTCCGACATGCCCGTCCAGCTCGGCAAGCTCACCCTGTTCTTCGTGGTCATGCTGGTGGCCGCCATGCTGCGGTTCCACAAGCGGCTGGACTGACCCCGAGGGCGGTCGGGGAAGCCCGGCAGCCTCCCGGAACGGGTTTTTGCTTGTATTTCGGGACCTTGTGGTATGCTGCGTGCCGATCGCTGCCCGTCCGGCCTGCATTTCCAGGCGAGAACCGCCTGCCTGCAGCGCCGAATTGACCGCGATCAGGTGACAGGACTCGTTGTCCCCGGATCGATCTACCAGCCCCAGGCTTGTTCGACGACCCCGACCGCGTGCCTGCCGTGTAGTGTGTGACCGAAGCGCCTTTTCCAGGGCGCCTCTTGGTCCGTCAGCTTGTGAGAGAGATTCGAGGACTATGAAGATCTACGTTGGAAACCTGCCGTTTTCCGCTACGGAATCGGAAATCAAAGAGCTTTTCGGCCAGCATGGCACGGTAGAGTCCGTGGCCCTGCCGACCGATCGCGAGACCGGTCGTCCCCGCGGTTTCGGCTTCGTCGAGATGCCGCAGGGTGACGCTGCCAAGGCCATCGAAGCCCTGAACGGCTTCAGCATGGGCGGTCGCCAGCTGCGCGTGAATGAGGCGCAGGATCGTCCCCGCACCGGCGGCCGGCCGGGCGGCGGCGGTGGTGGCGGTGGCTTCCGCGGCGGCGGCGGCGGTGGCGGTGGCTATCGCGGCGGTGGCGGCGGTGGTGGCGGCGGCGGTGCCCGCTGGTAAACCAGTCGTCCCACGACACGAAGAGGCCCGCGCAAGCGGGCCTTTTCTTTTCCCGTCGAGGGGTTCCGCCTGAGGCCAGCCACTCATCCACAGACGTCGCCCGAACATCGTCAACCTGTTGAGGCTCCACACCTGGCCCGTTGCAGTGCAAGGCGCTGCACCTGCTACACAAACTCCGGATGTGCGGACCGGTCAGCGGCGGTACAAAAACAGTGAGTGAGCAGTAGCTCAAGACCTGCCATCAGGGCGTCGCTCTCATGGCACCGGGTCGCCGGGCCCGACGCGAGTCGATCGCGGACCTCCTGCAATTCCGAGTGGCGATCGAGGGCCGGGCGACGGCCGGGTCAGCGGAACAGGGAGGTGCAGTCATGAAGGAATGGAGCTTTGGGCATCGGCCCGCCTGGGCCGTCATGCCACTGGTGGGTTTGCTGTTGATCTCCTGCGGTGGTGGGGGCGGCGGAGACACACCCGAAGGCACTGCCCCCCAGATTTCCAATCTCAGCGTCTCCCCCGACACCGTCTTCCTGCGTGAAGGCGACGGTACGTCGGCCATCGCGGCGCGGATGGATTTCGCCGATCCGGACCTGGACATCACCAAGGCGTGGATCCAGTTCCATGACGGCAGCCGGACCTCCATCGCCTTGCCCGCGATCAACGTGCCGTCCGGCACGCTGACAGGTGATCTCACCGTGGCCAACACGGAGCTGGGCACCTTTACCTCCCAGGTCTGGCTGGAGGATGCGGCAGGCCATAGCTCTAATCGGCTGAGCGTGGATGTCTCGGTAGTTGTGGACACCAACACCTGGCTGGATCGCACGCCGGCCGGTGTCAACGGGCTCAATGACGTCGTCTGGAACG
Source organism: Pseudomonadota bacterium (assembly GCA_018261655.1). Lineage (GTDB taxonomy): Bacteria > Pseudomonadota > Gammaproteobacteria > Steroidobacterales > Steroidobacteraceae > SG8-30. The sequence continues at coordinate 9,330 of JAGTSG010000030.1, read as the reverse complement.
GCTCGCAGTTCGTCGCGGTGGGCAATGGAGGCGTCATTCTCACCTCCCCCGACGGCATCGCCTGGACCAGCCGCACTTCCGGCAGCACCCGGCGCCTGAACGGCGTGTCCTGGGACGGTTCACGATTCCTGGTGGCGGGTGAGGCTGCCACGGTGCTGTCCTCGCCCGACGGAGTGAGCTGGACCACCCTGCACATCGGCTCTGAAGAGATCTTGCTGCAGGCCGTGAGCGCCTCTGCGACCCGGCTGGTGGCGGCGGGCGTGCTGTCCGGTCCCAACACGGCCTACGTGCTGACCTCGACCGATGGCCTCGCCTGGTCTCCGGCCCCGTCGGTGCCGCAGAGCGGGCGCTCCATCACCGGCCTGGCGTGGTCGGGGCAGCTCTTCGTGGCCTCGACCATGGCGAGTGCCTTCCCGAATGATGGCCGGCTGCTGGTATCCCAGGATGGCCTGACCTGGACCGAGGTCGTGATCAGTGCCGATTCGCCGACCACCCTGTGTGTCATCTGGGACGGCAGCCGGTTCATTGCCGGCGGTATCGGTGGCCGGCTCTTCCTGAGCCCGGACGGGACGAACTGGACGCCCGTCTACACGCCCAGCACCTCCAGCTTCCTGGGCATCGCGAGCTCGGACACGATACTGATGGCGTACGGAGTGGTCTCCAGCGGTGCGGTCACCTCGGACGACGGCGCCACGTGGCAGACCTTTTACATCGGCACCGACTTCAGTGGAGGCGGCCTGGCCTGGGGCAACAGCCGCTTCGTGGCCGTGGGCAGCGATGGCCCAGGGATGGACCCGGGCGCCATCTACACCACCCGTTAGGAGGCCATCACATCCGGGCGCGGTCCTTCATGATGCAGCGGCCCATGACCACGAACAGCCCGGCGGCCCGGGCACGCTGGGCAGCGGCCGCGTCCACCACGCCCTCCTGCAGCCAGAGGGCGGGCAGGCCCAGCCGGACGCACTCGTCGACGATCTCCGCGACGTGTGCGGGACGCCGGAACACGTTGACGAGGTCGATGGGCGTCCTGGGGCCGAGGGTGGCCACGGCGGCGGACAGCGTGGGGTGTGCCGGCTCGCCGAGCGCCCCGCGGATCCCGGGGTTGACCGGGACGATGCGATAGCCCCAGCGCTGCATCGCCGCCGACACGGCGTAGCTCGTCCGCAGCGGGTTGTCCGACAGGCCGATGACGGCGAGGGTCTTCACCGTGCCGAGCCGCCGCTCGATTTCCTCGCGTGACGGGTTGTCAAAGTCCATGCTCGCAGACTAACACCGCATCCCGGCGCACGGCGCGATCGCCGCTCGCCGGGTCGCTTGAGCCGGGACCGCAAGCGCGACAGACTTGAAGCCGGCGCCTCCCGCCAGCCGGACAACCCGCCATGCAGTATCGAGACCTGCGCGACTTCCTGGACCAGCTCGAGTCGCGCGGCCTGCTGCGCCGGATCGGGGCCGAGGTCAGCCCGAGACTCGAGATGACCGAGATCTGCGACCGGACGCTCAAGGCGGGCGGCCCCGCGCTGCTGTTCGAGCGGCCGACCGGTTCCGGCATGCCGGTGCTGGGCAACCTCTTCGGCACGCCCGAGCGCGTGGCGCTCGCGCTCGGGCGCGACAGCATCGCCGAGCTGCGCGACGTCGGCGAGCTGCTCGCCGCGCTGAAGGAACCCGAGGCGCCGCGCGGGTTCCGCGATGCGCTGGAGAAGCTGCCGATGTTCCGCAAGGTGCTCGACATGGCGCCGAAGGAGGTCCGGCACGCGCCCTGCCAGGAGGTCGTGGTCGAAGGCGCCCAGCTGGACCTGGCCCGCCTGCCGCTGCAGACCTGCTGGCCGGAGGACGCCGGTCCGCTGATCACCTGGGGACTGGTCGTCACACGTGGCCCCGGCAAGCCCAGGCAGAACATGGGGATCTACCGGCAGCAGGTGATCGGGCCCAACCGCACCATCATGCGCTGGCTGTCGCATCGCGGAGGCGCGCTCGATTTCCGCGACTGGCAGGCCGCGCATCCGGGCGAGCCCTTCCCGGTGGCCGTCGCGCTCGGGGCGGACCCGGCGACGATCCTGGCCGCGGTGACGCCGGTGCCCGACACCCTGTCCGAGTACGCCTTCGCCGGCCTGCTGCGCGGCAGCCGGACCGAGCTCGTACGCTGCGCCACCAGCGACCTGCAGGTCCCGGCTAGCGCGGAGATCGTGCTGGAGGGCCACATCCGGCCCGACGACATGGCGGACGAGGGTCCTTTCGGCGACCACACCGGCTACTACAACGAGGTCGAGCGCTTTCCCGTGTTCACCGTCGAGCGCATGACGCACCGCGAACGCCCGATCTACCACAGCACCTACACCGGCCGCCCGCCCGACGAACCCGCGATCCTCGGCGTCGCGCTCAACGAGGTGTTCGTGCCGCTGCTGCGCAAGCAGTTCCCGGAGATTACCGACTTCTACCTGCCGCCGGAGGGCTGCTCCTACCGCCTCGCCGTGGTGACCATGCGCAAGCAGTACCCCGGGCACGCCAAGCGCGTGATGATGGGCGTGTGGTCCTACCTCAGGCAGTTCATGTACACCAAGTTCGTCATCGTCACCGACGACGACGTCAACGCGCGCGACTGGAAGGACGTTATCTGGGCCATGACCACGCGCATGGACCCGGCGCGCGACACCGTGATCCTGGAGAACACGCCGATCGACTATCTCGACTTCGCCTCGCCGGTCAGCGGGCTCGGCGGCAAGATCGGCTTCGACGCGACCAACAAGTTCCCGGGCGAGACGCAACGCGCATGGGGCCGCCCGATCCGCATGAGCGAGGAGATCCGGCGCCGCGTGGACGAGCTCTGGCCGTCGCTGGGGCTCTGAGAGGTACGCGGCAATTGCGAATGAACCGGCGCATCTTGCGCGACAGAATCAGGTCGCGGCCGGCCCGACGCCACTGAAGAGTCAAAGGGGAATCACGATGTCCAACGAGGGGTACCACGAGCCCGTCGAAGAACTGACCGACGAGACGCGCGACATGCATCGTGCCATCGTGTCGCTGATGGAGGAGCTCGAGGCGGTCGACTGGTACAACCAGCGCGTCGATGCCTGCAAGGACGAGTCGCTCCGGGCGATCCTTGCGCACAACCGCGACGAGGAGAAAGAGCACGCGGCAATGGTGCTCGAGTGGATCCGGCGGAGCGACCCCAAGTTCTCGAAGGAACTGAAGGACTACCTGTTCACTGAGACGCCCATCGCGCACGGGTGAACGGAGGGGTCAGACCCCACTCTGTCCCGGCCGTGGGGACAGAGTGGGGTCTGATCCCTCCTCGGCGAGGCTCGCGCGGATCCCTTCATCGAGGTCCCGGTAGCGGATCTCCACGCCGAGCTCGCGATGCATCCGGGTGGTGTCCACCCGCCTAGAGTCGCCGAGGAAGGACCAGGCCATCGGCGACATCCGCTGGCGGGCCTCGTCGCGCGACACGGATGGCGGCTCGGGCAGCCCGGCGAGCCGCGCGACGGCCTTGAAGTAGGTCGTCGCGCTCGCCGGGTTGCCATCGCCGACGTTGTAGACGCGGTTCGCAGCGGCGGCGGCCGTGCCTGCCGCGACGCAGACCCGCACGAGGTCGTCCACGTGTATCCGGTTCCCCGGCCCGGCCTCGGCCTCGCTGATCACAGGCTCGCCGCGCCGGATGCGCTCGAGGGGCAGCCGCCCGGGCCCGTAGATGCCCGGCACCCGCAGGATGGCCCACTCCACGCCGGCCTCCCCGCAGAAGGCCCGGACGGCCTGCTCGGCGTCCACGCGCGCGCGGGCACGGTCCGTCGTCGGGGCCGGCGGGCGCTCCTCGTCCACGTCCTGGCCCGCCGCATTGCCGTAAACGCCTGTCGTGCTCATGTACACGACACGCGCCGGGAGTCCGCGCAGGGCTGCGAGGCAGCCGCGCAGCCGCGGGTCGTGCGGGCCGGATCCGGGCGGCGGCGCCAGGTAGAAGAGCACACGGCCCGCGGTGTCCACGGGCAGTCCTGCGCCGCCGCCCTGGGTGTCGAGGTCCACTTCGTGCGCGTCGAGGCCGGCGGCACGCAGTTCGTCCGCGCGGGCCGCGGTGCGGACGAGGGCCGTCACGCGGCCGTGCAGTCGGCGCGCCAGCCGCTCGCCGACGTACCCGCAGCCGATGATCACGAAGTCCGTCATCCGGGCCCTGCTCCAGCACGGCGCGCAGTCCGCGCGCCCGGCAGGGATAATAGCGGCCCCTCACGGGACAGGGCTGCGAGATGCGCGTGACGCTGGTGCCAACGGGCGAATGCATCGAGGTCGAGCCGGACGAGCCGATCCTCGAGGCGGCGCTGCGCGCCGGTCTCAACCTGCCGCACAGCTGCCGGGCAGGACGCTGCGGCTCCTGCCGGGCGCGGATCCTGAGCGGCCGGGTCCGTTACCCGCGCGGCCGGCCGGCCGCGCTGACCGCTGAGGAAGAGCAGGCGGGCGACGTGCTGCTGTGCCAGGCGCGCGCCGAGGGCCCGCTCACGGTCGAGACGCGGCAGATCCAGTCGGTCACCGACGTGCAGATCCGCAGCCTGCCCTGCCGCGTGCAGCGCCTGCAGCGGCTCGCGCCGGACGTCATGGGCCTGTGGCTGCGCCTGCCCGCCATCGAGCCGTTCGCATGGCAGCCCGGCCAGTACATCGACGTGATGCTCTCCGGCGGCCGGCGGCGCAGCTTTTCGCTGGCCAACCCGCCGCACGACCACGCGCTGCTCGAGCTGCACGTCAAGCGCAGCAGCCGCGGGGAGTTCACGACCCAGGTCTTCGAGTCGATGACCGCGGGCACGCTGCTCAGGATCGAGGGACCGCTCGGCCAGCTGACCTACCGGCCCGGCACGGGCGCGGTCGTGCTGGTGGCCGGCGGCACCGGCTACGCCCCGATGAAGGCCATCCTGCGCCACGTGCTGGAGACCGGCATCGAGCGGCCGGTCACGCTGTTCTGGGGCGCGCGCTCGCCGCAGGACCTGTACGAGGACGGCTGGCTGAGGGAGCTCATGGCGCGCGTGCCGCGGTTCCGCTACGTCCCGGCGCTGGCCCCCGGGGAGGAGGGCGGCGACGCCTTCCGCGGCCTCGTCCACGAGGCCGTCGTCGCGAGCGGTGTGCCGCTGGCCGAGGCCGACCTCTACGCGGCCGGCCCGCCGGAGATGGTCGCGGCCGTGCGCGAGACGCTGCCGCGCCACGGCGCCGACCCGGGCCGCATCGTCTTCGACTCGTTCGATTACGCGCCCGACGCGCTGGCCCGCGCGCAGGGTACGTCGCCTCAGGGCTGAGGCGGCCGGATCCGGCTCTCGCGCCAGTCCACGAGGGCCTGCACGAGGGCCTCGTCGTCGGGCGCGTGCGCGAGGATGACCGGCGAGCCGAGGCCGAAGCCCGCGGCGCGTTCCGCGACGCGCGCGGCGCCGGTGAGCAGTGCGGTGGAGTCCATCAGTTCGCGGCAGCGCGGCGTGACGATGCCGATCAGCGCCTCGAGCAGCTCGGAGCTCGTGGCCGTGTAGACGTTGATGCCCCCGTGGCGCCACAGTTCCTCGATTTCGGCGAGCTTCTCGCGCGAGGGATGCGCCGGCTGGCGCTCGTACACCTCCGCGTACACCACTTCCGCGCCGCGGCTGGCGAGCGTCTCGCCGAGCAGCTCGCGCCCGCCGCGCCCGCGCACGATCAGCACCCGCTGGCCGGCCATGTGGCGCAGCTCCGGCGTCGCCAGCAGGGTCTCGCTGTCGGATCCGCCGCGGGGGATGATCGACACGCGGTGGCCGGCGACATTGAGCGCGAGCGCCGTCGCCTTGCCGATGGCGGCGATGCGCAGGTCGCGCCGCTGGCCGAGCAGGTCGCCGCCGAAGCGCACGGCGTTGGCGCTGACGAAGACCAGGAGGCTGAAGCGGTCCACCGGGCCGATCGCCGCCTTGATCGCCGGCCGGTCGGCGGCAGCCCGGATGTCGAGTGCCGGCAGGCCGACGGCGATGCCGCCCTCGGCCTCGATCAGGCGGCAGAGATGGTGCGCCTGGTGATCCGGTCGCGTGACGAGGACGCCGACACCGGTCAGGCGGCTCATGGCGGTCAGTGTCCGGCCGCAGCTCGCAAGGCGGCGAGGAGGGGACCCGCGCCTGCGTCGAGGAGACGCGCCGCGAGGCCGTCGCCCAGCGCGATCGCGTCGGCCGGCGCGCCATGGGTCTCGCTCGTGAAGACCTGGCTGCCGTCCGGGGCGCCGACCAGGCCGCGCACGCGCAGTCCCGCGGCGTCGAGTTCCGCGAACCCCGCCACCGGCGACTGGCAACTGCCCTGCAGCCGCGCGGCAAAGGCCCGCTCGGCCGTGAGGCAGGTCCGCGTCGGGGCATGCTCGAGCGGCGCCAGCCAGCGCCGCGTCCGCGCGTCGTCGCCGCGGCACTCGATGCCGATCACGCCCTGGCCGACGGCGGGCAGGGAGGCCTCGGTGGGCACCAGCGAGGCGATGCGCGCGTCGAGGCCGAGGCGCTTGAGTCCGGCAGCCGCGAGGATGATGGCGTCGTACTGCCCCTCGTCGAGCTTCCTCAGGCGCGTGTCCACGTTGCCTCGCAGCTGGACGATCTCGAGGTCCGGGCGGGTGTGCCGCAGCTGGCACTGCCGGCGCAGGCTCGAGGTGCCGACCCGGGCGCCGGAGGGCAGCTCGGCCAGCGTGCGGAAGCGGTTGGAGACGAACGCGTCGCGCGGGTCCGCCCGCTCGAGTACCGTGGCGAGGACCATGCCGTCGGGCAGGTCGGCCGGCACGTCCTTCATGGAGTGCACGGCCAGGTCGGCGCGCCCCTCGAACATGGCGACCTCGAGCTCCTTGATGAACAGTCCCTTGCCGCCGACCTCGGCCAGGGCCCGGTCGAGGATCCGGTCACCCTCGGTGACCATCGGGACGAGCTCCACGTCGAGGCCCGGGTGGGCCGCCCGCAACAGGGCGGCGACGTGCTCGGCCTGCCAGAGGGCGAGGCGGCTGCGGCGCGTGGCGATCCGGAGTCGATTCTGCATCGCGGCATTCTGCCATGATCCACGCAGGCGTTGAGGCCGGGGCGGGCCTGCGCGGCGCGGTCCCCAGGCGCCGTGCGGGGCGGGGCGCCGTCGGCTCAGCGCAGGCGGCGCTGGACGTCCGCCGCCAGGCGACGGCTGACCTGCAGCCGGCCGCCGCCGTTGCGCAACCGGACCCAGACATGGCCGTCCGGGTCCTTCTCCAGCGCCTCGACCTGCGACACCGCCACCAGCGCGTTGCGGTGGATGCGAACGAACAGCGGGCCGAACTCGTCCTCGAGCGAGCGCAGGGAATCGTCGATGAGGTCCTCGCCACCCGGGTGGCGGACGGTCGTGTACTTCTGCTCGGCCACGAAGCACACCACGTCGGCCACGGGAATGAGCCTGACCTGGTCGCGCACCCGGGCCGAGACGTGCGCGCGGCGCAACGCGGCGTCGCCGCCCTTCATGCCGGCGAGCTGCGCGCGGCTCGGGCGGCGCGCCCGGTCGAGTGCGGCGACCAGGCGGTCGCGGCGCACCGGCTTCAGCAGGTAGCCGGAGGCCTGGGCTTCGAAGGCCTCCAGCGCGTGCTGCTCGTAGGCCGTGGTGAAGATCACTGCCGGCGGCTCGGCGAGCGCGGCCAGGCGCCGCGCGGCCTCCAGGCCGCCGAGGCCGGGCATGCGGATGTCGAGCAGCACCACGTCGGGCACGGCCTCCTCGGCGACGGCCAGCGCCTCCTCGCCGCTCGCGGCCTCGCCCACGCAGATGGCGTCGGGAACCTCCTCCAGCAGCTGCCTGAGCCTCGAACGGGCCGGCGGCTCGTCGTCCACGATGAGCACCCGCAGCGTCATGGCGCCGCCTGCACCACCGGGAAGCGCAGCGTGGCGACGAAGCGCCCGTCATCCTGCGCCCAGCGCAGCGTGCCCTCGCCCGGGAACATCAGATTGAGGCGCTGGCGGACGTTGTCGAGCCCGATGCCGCTGCCGGCCACGCGCCGCGGGCGCGCCGGGTCCACGGGGTTGTCCACCGTCAGCTCGACGAAGCGACCGTCGCGCGCGCCGCGGACCTGCACGGTGCCGCCGCCCGCCAGCGGCTCGACGCCGTGGTAGACGGCGTTCTCGACCAGCGGCTGCAGCACCAGCGCGGGGACCAGCGCGTCGCCGGGCAGGCCGTCGAGCGCCCATTCCACGCGCAGCCGGTCGCCGAGCCGCAGTCCCTCGATCCGCGCGTAGGTGCGCGCGATGTCGATCTCCTCCTCGAGCCGGATGCGCTCGCGCGTCTCGCGCAGCGCGGCGCGGAACAGCTCGGCGAGGTCCGTCACCGCCTCCTCGGCGCGCGCCGGATCGGACCGCGTCAGCGCGGCGATGGTGTTCATGCTGTTGAACAGGAAGTGCGGGCGGATGCGCGCCTGCAGCGCGCGGACGCGCGCCGAGGCCTCCGCCTCGACGTTGCGCTTCCACTGCTGCGACACGTAGAAATACCGGAGCGCGAGGCCGCCCGCGATCGCGCCGACCGACAGGTTGCGCAGCAGGAACCGCAGGTGGCTGGCGCCGAGGTCGCCCTGGCCGAGCCCCAGCAGGCGGCCGGCCGCGCCGGCGAACCACCAGGCTGCCTCGGTCACGATCGCCGTCACCGCGAGGATGATGCCGAGCGCGATGAGGCTGCCGCGCCGCGCGTCCATCCGCGACAGCGCCGGCCGCGCGGCGCACAGGATCGCGGCGGTCCCGAGCCCGACCCACAGCAGGAACAGCGAGGTGCGCGCCAGGTCCGGCCAGAAGTCCTCGGCGATGCCGTAGCGGCCGAGGGTCAGCAGGATGGCGACGAGCTCGGCGATCAGCACCACCGCGAGCACGTGGCCGGGCGCGCAGAAGTCCGGCAGGTAGAAGCGCGGCGCGGGCGCATCGTCCCCGCCGCGAGGCGCGGCGTCAGTCCCGGGATTCATCCGCGTCGCCGAACAGCGCGGCCTTGAGCCGGAAGATCGTCGAGATGTCCTCGTCGCCGTGCCCGACCTCGATCAGCTTGCGGTAGTGCATCAGCGTGGTCTCGACGATGGGCAGGTGGGCGCCGCGCCGGGCCGCCATGTCGCGGCAGATCCTCAGGTCCTTCTCGTGCAGGCGCACGCGGAAACCCGCGGGGAACTCGCCGCGGGCCATGAACGGCGCACGGTGCACGAAATACCAGCTCGAGCCGGCGCCCTGGCCGAGCGTCTCGATCACCCGCTCGAGCGGCAGGCCCTCGGCGCGGGCAAAGGCCATCGCCTCGCCGACCGCCTGGATGATGCCGGCGCACATGATCTGGTTGGTGGCCTTGGTCGCCTGGCCGAAGCCCGTCGGACCGAGGTGTACGACGGTCCTGCCCAGCGCCTCG
>JAGTSG010000082.1 GCA_018261655.1 Pseudomonadota bacterium | reverse complement strand
TCCCAGTGGCGGTCCGACTCGCGGTAGACCTCGAGCCAGGCTTCCTCCACCAGCGGGTGGGGCTCATAGGGCCCGCTGAAGTCGCGCTCGAGGCGCTCCTCCGGGATGTCGAAGCCGCGCCGCTCGAGCAGCCGCAGGCACTCGTCGTAGAGGCTCGGTTCCTCGAGCGCCTGCGCCAGCTGCGCGTAGGCCTGCGGATTTGCCGCGTGCACCTCGATCATGCGCGCGTCCTTCGCGCCCAGCAGGAACTCCAGGTGCCGGTACTGCCAGGACTGGAAGCCCGAGCTGTGCCCGAGCGCGTCGCGGAAGCGCGTGTAGTCCGCCGGCGTCATGGTGGCGAGCACGTCCCAGGACTGGATCATCTGCGCCTGGGTGCGCGCGACGCGCGACAGCATCTTGAACGCGGGCTCGAGCTCGTCGTCGCGGACCTGGTCGCGCGTGGCCAGCAGCTCGTGCAGGCAGAGCTTCAGCCACAGCTCGCTCGCCTGGTGGATGATGATGAACAGCATCTCGTCGTGCTGCCCCGACAGCGGACGCTGCGCGGCGAGCACCTTGTCGAGCTGCAGGTACTCGCCGTAGCTCATGTCGCGGTCGAAGTCCCAGTGGACGTCCCGCATCAGGGACTCGAGCTGCCGGTCGTCGCGTTCGGTCATCGTCTGCCTCCCGGGCGGATCAGGCCTCGGCGTCCGGCTGCGCCTCGGGCCGGGCCGCCTGGAACGGCGGCAGCGACTCGAGGTACGTGCTGATCGCCACCAGCGTCGGATACGGCGCGAGGTCGCAGCGGAAGCGGCGCGCGTTGTACATCTGCGGCACCAGCACGACGTCGGCCAGCGTCACCGAGCCGCCATACAGGTGCCGGCCATCTGCCGAGCTGCGCTTCGCCATTTCCTCGAGCCCGCGGAAGCCTTCGGCCACCCAGTGCGCATACCACCGGCCCACCGCCGCCTCGTCGTGGCCGAGAGGCCCCTTCAGGTAGTTCAGCACGCGCAGGTTGTTGAGCGGATGAATGTCGCAGGCAATCGCCATCGCCATGGAACGGACCACGGCCCGCTCGCCCGGGTCGTCGGGCAACAGCGGCGGTTCCGGCTGGATCTCGTCGAGGTACTCGATGATCGCGAGCGACTGGCCGATCACGCGTCCCTGGTGCTCGAGGGCGGGGACGAGCCCCTGCGGGTTGAGCGCGAGGTAGTCGTCCAGCTGGTGCTCACCGCCCTCGCGTAACAGGTGTTTCGGGATGTACAGGACTCCCAGCTCCTTGACGTTGAGCGCGATGCGCACGCGATAGGCGGCGGAACTGCGATAGTAGGTGTAGAGCTTCATGCTGCGACGATCCTGTGCTCGAGCGTGGCCACGCCGTCGATGCCGCCGTTCACGGTATCGCCTGCAACCAGCGGCCCGACGCCCGCCGGCGTGCCCGTGAAGATGAGGTCGCCGGGCGCCAGCCGGCAATAGGTGGACAGTTCCGCGATGATCTCCGGCACGCTCCAGATCATGTCGCCCACGTCCGCCTGCTGGCGCATCCCGCCGTTGACCGCCAGCCAGATGCGCCCGCGCCCGACGTGCCCGATGGCCGCGGCCGGCTGGATGGGGGAGACCGGCGCCGAGGCGTCGAAGCCCTTGGCCATGTCCCAGGGTGCGCCCGCCTTCCTGGCGACGGCCTGCAGGTCGCGTCGCGTCAGGTCGTTGCCGACCGCGTAGCCGAACACGTGCCCCAGGGCCAGCTCGACGGCGATCCCGGAGCCGCCACGGCCGATCGCCACCACGAGCTCGATCTCGTGATGCAGGTTGGCGGTCCGCGGCGGATAGGGCACGTCCGTGCCGGAGGGCACGACGGCGTCGGCCGGCTTGGTGAAGAAGATCGGCGGCTCGCGCAACGGGTCGCCGCCCATCTCGCGCACGTGCTCGGGATAGTTGCGGCCGACGCAGAAGATGCGGCGCACCGGGAAACGCGCGTCGGTGCCGATGACGGCCACCGACGGCGCCGCCGGCGCCGGCACGACGAATGCTGCGGACACGACGTTCTCCCCTTCCCGGCCCGGCCGGAATTATAGGCTCCGGGCCCCGCCGGCGGGGTCAGGCCGCGCCCAGGCGGAAGACGCGGATCGCGTTGCCGCCGAGGAACAGCCCCGTCGCCTCCGCGTCGAGGCCGAGATCCCCGAGGCCCTCGAGACACTGCGCGGCGGAGAGCATCGGGTAGTTGGTCCCGAACATCACCTTGCGGGCCCCGTGTCCGCGCATGAACGCGACGAAGTCCGCGGGCAGGCGCGAGAGCTTCCAGGCAGAGGTGTCGACGTAGACGTTCGGGAACCTGGTCGCGAGCGAGAGCATCTCCTGGGTCCAGGGCACGCCGACATGGCCAGCGACGATGCGCAGCTCGGGAAACTCCAGCGCGACGTGCTCGAGGTAGGGAATCGGCCGGCCGGGCTCGGAGGACCGCAGCGGGCCGGTGTGCCCGACCTGCAGGCCGACCGGCACGTCGAGCTCGACGCACTCGGCGTACAGCGGGTAGTAGCGGCGGTCGTCCGGCGGCCAGCCCCACAACCACGGCACGATGCGCAGCCCGACGAGGCCCAGCGACTTCACGCAGCGGCGCAGCTCGCGGACCGCGTCCATCGGCCGCGCGACGTCCACCGCCGCCAGGCCGCGCAGGCGCGCCGGTTCCTGCCGGATCCACGCCGCCACTTCGTCGTTGCCGATCAACTCGCCCTGGGGCCCGTGCCAGGCCGCCAGCAGGCCCAGGGTGACGCCGGCCGCGTTCATGGCGCCGAGCGTCGCGGCCAGGGGCAGATCACCTGCGAGGGACTGCCCCGTCCAGCGGCGCAGCGACTCGAACATCGGCTGCGCGAGGAAGCGCGCAGTCGGGTGCTGCATCCACACGTCCACGAGGGTCATGGCCCGGACTCCCGCATCGAGGTCACCCGAGCCTACCCCGGCGAAATCGGCCGTGCATCCGCAAACGCAGCGGCGCGGCCGCGCCCGTTCTCGCCGATAATGCCTGCGGGCGACATCCGTCGCCGGCGGTGCCCCATGACCCAGGAAGCCAAGGCGATCTGGTTCCGGCCCCCCACGGTGGCCGAGCTGAACGCGACCCGTCCCGGCACGATGATGGAGCATCTCGGCATCGAGTACACGGCCTGCGGCCCGGACTCCCTCGAGGCGCGCATGCCGGTGGACGCGCGCACCCGCCAGCCCTACGGGCTGCTGCACGGCGGTGCCTCGCTGGTGCTGGCCGAGACGCTCGGCAGCTATGGCGCCGCGCTGACCGTGGATCCCGCGCGCCTGCTCGTGGTCGGCCAGGAGATCAACGCCAACCACCTCCGGCCGGTAAAGCATGGCTACGTCACCGGCACCGCGAGGCCGATCCAACTCGGCAGCCGCAGCCAGGTCTGGTCCGTCGAGATCCGCGACGATCGTGGCCGGCTGGTCTGCGTGTCGCGGCTGACGATCGCGGTGCTCGAGCGGGGCGCGCGGCCGGGCCCGCCCTGACGCGGCCCGGCGCGCCGGCTGGCCTATACTCCGGCCTTGCCGGACCCGGGGACCCCGATGCGACATCCGCTGCCGTTGACCACCGCCTGCGCCATCCTCGCCTGCCTGCTGGCTGCCTGCGGCCAGACGGGCCCGCTGTACCTGCCGGACGAGGGCGTGACCACGCCCGTCGAGATCCGCACGGGGCCGGCGCAGCCCGCTGCGCCGGCCGCCCCGGAGCCCGCCACCGCTGAGCCGGCCGCCCCGGAACCTGCCGCGGCGCAGCCGGTTGCGCCGAAGAAGGACGAGGGCGACGACGCGCCGCCGCCTGGCGCCGGGACCTGAGCGGCATGGCCGACGCGCGCAAGCTCTACCTGGTCGACGGCTCGTCGTACCTCTATCGCGCCTTCCACGCGCTGCCGCCGCTCGCCACCTCCCGTGGGGAACCCACCGGCGCGGTGCTCGGCGTGCTGAACATGCTGACGAAGTTGATCAAGGAAGAGTCGCCCGCGCTCGTCGCCGTCGTCTTCGACGCGCCCGGCAGGACCTTCCGCGATGAACTGTTCGAGGAGTACAAGTCGCACCGGCCGCCGATGCCGGACGACCTGCGCGCGCAGGTGCAGCCGGTGCTCGACGCCGTCGAGGGCCTGGGCCTGCCGCTGCTGCGCATCGCGGGCGTCGAGGCCGACGACGTGATCGGCACGCTCGCGCTGCGCGCCGCGGAGGCCGGGATCGCGACCGTCATCTCCACCGGCGACAAGGACATGGCGCAGCTGGTGTCCGACAGGGTCACCCTGGTGAACACGATGACCGGCTCGCGCCTCGACCGCGACGGCGTGAAGGCGAAGTTCGACGTGTTCCCCGAGCAGATCGTGGACTACCTCGCGCTGGTGGGCGACACCTCGGACAATATTCCCGGCGTGCCCAAGGTCGGGCCCAAGACTGCGGCTAAATGGCTGAACCAGTACGGCACGCTCGACGCGATCGTCGCGCACGCCGCCGAGATCCCCGGCAAGGTCGGCGACAGCCTGCGCGAGAACCTCGGGCAGCTCGACCTGTCGCGCCGCCTGGCCACGATCCGCTGCGACCTCGAGCTCGAGGCCAGCGTGGACGCCCTGGCGCCGCGCGCCGCGGACAGCGCGCGGCTGCGCGAGCTGTACTCGCGCCTGGAGCTGAACTCGCTGCTGCGCCAGCTGCCCGGCGCGGACGAGGCAGCCGCCGCTACGCCGCAGGCCCCGGCCGCCGCAGCGGCCGACCCGGCCCGCGCCGCCCGGCACTACGAGTGCGTCACGGACGAAGCGCGCCTGGAGGCCTGGATCAGGCGGCTGCGCCAGGCCGAGCTGTTCGCCTTCGACACCGAGACCACGAGCCTCGACTACATGGCCGCGGTGATCGTCGGGGTCTCGTTCAGCGTCGAGCCGGGCGAGGCGGCCTACGTCCCCGTCGGGCACGACTACGCGGGCGCGCCCGACCAGCTGCCGCGCGACCTCGTCCTCGGCCGGCTGAAGCCGCTGCTCGAGGACCCGGCTGCGGCCAAGGTCGGGCATCACCTCAAGTACGACGCGCACCTCAAGTACGACGCGCACGTGCTCGCCAACCACGGCATCGCGCTCTCGGGCATGCGCTACGACTCGATGCTCGAGTCCTACGTGCTGAACTCGACCGCGACGCGCCACGACATGGATTCCTGCGCGCGCCACTACCTGGGCATCGAGACCATTCACTACGAGGACGTCGCCGGCAAGGGCGCGAAGCAGATCCCGTTCAACCAGGTCCCGGTGGATGCCGCGGCCGAGTACGCGGCGGAGGACGCCGACGTCACGCTCAAGCTGCACCGCGTGCTGTGGGACGGCCTCGCGAAGGAGCCCGTGCTGCAGAAGCTCTACGAGGAGGTCGAGCAGCCGCTGGTGCCGGTGCTGTTCCGCATGGAGCACCACGGCGTGCTGGTGGACCGCGACGTGCTGCGGCGCCAGGGCGTCGAGATTACCCGGCGCCTCGCCGAGCTCGAGCAGGAGGCGCACCGCGCCGCCGGCCAGCCCTTCAATCTGGACTCGCCGAAGCAGCTGCAGGAAATCCTGTTTGGCAAGCTCGGCCTGCCGGCGCTGCGCAAGACGCCGACCGGCCAGCCCTCGACCGCGGAGGACGTGCTCGAGGAACTGGCGGGCGACTACGAGTTGCCGCGGCTCATCCTGGAGTACCGCGGCCTCGCCAAGCTCAAGTCCACCTACACCGACAAGCTGCCGGCCCAGGTTGATGCGCGCACCGGCCGCGTGCACACGTCCTATCACCAGGCCGTGGCCGTGACCGGTCGGCTCTCGTCGACCGACCCCAACCTGCAGAACATCCCGATCCGCACCCCGGAAGGGCGGCGGATCCGCCAGGCGTTCGTGGCCCCGCCCGGCGAGGTGCTGCTGGCCGCCGACTACTCGCAGATCGAGCTCCGGATCATGGCGCACCTGTCCGGTGACGAGGGCCTGCTGGCGGCCTTCGCCGAGGACCGGGACATCCACCAGGCCACCGCCGCCGAGGTGCTAGGCCTCGCGCCGGAGGACGTCACGGCCGAGCAGCGGCGCGCCGCCAAGGCGATCAACTTCGGGCTCATCTACGGCATGTCGGCGTTCGGGCTGGCCCGCCAGCTGGGCACGGACCGCGGCACGGCCCAGGCGTACGTGGACCGGTACTTTGACCGCTATCCCGGCGTGAAGCGCTACATGGACGAGACGCGGACGGCGGCGAAGGACCGTGGTTACGTCGAGACCGTCTTCGGCCGCCGGCTCTACCTGCCGGACATCCGCTCGCGGAACCGCCAGCAGCAGCAGTACGCGGAACGCAGCGCGATCAACGCCCCCATGCAGGGCACCGCCGCCGACATCATCAAGCGGGCCATGATCGCCGTGGACGACTGGATCGAGCGCGAGCGGCCCGGCGCGCGGCTGGTCATGCAGGTCCACGACGAACTGGTGCTCGAGGTCGCCGCCGACCAGGTCGAAGCGGTCCGCGACCGCGTGGTCGAATTCATGACCGGCGCCGCCTCGCTGAGCGTGCCGCTGCGGGTGGACACCGGGGTCGGCGCCAACTGGGATGAAGCACATTAAGTGCTTGTTTTATAAATATTTTCTTGCGCGGCCGGGACGTGACCACCCGCGCCGGAACTTTCCCCCGGGACCGCTTTCTAAATTCCTGAGCGCCGCAAGGTGCTCCCCGCTTACCTCCCTGAGCGGGCGTACCCGGAAGCATCCCCAAGCCGGGTTCAACTGCCCGGCGGATCCCAGCGATCCGCCGGGATTTTTGTGTGCACGGTTCGACAGATTGCCCGTGCCGGCCGCCGTTCCATCCCCGCCCCGGCTATGCTGTTGGCAGTGATGTCCCGCGCCTCCCGGACCCGGCCATGATCAAGTACGTCCAGTGCCTGCGCCGCCACCCCGACCTGTCGCCGGCCGACTTCCGGCGGCACTGGGAGGAGTACAAGCTGCTGTGGCAGCGCCTCGCCAGGCAGGTCGCCGCCGAGCGCGTCTCCTTCAGCACGACCCTGGCCGTCGAGGCCAACGACCGCATCGTGATGGAGCGCGGCACCGAGGAACCCTTCGACGGACTCGTCGAGACCTGGGCGCACGACGCCAGCGAGCTGGAACAGCGGCTGGCCAGCCCGGCCATGCGCGAGCTGGGCCTGGAGATCTTCAGCAAGCAGCACGAGTTCCTCGACCTCGGGCGCTGCTGTTTCTTCTTCTGCGCCGACGACTAGGCCGGGACGCGGCCTGTTCCTCGCGGGAGGCGGATGGCGTCCCCCACTAGCTAGCCGGGGCCGCCTCCGGTGTCTGTGCCTGGAGGTCGAGCGCGAGGCCGACGATGCCGTCGTGGCGGCCGGTGATCCTGAAGCCGCACTCGCGCGCCAGCCGCAGCATCCGGTCGTTGTCGGCGAAAGCCTCGCCAATGAGCCGCAGCGTGCCGCGGCCGCGGCAGTAGTCGATCAGCTTGGTCAGCAGCGCGGCGCCCAGGCCGAGACCCTTCAGGTCCGAACGCACGATGATGGCGAACTCCGCCTCGACGTTGTCCGGGTCGGCATAGGCGCGCGCGACCCCGAGCGTCTCCTCGACGCCCTGGTCGTCCTCGCCCACCGCGATGAAGGCCATCTCCCGCTCGTAGTCGATCTGCGTGAAGCGCGCCAGCTCGGACGGCGGCAGCTCGCGCACCATGCGGAAGAACCGTGCGTGCATGTCCGTCGGCGTGTTGCGCGCGAGGAAGGCCTCGTGCTTGGCGCGGTCCTCCGGCCGGATCGGCCGCAGCAGCAGCGACCTTCCGCCGACCTCGACCCTTTCCTCCAGTTCCTTCGGGTAGGGCCGGATGGCGAACCGGCCGTGCCGGCCCAGGTCCGTGGCGGCGACGCGGATGCGCGCATCGAGCGCGATCACGCCGTGCGCGTCGGCGAGCAGCGGATTGATGTCGAGCTCGAGCACCTCCGGCAGGTCGGCCGCGAGCTGCGACAGCTTGACCAGCACGAGCTCGACCGCCGCCATGTCCACCGACTTGTGCGCCCGCGTTTCCTCGAGCAGGCGGGCCACGCGCGTCCGCCGGATCAACTCGCGCGCCAGCGTCATGTTGAGCGGCGGCAGCGCAACCGCCCGGTCACCGATGATCTCGGCCGCCGTGCCTCCCTGGCCGAAGAGCACGATGGGACCGAAGGTCGCGTCCGTGGACAGGCCCACGATCAGCTCGCGCGCGCCCTCACGCTCGATCATCCGCTGCACGGAGAAGCCGTCGATGCGGGCGTCGGGACGACGATGCTGGGCGCGTGCCTGGATCCCCTCGGCCGCCGCCAGCAGCAGCTCTTCCGAATTGATGTCGAGCACGACGCCGCCGACGTCCGTCTTGTGCGTGATGTCGGGCGAGTGGATCTTGAGGGCCAGCGGGTAGCCGATGCGGGCGCCGACGTCGGCCAGCTCCTCCATCGAGCGGGCCACCTCGGTGTCCACCACCGGGATGCAGTAGGCCGACAGGACGCGCTTCGATTCCGGTTCCGTCAGCAGCTCCCGGCCCTCCGCCAGCGCCGCGCGAATGACGCTGCGCGCGGCCTCGGTATCCGGCTCGAACTCCTCCGGCGTGGACGGCGGCAACTCGAGCAGCAGCTGCTGGTTCTCGTGGTAGGCGACGAGCTGCAGGAAGCCGGTGACCGCCTCCTCCGGCGTGTTGAAGGTCGGCAGGCCCGCGTGCGCCAGCATGGCGTCGGCCTGGCGGATCGTGTCGGCCCCGAGCCAGCACACCAGCGTCGGCCCGTGCGACTCGGTCATCAGCTCGAGGCAGTCGCGGGCGATGGACTCCGGCGGCACGATCGCCGTCGGCGCGTGGATCAGCAGCACCGCGTCGGCGTTGCGATCGGCCATCACCGGGCGCAGGGCCGCCGGATAGCGCGCGGCCGGCGCGTCGCCGATGATGTCCACCGGGTTGCCGTGCGACCAGGTCGGCGGCAGCACCGCGTCGAGCGCGGCCATGGTCTCCGGCGACAGCTCGGCGATCCGGCCGCCGCCCCGGATCAGCGCATCGGTCGCCATGACGCCCGGTCCGCCCCCGTTGCTGACGATCGCCAGCCGGTTGCCCTTGACCCCGCGGATGCGCGCCAGCGTCTCGGCCGCGCCGAACAGCTCGCGCGTGGTGTCCACCCGCAGCATGCCGGCGCGGCGGAAGGCGGCGTCATAGACGTCGTCCACGCCCGTCATGGCGCCGGTGTGCGAGGCCGCAGCCTTCGCCGCGGCCGGGTTGCGGCCGGCC
The DNA here is from genome assembly GCA_018261655.1 of Pseudomonadota bacterium. Lineage (GTDB taxonomy): Bacteria > Pseudomonadota > Gammaproteobacteria > Steroidobacterales > Steroidobacteraceae > SG8-30. The sequence continues at coordinate 3,402 of JAGTSG010000082.1, read as the reverse complement.
TTGACCACGATGACGGGCTTGTTGCGCGCCGCCGCGCGGGCGGCCGACATGAACTTGCGCGCGGCGCTGACGGATTCCATGTAGAGCAGGATTGCGCGTGAATCGGCGTCGGTCGCCAGGTAGTCGAGCAGGTCGCCGAAGTCCACGTCGGCGGAATTGCCGAGCGAGATGAAGTGCGAGAAGCCGAAGAGGTTGGAGCGCGCCCAGTCGAGCATGGCGGTCGTCAACGCACCCGACTGGGAAATGAAGGCGACCTCGCCCTGCTTGGCGTTGACGTGGGCGAAGCTGGCATTGAGGCCGATGCCCGGCACCAGCAGCCCGACGCCGTTCGGGCCGAGGATGCGCAGGCAGTAGGGTCGCGCCGCCTCCAGCATCGCCTGCACGCCGTTGCGGCCGTCCTCGAGGCGGACGGTCTCGAGCCCGGCGGTCAGGACCGCCGCGGCGCGGCAGCCGCGCGCGCCGAGTTCGGCGATCAGTCCCGGGATGGCCTCGGGTGGTGTGCAGATCACCGCGAGATCGGGCGCTTCCGGCAGCTTGCCCACCGACCGGTAGGCCTTCTGCCCGGCGATCGTCGCGTGCCGCAGGTTGACCGGCCAGACCGGACCGGTGAAACCGCCCGACAGCATGTTGCGGATCACGGTCGCGCCGACGCTGTGCGGCCGGTCGGACGCGCCGATGACCGCCACCGAGCGGGGACGCAGGAGGAAATTCAGGTTGCGGGTGCTCATGCGGGTCGCGCCTCAGCCACGCCGTTCCCAGGGCTGGACGAGCGGCTCCGGGGCCCAGGCCGCTGTTCCTTCACGGGCCAGCATCGCCTTGAGCACGCGTCGCGCATCGTCGATTCCTTCCTTGGTGACCGCCGAGAACAGCTGCGCCGTGGCCGACTCCCCCAGCTCCGAGCGCGCCCGGCGCAGCGTCTCGCGCGCCTCGTTGCGCGAAAGCTTGTCGCTCTTCGACAGCAGCACGTGGGCATTGCAGCCCCGGGCCGCGGTCATCTCGATCATCTGCCAGTCGGTGTCGGCCAGCGGGCGGCGGGCGTCCATGACGATGAACAGGCCCGACAGCGAAGTCCTGGAGCCGAAGTAGGCGTCCATGAGCCCGCGCCAGTGCTGGCGCAGGGCGGGCGGCACCTTGGCATAGCCGTAGCCCGGCAGGTCGACGAGCCGCTGCCCCGGCGCGAGCTCGAAGAAGTTGACCAGCTGGGTCCGGCCCGGCGTCTTGCTGGTCCGGGCGAGGTCGCGGCGGTGGACGATGGCGTTGATGGCGCTGGACTTGCCGCTGTTGGACCGGCCCGAAAACGCCACCTCGACCCCGAAGTCCTCGCAGAAATCGCTCGGGGCGTGGGCGCTCTTCAGGAACCGGGCGTTCGGGTAGGCAGACATTGCGCGGAGGTCGACGCCAGGGTCGGCGGCAATGCGTATAATGCATTGCACGACGGCAGGCCGTCCAACGCTATCGGCCCCGTCCCCTCGCGCAATGGAGCTTGGCGATGATGAAGACCTGGATTGCCGCGATCTCGCTGGTTTCCGTCCTCGGCCCGGCCCCCGCGCTGGCGGTGACGGGCGATGCTGCAGCCGGCGCACAGAAGGCCGCCGTGTGCGGCGCCTGCCACGGCGTGAACGGCAACAACATCATCAACCCGGAGTGGCCGAACCTCGCCGGCCAGCACGCGAGCTACCTCGCGGCGCAGCTCGCGCTGTTCAAGCAGGGCATCCGCAACAACGTGATCATGGCGCCGAACGCCATGCTCCTGTCCGAGCAGGACATGGCCGACCTCGCGGCCTATTTCTCGCAGCAGCCGCTGCAGGGCCTCGAGGCCGACCCCTCGCTCGTCGCCGCCGGCGAGAAGCTGTACCGGAACGGCGATGTCGCGCGCGGCCTGCCGGCCTGCACCGCCTGCCACGGCCCGGAAGGCAAGGGCAACGGCCCGGCCCAGTACCCCGCCGTGCGCGCCCAGCATTCGCTGTACGCCTACAACCAGCTCAAGGCCTTCGCCAGCGGCGAGCGCAAGCCCGTGGCCAACGACATGATGCAGGTCGTCGCGGCCAAGCTCAGCGACGCGGAAATGCGCGCCCTGGCCTCCTACCTGCAGGGGCTGCGCTGAGGCCCGGCCGGGCGCCGGCGGCCCGAAAACGGTTGAACTCCGGGGCCGCAGGCCGGCTCCAAACCAGCATCGTTCCTTGGGGAGACCTGGCATGACCCGTCTGCTGCTCTGCTCGATCCTCGCGCTGGGCCTCGTCGCCTGCGGCGGCAAGGACGCCGGCGAACCGGTGGCCGCCAACGAGCCCGCGGCCGGCGAGCCCGCCCCGGCCGTCGACAGCGCCGCGGCTCCGGCGCCCGCGCCCGCGGAGCCAGCCGCCGCCGCGCCCCTCGATGGCGAGACGGTCGACGAGGAAGTTGCGTCGGTGAGCCCCATCGCCGCCGCGGTCGCCGCGTCGACCCCCGCCCCCTCGGCGACGCTCCCGGCCAAGTGGAAGCAGGGAACCCACTTCGCGGCGCTGCCGGCCGCGCAACCGGTCTCCGTCGGACCCGGCGAGGTCGAGGTCACCGAGATCTTCTGGTACGGCTGCGGGCACTGCTTCACGCTCGAGCCGCGCCTGGCTGCGTGGGAGAAGAACGGCAAGCCCGACTACGTGAAGGTGGTGCGCATGCCGGTCGTGTGGAACGAGGTCACGCGCGAGGACGCGCGCCTCTTCTATACGCTCGAGGCGCTCGGCAAGCTCGACCCCCTGAACCTCGCCGTGTTCCGCGAGCTGCACGTCAACCGCAAGCCGCTGACGATCGTCACCGGCAACCGCGTGGACACGGTTGCCACCGAAAAGCGCGTCCGCGATTTCCTGACGGCCAACGGCGTCAGCGCCGAGGACTTCGGCAAGGCCTATCGTTCCTTCGCCGTCGAGAACAAGATCCGGCAGGCCGAAGCGCTCTCGCGCCGCTACATGGCCGATCACACGCCGATGGCGGTGGTGCAGGGCAAGTACATGACCGACGTCAGCATGGCCGCCGGACCCGACCCGTTCTTCGAGTTGCTCGGCGACCTCGCCGCCCGGGAGCGCGCCGGCCGCTGAGCCCGGCCAGGCTGGCCCATGAGTGCGCCCGCGGGACCCCGGAGACCGCGGGCGCTTTCGTTGGCGGACTGTGCTAAAAGGCGTCAGATCCGGAGCCGGCCATGCTGAATTGCTTCGTCCCCGAGCCTCAGGGCCTCGTGCGCCTCGACCCGCCGCCGGCGGTCATACCCGAGCACTGCCTGTGGGTGGACCTCGTCGAGCCCACGCTCGAGGAAGAGCGCGCCGTCGAGCAGTTCCTCGCCATCGAGGTCCCCACGCGCGAGGAGATGCGCGAGATCGAGACCTCGAACCGCCTGTACGAGGAGGACGGCGCGCTCTACATGACGGCCACGCT
>JAGTSG010000009.1 GCA_018261655.1 Pseudomonadota bacterium | reverse complement strand
AAGCGCGTCGGCGTCGTGGTGCAGGCATGAACAGGATCCTGGCAGTGCTGCTGCTGTTCGCGTGGGTCGCGCCTCCGGCCCTTGCGGACCAGGCGCCGGCGGCGAGTACTACGGCCGATGCGGCCCGGCTCAACGCGCGGCTCGGCGTCGAGTACATGAAGCAGGGCCAGGTCGCCATCGCGCGGGAGAAGATCGACAAGGCGCTGCAGCAGAACCCGCGCGACCCGGGCGTGCAGATGAGCGCAGGCCTGTTGTACGAGCAGCTGCGCGAGCCCAAGGTGGCGGAACGCCACTATCGCCAGGCGCTCAAGCTCGAGCCCGACAACCCCGAGGCCCAGAACGCGCTCGGGGCCTTTCTCTGCCGGAACGGGGAGGCCGAAGACGGCGAGGCGATGTTCCTGCAGGCGGCGCGGAACCCGCTGTACCGCACGCCCGAGGTCGCCTACACCAATGCCGGCGTCTGCGCGCGGCGCAACGGGCGCCTGGACAAGTCCGAGGAATACCTGAGGCTGGCGATCTCGCAGCGCACGCCGTACACCGAGGCCCTGGTGCAGATGGCCGGCGTGTCCTTCGAGCGGGGAAATCACCTGCAGGCGCGCGCCTTCCTGCAGCGCTACCAGACGGTCGGCCAGGCCACCCCCGAGGTGCTGCTGCTCGGTTACCAGGTCGAGAAGGCGCTCGGCGACCCGGCGGCGGCAGACGACTTCGCCGGCCGACTCAGGCGCCAGTTCCCGGATTCTCCCGAAGCGAAGATCCTGGACGCCCCAGCCGCCGGGAGCACGCCGTGAGCGCCCATGGGCTGGCCCCGGGATCGCCGGGCGCGGCGTTGGCGGCCGCCCGCGAGGCCCGCGGCCTGTCGCACGCGCAGGCGGCCGAACAGATGCGACTGACGGCCGAGGCCGTGGTCGCAATGGAAGAGGGGCGCTTCGAGGCCCTCGGTCCCTCGGTCTTCGCCAGGGGCCACTTGCGCAAGTACGCGAACCTCCTCGGCGTGCCAGCCGACACCGTGCTGGCGGCCTATGACGGTTCCGCCTCGCGGTCGGCCGAGTCGACCCTGATTCCGCCCGCCAGCGCCCACACGCCCGTCCGTTCGCATCGGGTGCCCGAGTTGCCCTGGCAGGCGTTGCTGGTTGCTGCCGTCGTGCTGGTCGCCGCTGCCGCGACGGGTTGGTGGTTATGGCAGTCGCGCAGCGCGACCGGCGAGGCACCGGCGGGCCAGGCCGCCGAGCCGGCGGCGACGTCGCAGCCCGTTCCCGCCGAGGTGCCGGCCGTGCCCGAGGCTCAGCCGGACGTGGTGCAGGACGTGGTGCCGCCCGCGGCGCCGGCGGATGGCGAGCCCCGGGACGAGGCCGCCACAGCGCCCGAAGCGGCGGAAGAAGCCGCCCCCACGGTCGCGCCCCCGGGTCCGGCCACCTCGGGCAACCTCACGATCGAGTTCTCCGGTCCCTGCTGGCTCGAGGTCTATGACGCCGCCGGCGAGCGGCTGGCCTTCGAGTTGGCCATGCCCGGTGATAGCCGTGCCTTCGACGGCCCCCCGCCCTGGCGGGTGGTGCTGGGCAACGTCGCCGCGGTACGGGACTCGTGATGAGCGGACAACCGGTCCAGGCCGTCAGGGGGATGAACGACGTCCTCGCCGAGGACATGCCCTACTGGCGGTTCCTCGAGGACACCGCCCGCGAGCTGTTCAGCGCCTACGGCTACCAGGAAGTCCGGGTGCCGATGGTCGAGCACACCGAGCTCTTCAAGCGGTCGATCGGCGAGCTCACGGACATCGTCGAGAAGGAGATGTACACCTTCGACGACCGCGGCGGCGAGAGCCTGACGCTGCGCCCGGAGATCACGGCGGTGCTGGTGCGGGCGGCGATCAGCAACGGCCTGCTCCACAACCAGAAGCACCGGATCTGGACCTGGGGCCCGGCGTTCCGCTACGAGCGGCCGCAGAAGGGGCGCTACAGGCAGTTCCACCAGATCGACTGCGAGGCCATCGGCTACGAAGGGCCGGACGTGGACGCCGAGATGATCCTGCTCTCCGCGCGGCTGTGGCGGGCGCTCGGCATTGGCCGCGTCGCGCTGCAGATCAACTCCCTCGGCACGCCCGAGTCGCGGCGCGACTACCGCGCGCTGCTGGTGGGCTATCTCGAGTCGCGCCGGGCCGAGCTGGACGAGGACAGCCTGCGCCGTCTCGGCGGCAATCCGCTGCGGATCCTCGACTCCAAGAACCCGGCGTTGCGCGCGGTCATCGACGAGGCGCCGCAGATCACCGAGCACCTCGACCCCGCGTCGCGGGATCACTTCGACCGACTCAGGGCGCACCTCGATGCCTGTCGCGTGCCCTATGTCGTCAACCCGCGGCTGGTCCGCGGGCTCGATTACTACACGCGCACCGTCTTCGAATGGACCACCGACGCGCTCGGGGCCCAGGACGCGGTGTGCTCGGGCGGCCGCTATGACGGGCTCATCGCGCAGCTCGGCGGCCAGCCCACCCCGGCAATCGGCTGGGCACTCGGGATGGAGCGCGTCACGGAACTGCTGCGCGAGACCGGGGTCGCGGTGCCGGGCGTGACGCCGCGCGTCTACGTCGTGCTGTCGGGCGAACGCGCGGAGCACGCCGGCCTCGCCCTGGCCGAGGGTTGGCGCGACGAACTCGCTGGCGTCCGGGTCGCGGTCCACCTCGGCGGCGGCAGCTTCAAGTCCCAGCTGAAGCGGGCGGACAAGAGCGGCGCGGAACTGGCCGTGATCATTGGCGACGACGAGGCGGCGCGCGGCACGGCTGCGATCAAGCCGCTGCGCTCGGAGCGCCAGCAGGAAGAGTGTGCGTGGCCGGCGGTGCCGGCCCGCGTCAGGGCAATGCTGTCCTGAGGGTCGTCAGGGGTGCGGGCGGGCGCCGCGCACCGATAAGGTGAGGGAAGATGGTCGACGAATATCTGGATGAGCGCGAGCAGGCCCAGCAACTCAAGCAGTGGTTCAAGGAGAACTGGTTGTGGCTCGTGACTGGCATCGCGCTCGGCCTCGGCGGGCTGTACGGCTGGCGGGCGTGGAATGACCACCTCGACGCGAGGTCGCGCGAGGCGGGCGAACGCTTCGCCGAGATGCTGCAGGCCTTCGACCGGGCCGACCGGGAGCGCGGCAACGAGCTGGCCGGCCAGATCGCCAGCGAGTACGGGTCCACGCCCTATGCGGACCAGACGGAGCTCGTGCTCGCCCGCGTGAACGCCGACGCCGGAGAACTCGACCAGGCGGCCGTCCGGCTGCGCGGCGTGATGGAGCAATCGAAGGACGCCGAGCTCGCGCTGGTGGCGCGGCTCAGGCTGGCGCGGGTCCAGCTGGCGCAGGGCAACCACGACGCGGCGCTGGCGACCCTCGACGGGGCAGCGTCGCCGGCCGTAGCGGCGACGGTCGCCGAGCTGCGGGGCGACGTGCTGCTGGCCAAGGGTGACCGCGCCGGGGCGCTGGCGGCCTACCGGCAGGCCCTCGAGGCGGCCGGTCCCGCGGCGGCCCCCGGCCTGGTGGACCCGGAGCTGCTGCAGCTGAAGATCGACGACCTGTCGGCCGCGGGCGCCGAGGGAGCCGGCTCGTGAGGCGGCCGCTGCTCGTGCTGTCGCTGGCGCTGCTCGCGGCAGTCGGCGCCTGCAAGAAGGAGAAGGAAGTCGAGCCGCCGGCAGAGCTGGTCGATTTCAAGCAGGTGCTCGAGGTGGACCGGGCCTGGAGCGTCGGCATGGGTGGCGACGAGGTGCTGCGCCTGGCGCTGTCCCCGGCGGTCGACGGCACGACCGTCTATCTCGCCGGACATGGCGGCGAAGTGGCGGCCGTGGGGCTGGAGAACGGCCGCAAGCTGTGGGACACGGACCTGAAGCTGCCCTTGAGCGCCGGGCCCGGTGTCGGCGCAGGGCTGGTCGTCGTCGGCTCGCCCGAGGGCGACCTGGTCGCGCTGGACGCGGCAGCCGGCGCCGAGCGCTGGCGCGTGCGCCTGAGCGGCGAGATCCTGGCGCGCCCGGCCGTTGGCGGGGAAATCGTCGTCGTGCACACCGTCGACGGCACGCTGCACGGGCTGCGGGTCGCGGACGGCACGACGGCCTGGAGCTATGAGCAGCAGGTCCCGCGGCTGTCGCTGCGCGGCTCCGCCGAACCGGTCATCGACGGCGACTCCGTGCTGTGCGCCTTCGACAACGGCAGGGTGGCCGCGATCGGGCTGTCGGACGGAGCGCTCCTGTGGTCGGCGACCGTCTCTCCGCCGCGGGGCCGCACCGAGCTCGAGCGCCTGGTCGACATCGACTCGCCGGTCCGCGTCTCGGGAGAGGACGTGTTCGTCGTCGGCTATCAGGGCCGGGTCGCCATGCTGGCGCGCGGCTCGGGGCAGATCTGGTGGGCGCGCGACCTGTCGAGTTATCGCGGCCTGGACCTGGACGAGTCATCGGCCTTCGTCTCGACGGCCGAAGGCGCCGTGGTGTCGGTCAGCCGGCGCGACGGCTCGGAGCAGTGGCGGCAGGATGCGATGCGGCTACGCGGACTGTCGGCGCCGGCGGTGGACGGCGACGCGGTGGTGGTCGGCGACTTCGAGGGTTATCTTCACTGGATCGACCGCCGCAGCGGCGAGCTGCTGGCGCGCACGAAGGCGGGCGGCGACCGCATCAGCAATGCGCCGGTCGCCGTCAACGGCTTCGTGCTGGTGCAGGATGACGGCGGCACCGTGGCCGCCTACCGCGCCCGGCCGCGGGGCTGAGGCCCGGCGCCGCGGCGCAGGGATGACGCCATGCTGCCGGTGATCGCCCTCGTCGGGCGCCCCAACGTCGGCAAGTCCACCCTTTTCAACGCCCTCACGCGCACGCGCGACGCGCTCGTCGCCGACGTGCCGGGCGTCACCCGCGACCGGCAGTACGGATATGGACGCAGCGAGCGGCACCGCTTCATCGTGGTGGACACCGGCGGCCTGATCGAGTCGCCGCGCGGCATCGAGCAGCCGATGGCGCTGCAGACCCAGCGGGCGATCGAGGAGGCCGGGCGGATCGTGTTCGTCGTGGATCGACACGACGGCGTCACGCCGGCGGACCGGTTCGTCGCGGAGGTCGTGCGGCGCAGCGGCAAGCCCGTGGTCGTCGCGGTGAACAAGTCGGAGGGCCGTGAGGACGAGGTGGCGGTGGCGGAGTTCCACGCGCTCGGACTCGGCGAGCCTCGGGCCATCTCCGCGACGCACGGACAGGGCGTCGAGGAACTGGTGGCTGCGGTGCTCGAGGATGTCGAGCCGGCCGACGCCGCTTTGCCGGACGAGGCCGAGGGGGGCGACATCCGCGTCTGCGTGGTAGGCCGCCCGAACGTCGGCAAGTCCACGCTCATCAACCGCCTCGCCGGCGAGGAGCGACTGATCGCGTTCGACGAGCCGGGCACGACCCGCGACACCATCCTCGTTCCCTTCGAGCGTGACGGTCGCCGATTCACCCTGGTCGACACCGCCGGCGTGCGACGCCGCGCCCGGGTCGAGGACCTGGTCGAGAAGTTCAGCGTGATCAAGACGCTGCAGGCCATCGAGGAAGCGAATGTCGTGATCGGCGTGCTCGACGCCCGCGACACGGTGGCCGAGCAGGACGCGACGCTGCTCGGCATCGTCGCCGAGCGCGGGCGGGCCCTGGTGATCGCGGTGAACAAGTGGGACCACGTCGCGCCCGGGCAGCGGGCCGACATCCGCTCGCAACTCGAGACCCGGCTGCGGTTCCTCGACTTCGCGCCGGTGCACTTCATCTCCGCGCTGCACGGCAGCGGTGTCGGCGAGCTGATGGTGTCGGTGCAGTCAGCCTACGAGGCGGCGATGCGCACCCTGCCGACGCCCGAGCTGACCCGCGTGCTGGAGGCCGCCATGCAGCAGCACCAGCCGCCGCTGGTCCGCGGGCGCCGGGTCAAGCTGCGTTACGCCCACCAGGGCGGGCGCAACCCGCCGGTGATCGTCGTGCACGGCACGCAGGCGGAACGCACGCCGGAGGACTACCGGCGCTACCTCGCGAACAGCTTCCGCAAGGCCTTCGATCTCAGGGGCACGCCGGTGCGGGTCGAGTTTCGCAGTGAAGAAAACCCCTATGCCGGCCGCCGCAACGTCCTGACGCCCCGCCAGCAGCGCAGCCGCCAGCGGCTCATGCGCCACGTCCGGCGCTGAGACACCTGCCGCTGGCCCCCTGCGTCAGTCCCTGGCGGATCCCGTCACGCGCGCCCGCAGGCGGCCCCGCGCCAGCCGGGCCTCGATGTCCGTCCCCGGCGCCGCCTGCGCCGCGTCGGTGAGGACGCGCCCGTCGGGCAGCGTCGTGACGATGGCGTAGCCGCGGTCGAGCGTGGCGAGCGGGCTGACCGCCTGCAGCGCCCGCGCCGCAGTGCGCAGGCGTCCGCGGGCGCGCTCCACGGTCGAGCCCAGCGCCGCCGGCAGCCGCGCCCCCGCCATGCCCAGCCGGTGGCCCAGTGACGCGAGCAACGCCTGCGGCGATGCACCGGCCAGTTCCGCACGCCGCGCCGCCAGCCGGTGCGTGCGCAGTTCCAGCGCGCCGCGCAGCGCCGCGCCGAGCCGTGCGTCCAGCTCGTCGAGCCGCTGCTGGCGCTGCTCGAGCATGGCCCGCGGGTGCAGCTGGGCGAGGCGCCGCCGCGACCAGTCGATGCCCTCCTGCCAGCCGGCCTGGCGCCGGTGCCAGGCGCCCAGCAGCCGGGAGGCCGCGGTGGCCAGCGACCGGAGCCACTCGCGGGCGTCGGGCACGACCAGTTCCGCCGCGGCCGAGGGTGTCGGCGCGCGCACGTCGGCGGCGAGGTCCGAGATGGTGACGTCCACCTCGTGGCCGACCGCGGAGATCACCGGCACGGCGCAGTCCACGATCGCGCGCGCCACGATCTCCTCGTTGAAGGCCCACAGGTCCTCGAGCGCGCCGCCGCCGCGCCCCACGATCAGCACGTCCGCGTCGCGGCGCGCGGAGGCCAGGCGGATGGCCGCCGCGATCCCGGCGGCGGCCCCGGCGCCCTGCACGGGCGCGGGGTAGAGCACGACCGGGACGGCCGGAAAGCGCCGGGCCAGCACCTGCAGGATGTCGCGGATCGCCGCGCCCGTCGGCGAGGTCACGATCCCGATGCAGGACGGCAGGCGGGGAAGGGGCCTCTTGCGCGCAGCGTCGAACAGGCCCTCGGCCGCGAGTTCGCGCTTCAGCCGCTCGAATCGGCGGCGCAGCTCGCCCTCGCCGGCTTCTTCAAGGTGGTCGATGACCAGCTGGAAGTCGCCGCGGGGCTCGTAGACGCTGGCCCGCCCGCGAACCAGCACCTGCATGCCGTTGCGCGGCAGGATGCCGGCGCCGGCGTTTCGCTGCCGGAACATCGCGCAGCGGACCTGCGCGGCGTCGTCCTTCAGCGAGAAGTACCAGTGGCCGGAGCCGTGCCGGACGAAGTTGGACACCTCGGCCTCCAGCCAGATCGTGCCCAGGCCGCCCTCGACGAGTCCCCGCGCCTCACGGTTGAGGCGGGAGACGGTATACACGTCGCGCTCCCGGGCGGGGCGCAGGAACGGGTCGCCGGTGGCAGCCATGCCGCGATCATACGGGACCGGCGGCACCGACGGCCGCCGCCGCGACCCGGCTGGCCGATTTCCCGCCCGGCGGCACGCGACGGTTTCCTGACATGCGGGGCCGGCCCGTCGTACAATGCAGCGCTTCATTCGGACCGCCCCGGGAACACACCCATGCGCATTGTCCAGGAAGCGCTCACCTTCGACGACGTCCTGCTCGTACCTGCGTATTCGCAGGTGCTGCCGCGGGACGTCGACCTCTCGACGCAGCTGACGCGCCGCATCCGGCTCAACCTGCCGCTGGTGTCGGCGGCCATGGACACGGTCACCGAGGCACGGCTCGCCATCGTGCTGGCCCAGGAGGGCGGCATCGGGATCATCCACAAGAACATGTCCGCCGAGAGCCAGGCGCGCGAGGTCGGGCGGGTGAAGAAGTACGAAAGCGGCGTCATCCGCGACCCGATCACCGTCCGTCCGGACGCGACGATCCGGCAGGTGATCGAGCTGACGCGCGCCAAGGGCATCTCGGGCCTGCCGGTGACGACCGACGGCAACAAGGTGGTTGGCATCATCACCCACCGCGACATCCGCTTCGAGGAGCAGCTCGACCTGCCGGTGTCGAGTGTCATGACGCCGCTAGAGCGGCTGGTGACGGTGCGCGAGAACGCGACGCGCGAAGAGGTCCTGCTGAAGCTGCACAAGCACCGCATCGAGAAAGTGCCGGTGGTGGACGCCACGGGCCAGCTGCGCGGCATGATCACCGTCAAGGACATCCAGAAGGCCCGCGACTATCCGCGCGCCTGCAAGGACGAGCACGCGCGCCTGCGCGTCGGCGCCGCCGTCGGTACCGGCGCCGACACCGCCGAGCGCGTCGCCGCGCTGGTCGAGGCCGGCGTGGACGTCGTGGTCGTGGACACCGCGCACGGCCACTCGCGCGGGGTGCTGATGACGGTGGAGCGCATCAAGGCCGACTACCCGGCGCTCGAGGTCGTCGGCGGCAACATCGCCACCGCCGAGGGGGCGCAGGCGCTGGTCAAGTCGGGCGCGGACGGCGTCAAGGTCGGAATCGGGCCGGGCTCGATCTGCACGACGCGCGTCGTCGCCGGCGTCGGCGTCCCGCAGATCTCCGCGGTCGCGGCCGTCGCGGCCGGGCTCGCGGACGCCGGCGTGCCGCTGATCGCGGACGGCGGCGTGCGCTATTCCGGCGACCTCGCCAAGGCGATCGCCGCCGGCGCGCACAGCGTCATGATCGGCGGCATGTTCGCCGGCACCGAGGAGTCTCCCGGCGAGGTCGAGTTGTACCAGGGCGCCTCCTACAAGTCCTACCGCGGCATGGGCTCGCTGGGCGCGATGACCCAGCGGCACGGTTCCAGCGACCGCTACTTCCAGGACGCCGTCGAGGAGCTCGAGAAGCTGGTCCCGGAGGGCGTGGAGGGCCGGGTGCCTTACAAGGGCAGCCTGGTCGCGATCGTCCACCAGCTGGCCGGCGGGCTGCGCGCCGCCATGGGCTACACCGGCAGCGCGAACATCGAGGAGATGCGCACGCGGCCGAAGTTCGTGCGCATGACCGGCGCCGGCATCCGCGAGAGCCACGTCCACGACGTGCGCATCACCAAGGAAGCTCCCAATTACCGGGTCAGCTGACGGGATCGCCATGCCGGGAGCTGCCGCGGACATCCATGCCCACCGGATCCTGATCCTCGACTTCGGCTCGCAGTACACGCAGCTGATCGCCCGTCGCGTGCGCGAGCTCGGCGTCTACTGCGAGATCCACCCCTGGGACATCTCCGACGACGAGGTGCGCCGCTTCGGCGCGCGCGGGGTGATCCTTTCCGGGGGGCCGGAATCCGTCACCGTGGCCGGGGCACCCGCCGCGCCCGCCGCGGTGTTCGGGCTGGGTGCGCCGGTGCTGGGCATCTGCTACGGCATGCAGACCATGGCCGCCCAGCTCGGCGGCCGGGTCGAGCCGGGCGAAGTGCACGAGTTCGGCTATGCCGAGGTGCGGGCGCGCGGCCATTCGGCGCTGCTGCGCGACATCGAGGACCGCGTCAACGACCAGGGGCATGGCCTGCTGGACGTGTGGATGAGCCATGGCGATCACGTAGTCGGCCTGCCGGCGGGATTCACGGTCATCGCCTCCACCGGCGACGTGCCGATCGCCGGCATGGCCGACGAGTCGCGGCGCTTCTACGCGCTGCAGTTCCACCCGGAGGTCACGCACACCCGGCAGGGCCTGCGCATCTACGAGCGTTTCCTGCGCCAGATCTGCGGCTGCGACGCGTCCTGGACGGCGGGCAACATCGTCGAGGACGCCATCGCCCGCGTCCGGGCCCAGGTCGGCGCCGGCAAGGTGCTGCTGGGGCTGTCGGGCGGCGTCGATTCGTCGGTGGTCGCGGCGCTGCTGCACAAGGCGATCGGCGATCAGCTGACCTGCGTGTTCGTGGATCATGGCCTGCTGCGTCATCAGGAAGGCGACGAGGTGATGCGCGTCTTCGACAGGAACCTCGGCGTGCACGTCATCCGCGTGAACGCCGCCGAGCGCTATTTCCGCGAGCTTGCGGGCGTGAGCGACCCCGAGGCCAAGCGCAAGGTCATCGGCCGCCTGTTCATCGAGGTATTCGACGAGGAGGCCCACAAGCTGCAGGGCGTCGAGTTCCTGGCGCAGGGCACGATCTACCCGGACGTCATCGAGTCGGCGGGCAGCAGGACCGGCAAGGCGCACGTCATCAAGAGCCACCACAACGTCGGCGGGTTGCCGGAGACGATGAAGCTCAGGCTGGTCGAGCCGCTGCGCGAGCTGTTCAAGGACGAGGTGCGGCGCATCGGCGTGGAACTCGGCCTGCCGGCCGAGATGGTCCATCGGCACCCGTTCCCCGGTCCGGGCCTCGGTGTCCGCATCCTCGGCGAGGTGACCCGCGCCGCGGCCGACACGCTGCGCCTCGCGGACCACATCTTCATCGAGGAACTGCGCAAGGCGGGCTGGTACGACAGGACCAGCCAGGCCTTCGCGGTGTTCCTGCCGGTCAAGAGCGTCGGGGTCACCGGCGACGGGCGCCGCCACGAGCCGGTCATCGCGCTGCGCGCCGTCGAGACGGTCGACTTCATGACCGCAAGGTGGGCGCAGCTGCCCTACGAATTGCTCGACGTCTGCTCCCGGCGCATCGTCAACGAGGTCAAGGGAATCTCCCGCGTCGTGTACGACGTCAGCGGCAAGCCGCCGGCGACGATCGAGTGGGAGTAGGGGTCGCGTCGCATCCCGTTCACCGACGCCCGGAACGCCGCATTGCGCTCCGGACACGCCCGGACGGACGCCCGGCGGCGCGGAAACAGCCTCAGAAGATGGCTCCCAGCAGCCTCTTGAGCAGTTCGTCGAGCGGCATCATGGTCAGCAGCAGCGGCACGATCGGTGCGACCGTCGCAATTGCCAGCTGCAGGATGGCGTCCTTGCTGACGGGAATGGTGCGCATGCTCTGCACCACGCTGAGGCTGTTTCCCAGGTCGGCGAGCGACTGGATGTCGGCGTGACCCAGCAGCGGCTCGTCGCCGCCCGCGCCGCCACGCAGCCACTTGGTGTCGAAGTCGCGGCCGTAGCGCTGCGCCAGCGTGCCGTATTCGCGCAGCCCGGTGCGCTTGGCGCGGGCCAGCTGCGGCGCGAAGACCGTGAGGGGTAAGACTACCAGGCAGGTCGAGAAGATCACGAGAAGGAGGATCTCGAGCTTGAAGTCAGTCAGGCTGGCGCCGGCGTGAAAGATCCGGCTGGCCAGCACGCCGGCCAGCAGCGCACCGTGGGCCATCAGCAGCGGGACGAACGCATGCGCCGTCGCGGACAGGAAACCCAGGCCGCCGACGCGGTCCGGGTGCGTCGGGACCAGGTTCAGATCGATCCGCGACACCTGCCAGAGCAGCCGCGCCCAGATGAACATGCGGAAGTACCAGCGGATCAGCAGGAACTGGAAGAGGGGCAGGCTCACGTAGCCGTACCACCGGCCGGCCAGCGTCAGCACCGTGCCGTCGACGGTAGGCGTCGCGTACCAGGTGGCTGCGTCGAGCACCGCGTATTCCCGCCAGACCACCGTCACGCCGACGACGTAGACGATCACGATCAGCAGCAGCTCCGCAGGCACCGAGTTCCGCAACCGGTAGGCGGCTGCAATGGCCCCGTCGAGCCGGGCCGTCGCCTCCACGGGAATCAGCTGCCGGTCCCGGAACGTCTGCGCAACCGAGCGCATGCGCGTGTGGACGACGAGCTCCGCCCCGACCAGCAGCGGTAGCGCTACCAGGAGCTTGGCATGGACCTCCACGTCCATCAGGAACGGCACGGCCGCACCGCCGCCAATGAGATCGCCACCCACGGCCGCGAGCACGGCCAGCGGCAGCCACGCGACCAGCGCCAGGACCACGAGGCGCCGGCGCTGCAGCATCAACGCGTCGTCGGCAAGGTGCGTCCGGCGGAACAGCTGGTAAAGGGGCCCGCCGAGGATGAGCGAAAAGTCCTGCGGCGGCTGGCGGCCGTCGTCCGTCCGGGCGGTCGATCCGGGTCGCGTCGTCGTCATGGGCCGGTCTCCGGGCTGAACTGGCCGCATCATAGCGTTCGCCGCCTGCGTCCCGGGCCGGAACGGCGCCGCGGCCTAGCCTTGCGGCTCGCCGGCGCCCGGCGATCTGACCCGGGGTTGCCACGGCCAGCGGCTCTCGATCTCGATGGCCAGCGACCAGCTCAGGAAGGTGCGCACCAGCACGAGCAGCCCAAGCACGGCGACGTTGTTGAGCGTGGCTTCGAGAGCGACCGTGTGCAGCATGTCGCCGGCGACCAGGAAATCGAGCCCGAACAGCAGCGAGCGGCCGATCTGGTGCTTGTGTCTGTGGTATGCGCCCGGCTCGTCGATCTTCAGCAGGAAGCGCACCGTGCCGCGGGTGATCACCACGCGCAGCACACCGGCCACGATCACCGCCGCGCCGAGCAACTCGATGGCGAGTGCCGCCCACTCGACGGCGCCACGGATGTTCTCCATCAAGTGTTCGTCCAGCATCGTCCCGCTCCTGGCGCTGATCGGCGGGGCGACTTGACGCGTGGCCTCGCGGCCGGCGACGCCCGATCGCCCGCCCGGCGGAAGGAACTCCCGCCTACTTCTTCGTTGCCGGATCCTGTGCCGGCTTGGCCACCGGCGTCACTGCAACGGCCAGCGCCTCCGTGTAGGTCGCCTGGATCTGGTCGCCCACGGCGATCAGCTTGAATTGCTCGGGGTCGCGCGCCTTGAGTTCAACGGTGCGCTGCGGTCCCTTCACCGTGATGGTCTGCGTGGCCGCATCCAGCTTGATGACGTCGCCGACCACGGTGACCTGCCTTCCGACCACACCCGCAGGCTGCTCGCCGGGCTTGGCGCCCGCGGCGCCGGCCACCTCGGTCTTCGCGACCGGCAGGCCGCCGCCCTTCTGGAGCTCGAGAACCAGCGTTTCCAGGTACTTGATCTTCACCGTATCGCCGACCTTCAGCTGGTCGAAGTTCCTGACGTCTGGACCGGCGGTGATCGACACCTCGTCGCCTTGCGGTCCCTTCAGCGTGATGCCGCGCGTCGCCTTGTCGATCGCGGTGATCGTGGCGTCGACTTCCACCGTCTGGCCGACGCCGACCTTGCCGGGCGAACTGGTCATGGCGGCATTGCCCGTCTGGCTGAACGCCGGCTGGATCAGCACCAAGGTGGAAGCGACGGCGGCAACGAGTATCGAAATGCGCATGGAGTGACTCCGGATCATTGAGTGAGGTTCAAAAGGCATTCTTGACTGGCGACAGTCCGGCCACTGCCGGGATCGGAGCTCCAGTTGCTCCCCGTGCCAGGCCGGACCGGGTCCGAGGCAGCGATGGTACACCCTGCCGTGGTGGCTGACGAGCAAGGTCAGCCCGTCTCCAGGCTCCTGGGTATCACGTGGTCCCGCGCATTACGCGGGCCGGCGGATCTCATCGACCTGGCGAGGCGCGATCGCGAACAGCGGACACTGGTGGTCGATTGCGAGTTCGGCGGTCGACGCTGTTCGCGGGCGAGGCGCTCTGCGAGAATGACGATGACTCGTTCCGGAGGGGCCGGGGCACTCGCCGTGGCCGACCGCTCTCGGTGGATTTCGACCGCGCCTGCTTTTGTTCGGTGTCGAGTGCTCATTGATGATCAGGTGGGAGTGTCAGGGGTGACGGGCGTGCGGACCGACACCGATTTCATGCGCCGCGCACTCGAACTCGCCGGGCGCGCCGAGGCACTGGGAGAGGTCCCGGTGGGTGCTCTCGTCGTGCAGGGCGAGCGCATCATCGGCGAGGGCTGGAACCAGCCCATCACGCTCAAGGACCCGACGGCGCATGCGGAAATCCTGGCGCTGCGCGCGGCCGCGGCGGAACTCGGCGACTACCGCCTCGGCGGCACGACCCTCTACGTGACGCTCGAGCCCTGCCCGATGTGCGCGGCGGCGCTGGTCCACGCGCGCGTCGCGAGGCTCGTGTACGGCGCCTGGGACCCGCGCCAGGGCGCCGCTGGCAGCGCCTTCAACCTGGTGACCTCGCGCGAGCTCAATCATCGCATCGACTGCTTCGGCGGCGTGCTGGCCGACGAGTGCGGGGCGGCGCTGAAGCGCTTCTTCAGTTCGCGGCGCTAGGCGGGCGGCTCATCCGGCGCCGGCCCCGTTGGCCGCCGGACGGACCAGCCGTATCTCGCTGTCGGGGTCGCCGGTCATCCACACCAGCATGTCGCGGTAATTCCTCACGTTGTCCACGAACGCCACGGCCTCCCAGCCACGCGTGTAACCATGCCGCGACTGCAGGTACCAGCGCTCCTGGCCGAGCAGGGGCAGGCGCGCCCGCACGTCCTTCCAGGCGTCGGGATCGCCACCCTGCTGCTGGGTCAGGATGCGTGCGTCCTCGAGGTGGCCGAAGCCGATGTTGTAGGCGGCGAGAGCCAGCCAGGTCCGGTCGGGCTCGCGGATGCGGTCCGGGATCTTGCCGCGCACCTCGAGCAGGTAGCGGGCGCCGCCGAGGATGCTGGAACGCGGGTCCAGGCGGTCCGCGATGCCGACGCGGCGCGCGGTGTCCTCGGTCAGCATCATCAGGCCGCGCACGCCGGTCGGCGAGGTCGCATGCGGGTCGAACTTCGACTCCTGGTAGCCGACCGCCGCCAGCAGCCGCCAGTCGAGACCGCTCTCCTGCGCGGCCTCCTCGAAGTACGGGCGCAGCACCGGCAGGTGTTGCTGGACCCGGGCGATGAAGTTGATCGAGTCGAGATAATCGAAGCGCTGGGCCGCCGAGTAGTAGCGCTCGAGGATGCCGGCCAGCGAGCCGTCACGCTCGATCTCGGCGAAGTAGCTGCGCACCAGCGGCCCGAGCGACCCGTCGCGCAGGCCGAAGGCCCAGGCGACCGCTTCCGACTCCGCCAGTTCCATGCCCGTCGCCAGCTCGGGGTGGAGGTGACGCCCGATGGAGAACTCGGACGAATCGGCGACCGTGTAGTCGATGTCGCCGCTCGAGACCCGCGCCAGGAGGTCGAGCTGGTCGACGTTGCGGACCTCGACGAACCCGAGTCCGGGCGTCCGGGCCGCGAGCGCGGCCAGCGCGCGCGCATGGGAAGATCCGGCGATGACCTCGATCCGCTTGCCGACGAGGGCCGCCGGGTCCTGCGGCGCGTCCTCGCGTTGCCGGTACAGCACGTACTGGGCGATGCGCTGGTAGACGGGGCCGAAGCCTACCCGGCCGCGATGGTCGTCTGCGGTGACGATGCCGGCGGCCGCCAGGTGCGCGCGGTTGTGGACGACCTCGCCGAGCGCCGCCGAGCCCGAAGGCGCGATGGCAAACGACGCCTCGACGCCCAGCCAGCGGGCAAAACCCGATGCCAGCTCGAACTCGGGGCCCTCGGGGCCTTCCACTCCGAGGTAGTAGGCGGTCGGGCTGTTGCGCGTGACGACCTTCAACACGCCCGTCGATCGAACCTGTTCCAGGACCGTCGGCGGTTGCGAGCAGGTTCCGACCAGCAGGGCGGCCACGGCGAATCCAGCGGCCCGGTAGGGACGACGGACCTCGCTCAGCCGGGGTCTGTGCAGCGCCTCGTCAGACCGCATTTGTGTAGAATAACGCGCCCGGCACGGCCACAGTGTGGACTCGCCGACAGGAACCCCCGGAGAGGTACCGAAGCGGTCACAACGGCACCGACTCGAAATCGGTTGGGGGCATTACGCCCCACGTGGGTTCGAATCCCACCCTCTCCGCCACTCAAGGCATGAAGGGCCCCGACAAGGGGCCCTTCTGCATCTCGCGCGGCGTCACGGCCTCAGCTCGAGTCCTCCGCCTTGCCGGTCGCCCGGAGTCCGACGGATCCCAGCGCCTGGTACGCGCGCGCGAATTCTTCCTGGAACACGGGCGGCAGGCCGGTCTCGCCCGGCGTCGCCAGTGACCTGAACAGATCGCGATAGAGAGACCAGTAACGCGCCTGGGCCTCGGCGCCCGCGGGTCCACGCGTGGTGCCGCCGAACTGTTGTTCCATCTCCTGCGGGTCGAGGTTGCCGAGCATGGTCGTGACGGCCTCGCGCAGCGCGACGAGGACCGACTGCTGGTGATGCCGGGTCTTGGCGAACTGTGTGCGGACCTCGTCCACCGCGCGGGCCGCCTCCGGGCCGGTCCCTGTCAGCAGCTGCGCCAGCGCGACTTCGACCGCACGCACCTGCATCAACGGGCTGGTCGCATCACGGTCGCGACGGCTGCCGCCGGTGATGCCCACCTCGCGCGTGAACTCGGCGCGCGCGCGGGCGAGTTCCATGAGGCCGAGCATCATCTCGCGCATGGCCTGCCCCGCTTCCCGCAGCACCTCGGTGCGCTGATGGCTCGGCAGCGACAACGGGTCGATGCCCGCTCCCTGGCAGAAGGCGACGAGGCCGGGCCACAGTTCCTGTTCGGCCGGCAACACCGGGCGCGGCTCGGCGGCGGACGTCCTGCCGGGCGGCACGGACGGCTCCGCGCGGGGTTGGGTCGCGGCGCGCGGCGGCAAGGGCGACACCCTGGGTGCCGGCGAAGGCGGCGCGGCGGCGCCGCGCTTGGCACCGGGCAGGGGCTGGCCATAGGCGTCGGCTGGCCGGGTCTTGCCCGCCCGGGGATCGTTCGACAGCAGCGACTTCACCTCGAAGGAGTCGTCGAGTGCCGTCTCCGAGAGGTCGAAGTCTTCCTCGTCCGGCAGGAAGTCGTTGCCGCCGGAAATCTCCGCGAGCAGTTCCAGGGACCCGACCCGGATGCGGTCGCCGCTGGACAGCCGGTGACGGCCGCCGCGTCCCAGCGGTCGCGAGGAGCCGTTGATGAAAGTGCCGTTGGTGCTGGTATCGCAGATCCACCACTCACCGGCACGATGCTCGATCTCGGCGTGGTGGGCCGAGATGAAGCGTTCGGGGTCGATGATGACCCAGTCGTTGTCCTGCGCGCGGCCGATGCGGCCGCCATTGACGCCGAACGTCCAACGGTTTCGGTTGCCGCTGTCGGCGACGTCTCCGCGACTGATGCTGAGCCTGAGCGCCATTTCCTGCTTCCCCGCCGGGATGGCCGGTCCCGCCTGTGCGCGGCACGGCCGTCCTGGCGTTGCGCCGACCGGTCGCCCGGCCGCCCGCCCGGGCACCGAGGACCCCCGGGGACACGCCTACGCGCCTATAATAATGCCGTTACCCTATCCTGCGCTTCCTGGCATCCCAATGGCCGCAAGTCACATTTTCAAGGTCCTGTTCGTCAACCAGGGCAAGATCTACGAGATATATGCCCGGAAAGTGAGCCATGGCGGGCTGTTTGGCTTCGTGGAGGTCGAGGAACTGGTCTTCGGCGAGCGCAGCACGGTGGTCGTGGACCCGGCCGAAGAGAAGATCATGGCGGAGTTCGCCGGGGTCAAGCGCACCTACCTTCCCATGCACTCGGTCCTGCGGATCGACGAGGTCCGCAAGCAGGGCGTCAGCAAGGTCAGTCCCTATGAAGGCGGCAATGTCGCCCAGTTCCCGATGGCCTATCCCGCCGGCGAACCGGGACCGAAGCGCTGAGGCGTGGCTCGAGCCCGCCGCCAACGGTCCGTGACACGATGATCCTGGAATTCGCCGGCAGCCCGGCGTTGTCGCCGTTCCGCCTCGACAAGCTGTCCGCGGCGCTGCGCGAGCGCGACGGGCGCGTGCGCGGCGTCGCCGCCCGTTTCCGTCACTTCGTCGAGGTCTCGGGTCCTCCGGACGCGACCCAGCGCGCGGTGCTCGAGCGCCTGCTGACCTACGGTCCGCGGGACGAGTCGCCGACAGGTGAGGGGCGCCTGGTCCTCGTGGTGCCGCGTCCCGGGACCGTCTCGCCGTGGTCGTCGAAGGCCACCGACATCGCCCACGTCTGCGGACTGTCGATGGTCCGACGCATCGAGCGCGGCATCGCCTACCGCATCGACGTGGAAGGAGCGCTGCCCGACGACGCACTCCTGCAGCTGTCCTCGCCGCTTTACGACCGGATGACCGAGTCGCCGATGCTGCGATTCGAGGAGGCCGGCCGGCTGTTTGCCAGCCACGCGCCGCAGCCCCTCGGCCACGTGCCCCTGCGCACAGGCGGCCGTGCGGCGCTCGAGGAGGCGGATGCGATGATGGGCCTCGCGCTCTCAGCAGACGAGATCGACTACCTCGCCGCCAGCTACGCCCGCCTCGGGCGCGATCCCACCGATGTCGAGCTCATGATGTTCGCGCAGGCCAACAGCGAGCACTGCCGCCACAAGATCTTCAACGCGGACTGGGTCGTCGACGGCGTGGCACAGGAAAAGTCCCTGTTCGCGATGATTCGCCACACGCACGCCTGCAGCCCGCAGGGTGTGCTGTCCGCCTACAAGGACAATGCCGCCGTCATCGAGGGTCCGCATGGATCGCGGCTGCTGCCCGACCCGGCGCATGGCGGCTACCACTACGTGGAGGAGCCGCTCGACATCCTGTTGAAGGTCGAGACGCACAATCACCCGACGGCGATCTCGCCCTTCCCGGGCGCGGCCACGGGTTCGGGCGGCGAGATCCGCGACGAGGGCGCGACCGGGCGCGGCGGCAAGCCCAAGGCGGGCCTGGTCGGCTTCTCGGTCTCCAACCTGCGCATCCCGGGCGCCGTCCAGCCCTGGGAAGCGGACTCCGGCAAGCCCTCGCGCATTGCCTCGGCCCTCGAGATCATGCTGGAAGGCCCGATCGGCGCCGCGGCCTTCAACAACGAGTTTGGCCGGCCCAACGTGCTCGGCTACTTCCGCAGCTTCGAGCAGCGGGTGCCGGGCGAGCCGCCCGGCGTGAGCCGCGGCTACCACAAGCCGATCATGATCGCCGGCGGGCTCGGTACGCTGCGACGGCAACACGTCGAGAAGGAAGACGTGCCGGTCGGCGCGGCGCTCGTCGTCCTCGGCGGTCCGGCGATGCTCATCGGCCTCGGGGGCGGCGCGGCCTCGTCGGTCGGCAGCGGAACGAGTTCCGCCGACCTCGACTTCGCGTCGGTCCAGCGCGGCAACCCGGAGATCCAGCGCCGCGCGCAGGAGGTGATCGACCGCTGTGCCGCCCTCGGCGAGGGCAACCCCATCCTGCTGATCCACGACGTCGGCGCCGGCGGACTGTCGAACGCCGTCCCCGAGGCCGTGGCCCACAGCCACCGCGGTGGCGACATCGACCTGCGCAAGGTGCCGAGCGACGAACCGGGCATGTCGCCGCTCGAGATCTGGTGCAACGAGGCGCAGGAGCGCTACGTGCTGGCGATCGCGCCGGAACGGCTCGCAGTGTTCGAGGCGCTGTGCCGCCGCGAGCGCTGCCCCTTCGCGGTGATCGGCGAGACCACCGGCGACGGCGTGCTGCGCGTGCGCGATCCCCATTTCAGCGACGACCCGGTCGACCTGCCGGTGGACGTGCTGCTCGGCAAGCCGCCCCGCATGGTCCGCGACGTGAGGCGCCGTCCGCGTCACGGCGACAGCTTCGACGCGGCGGGCCTCGACACCGCCGAGGCGCTCGGCCGCCTGCTGCGGCTGCCGGCCGTCGCCGACAAGTCCTTCCTGGTGACCATCGGCGACCGCACGGTCGGGGGCCTCGTAAGCCGGGACCAGATGGTCGGCCGGTGGCAGGTCCCGGTGGCCGATGCCGCGGTGACCCTGTCCGGATTCAAGGGTCACACCGGCGAGGCCATGGCGATGGGAGAGCGGACACCGCTCGCGCTGCTCGACGCGCCCGCGTCGGGCCGCATGGCCATCGGCGAGGCGATCACCAACATCGCCGCGGCAGACGTCCGGCGGCTGTCCGACATCCGCCTGTCCGCGAACTGGATGGCGGCCTGCGGCCAGCCCGGCGAGGATGCGGCGCTGTTCGACACCGTCCGGTCGGTCGGCGAGGAACTCTGCCCGGCGCTCGGCATCGCGATCCCGGTGGGCAAGGATTCGCTGTCGATGCGCACGGCGTGGCGCGACGAAGGCGGGGAGCGCGCGGTGGTCGCGCCGGTGTCGCTGATCATCTCGGCGTTCGCACCGGTCGGCGACGTGCGCCGGACGCTGACGCCGGCGCTCGAGGGGCCGGCGGGGAAGACCTCGCTGCTGCTGGTCGACCTGGCGCGCGGCCAGGACCGGCTCGGCGGCTCGTGCCTGGCGCAGGTGTACGGATGTCTTGGGGAACGCGTGCCGGACCTCGACGACCCGTCGCTGCTTTGCGGCTTCTTCGCGGCGATCCGCGAGCTGTCCGACGCGGGCCGCCTGCTCGCGTACCACGACCGCTCGGACGGCGGCCTGCTCGTGACCGCGCTCGAGATGGCCTTCGCCGGGGGACTGGGCCTCGAGCTCGACGTCGGCGGCGCTGCTGCGCCCAACGCGGCGCTGTTCAGCGAGGAGCTCGGGGCGGTCATCGAGGTCCGCGACGCGGACCTCGATGCAGTGTCCGCGGCGTTCGAACGTCACGGGCTGGGCGATTGCGTGCGTCGTATCGGCCGGCCGGCGACCGACCGCCGGGTCCGCGTGCGGGGCGGCGACAGGGTGCTCATCGACGCGCCGCTGGCGGACCTGCGTGCCGCCTGGTCGGAGACCTCCTGGCGCATGCAGCGCCTGCGCGACAATCCGGAGTGCGCCGACGAAGAGCAGCGGTCGCGCACCGATCCGGACGACTGCGGCCTGTCCTGGCAGCTGTCGTTCGATCCCGAGGACGACGTGTCCGCCCCGCTGGTGCTGTCCGGCGCGCGCCCGCGCGTCGCGATCCTGCGGGAGCAGGGCGTCAACAGCCAGCTCGAGATGGCCGCCGCCTTCGACCGTGCCGGCTTTGGCGCGGTGGACGTCCACATGACCGACCTGCTCGAGGGGCGCGTTACGCTCGCCGGCTTCGACGGACTGGTCGCCTGCGGCGGCTTCAGCTACGGCGACGTGCTCGGCGCCGGCGAAGGCTGGGCCAAGTCCATCCTGTTCAACGCCCGGGCCCGCGAGGACTTCGCGGCCTGGTTCGCCCGCCCGACCAGCTTCACCCTCGGGGTGTGCAACGGTTGCCAGATGCTGTCGGCCCTCAAGGAGCTGATTCCCGGCGCCGGGGACTGGCCGCGCTTCGTGCGCAATCGCTCCGAGCAATTCGAGGCGCGCCTGTCGCTCGTCGAGGTCTGCGAGTCGCCGTCGCTGTTCCTCGCGGGGATGGCGGGGTCGCGCCTGCCCATCGCGTTGTCCCACGGGGAAGGCCGCGCCGAGTTCGCCCGGCCGGACGGGGTCGAGCGGGTGCGTGACCTCACCGTCCTGCGCTACGTC
Organism: Pseudomonadota bacterium; assembly: GCA_018261655.1. Taxonomy (GTDB): domain Bacteria; phylum Pseudomonadota; class Gammaproteobacteria; order Steroidobacterales; family Steroidobacteraceae; genus SG8-30. The sequence continues at coordinate 27,556 of JAGTSG010000009.1, read as the reverse complement.
GACAGCCAGGGCCGGGTCGCAAGCCGGTACCCCGCGAACCCGAACGGCTCGCCCGGCGGCCTGGCGGGGCTCACCACCCGGGACGGTCGCGTGACGATTGCCATGCCGCATCCGGAGCGGGTTTTCCGGACGGTGCAGAATTCCTGGCATCCGCCAGGCGCGGGCGAGTACAGCGGCTGGATGCGCCTGTTCCGCAACGCGAGGCGCTGGCTCGGCTGAACCGTCGCGGCTCCGGGGTCAGGAGCGCGCCTTCTCCAGCGACGTGACCTTCTCGCCCGGTTCCTCGGCGAAGTAGCGGCGCACCATCATGGCCTGCTGCAGGCGGCCGCGCCGCACATAGGCCTGGTACAGCAGGTCCTTCATGACCTCGAGCAGGACGCCGGCCTGGTAATTGTCGAGCGTCGGCAGGTTGGGCCGCTGGTCGCCGTCGCTGCCGAAGATGACCTGCTTGACCACCGCGAAAGTCCGGTCCTCGATCTCCGCCATGCGTCGCACGTCGTTCAGCTGGTCGTAGAGGCCGAGCTTGCCGTTCTCGCCGAGGTCCGCGAACACGGACTGGGCGGTGCGGCGGCACATCGCGGCGAAGGCGATGTAGCAGCCGGTCGAGAAGCAGGCGAGGGCCTCCCTGAACAGCATCTCGGCCTCTTCAGGAAGGTGGGTGAGGTTGAATTTCTCGCGCGGCCGCTCCAGCTCGACGAAGCTCGGGCTCAGCTCGATGCGGCTGCCCGCATACAGCTTGACCGGGAACTTCAGGAAAATGGGAGCGTTGCAGGCCTCGCAGCGATAGACGATGCCCACGTGGCTCGGCTTGTGCAGCTGGACCTGGTTGAAGTCCGGAACCGATACCGGGGTGATGTGCGCCAGCACGCTGCAGTGCGGGCAGAGCAGCGCGAGCCCGTGATCCTGGTCGTGGTGCAGGCGACCGCTCGAGTCGATCATCACCGCCATGACGGCCCCCCGGCATTGATGTCCGGGTTCAGTCTAGCGCAATCAATGGGTTAGGCAATAGATTTCGGCGAGCGGTGAACTGTCGAGCGGGGGCGGCGAGCCCGTGGATCGCAGCCCCCGCAGCGCAACGCTCCAGGCTGCCCGGGATCCGCCTGTCAGGGCTCACCCGTGGAGCGGCCGGAACCGCAGCCGGTGTGGCTGGTCCGCTTCCTCGCCCTTCCGGCGGTGATGGTCGGCCACGTACTCCTGGTAGTTGCCCTCGAACCAGACCACCTCGCTGTTGCCTTCGAAGGCGAGGATGTGGGTGGCGATCCGGTCGAGGAACCAGCGGTCGTGCGAGATGACCACGGCGCAGCCGGGGAAGCTCAGCAGCGCTTCCTCGAGCGCACGCAGCGTCTCGACGTCGAGGTCGTTGGTCGGCTCGTCGAGGAGCAGCACGTTGCCCCCGCTCTTCAGCAGCTTCGCGAGGTGCACGCGGTTGCGCTCGCCGCCGGAGAGGTCGCCGATCCGCGCCTGCTGCTGGGTGCCGCGGAAGTTGAAGCGGCCGACGTAGCCCCGCGAGGCCGTTTCGTAGTTGCCGACCTTGATCATGTCGAGGCCGCCCGAGATCTCCTGCCAGACGGTCTTGTCGGCGCTGAGGGAGTCCCGTGACTGGTCCACGGCCGCGATCTGCACCGTCGGCCCCACCCGGATCTCGCCGGCGTCGGGCTTCTCGGCCCCGGTGAGCATGCGGAACAGCGTCGTCTTGCCGGCGCCGTTCGGCCCGATGATGCCGACGATGCCGCCGCGCGGCAGGCTGAAGGAGAGGTTGTCGATCAGCAGGCGGTCGCCGAAGCCCTTGCGCAGGCCGTCTACCTCGATCACGAGGTCGCCGAGCCGGGGGCCCGGCGGAATGTAGATCTCGTTGGTCTCGTTGCGTTGCTGGAACTCGGTCGAGGACAGTTCCTCGAACTGCCTGAGGCGCGCCTTGCTCTTGGCCTGGCGCGCCTTCGGATTCGCGCGCACCCACTCGAGCTCGCGCTCGAGCGTGCGGCGCAGGGCTTCCTGCTGCTTCTCTTCCTGGGCGAGCCTCCGTTCCTTCTGCTCCAGCCAGGACGAGTAGTTGCCTTGCCACGGAATCCCGTGGCCGCGGTCGAGCTCGAGGATCCACCCGGCCACGTTGTCGAGGAAGTACCGGTCGTGGGTGACGCAGATGACCGTGCCGGGGTACTGCTCCAGGAACTTCTCCAGCCAGGCGACCGACTCCGCGTCGAGGTGGTTGGTCGGTTCGTCGAGGAGCAGCATGTCGGGCCTCGACAGGAGCAGGCGGCACAGCGCGACGCGCCGCTTCTCGCCGCCCGACAGGCGGGCGACCTGCGCGTCCCAGGGCGGCAGGCGCAGCGCATCGGCCGCGATGTCGAGCTGGCGCTCGAGGTTGTGACCGTCCACGGCGGCGAGGAAGGACTCGAGCTCACCCTGCTCGGCGGCGAGCTTGTCGAAGTCTGCATCGGGCTCGCTGTAGGCGGCGTACACCCGCTCGAGGCGGGCCAGCGCGTCCTTCACCGGCTGGACGGCTTCCTCGACGATGCCGCGCACGTCCTTGGCCGGGTCCAGCGACGGCTCCTGCGGCAGGTACCCGATCTTGATCCCCGGCTGCGGCCGCGCCTCGCCCTCGATCTCGGTGTCGAGTCCCGCCATGATGCGCAGCAGCGTCGACTTGCCCGAGCCGTTGAGGCCGAGCACGCCGATCTTGGCGCCCGGGAAGAAGGACAGCGAGATGTCCCGCAGGATGTGGCGCTTGGGGGGCACCACCTTGCCCACCCGGTTCATGGTGTAGATGAATTGGGCCATGTCTGGGTCCGCCGCGATCGACGTGAAAAGGGCGCGGATTATCGGCCAAGCCGCGGGCCGATTCCACCGTGGCGCGACCACGGGCTGTGCTACGCTCGCGACGACCCAGCGAGGAGCGGCTGCTTGAGTTCCGGTCAGTCCCCGGCGACCTTACTCGTCCACGGCGAACCGATCGCCCGCTACGGCTTCGGCGAGGGCCATCCCTTTGGCCCCGATCGGCACGACGCCTTCATGCGCGAGCTGGAAGGCCAGGGGCTCCTCGGTTCGGTCCGGTCGCTCGCACCGCGGGATGCCACGCCGGAGGAACTCGAGTACTTCCACACGCCGGCATTCATTGCGCTCGTCCGGGAGAGGTCGGCCTCGGGGAACGGCTACCTCGACGCCGGCGACACGCCTGCGTGGCAGGGGGTCTTCGAGGCGGCGAGCAGCGTGGTCGGGGCCGCCCTGGTGGCCGCCGAGGCGCTGATGCGTGGCGAGGCGCGACGCGCCTTCGTGCCGATTGCCGGCCTTCACCATGCCTCGCGCAGTCATGCGGCCGGTTTCTGCGTGTTCAACGACTGTGGCGTGGTGGCCGAGATGCTCAGGCGTCGGCACGGCCTCGAGCGCGTGGCCTACGTGGACATCGACGTCCACCACGGCGACGGCGTCTTCTACTCGTTCGAGGACGACCCGTTCGTGATCTTCGCCGACATCCACGAGGATGGACGCTTCCTCTACCCGGGGACGGGCGGGGCAGGCGAAGCCGGGGTGGGACCCGGACGGGGCAGCAAGCTCAACATCCCGCTGATGCCCGGCGCCGGCGACGACGAGTTCTTCGAGGCCTGGCAGCGAGTCGAGGCCCACCTCGAGCACCACCGGCCCCAGTTCATCATCTTCCAGTGCGGCGCGGACAGCCTGGAGGGCGATCCGCTCGCGCACCTGCGCTACACCGAGGAGCCGCACGCGCATGCCGCGCGCCGGCTGATGGACATCGCCGACCGCCACGCCCGCGGCCGCGTCCTGGCGGTCGGCGGCGGCGGCTACAACCGGCGCAACCTGGCCCGGGCCTGGACCCGGGTGGTCCGGGAGTTCGTCGAGGCCGGCTAGCCGAGGCACCCGGTACGCACCACGTACGTACCCGGTACCTCTTCGTTTAAACTTCCAGGTTCCTTGCCACGTTTCCCCGGAGCCCCGCTGATGTTCGGTCCCGAGATGACCATTGCCGGATTCGATCCCGTATTGAGCGAGGCCATGGAGGCCGAGCGCAGGCGCCAGGAGGAGCACCTGGAGCTGATCGCTTCCGAGAACTACGCGAGCCCGCGGGTCCTGGAGGCACAGGGCTCGGTGCTGACGAACAAGTACGCCGAGGGATACCCGGGCAAGCGCTATTACGGCGGCTGCGAGTTCGTGGACGTGGCCGAGCAGCTGGCGATCGACCGCGCCAGGGAACTGTTCGGGGCCGCCTATGCCAACGTCCAGCCGCACTCCGGCTCGCAGGCCAACGCCGCCGTCTTCCTGACGCTGCTCAAGCCGGGCGACACGCTGCTCGGCATGAGCCTCGACCACGGCGGACACCTGACTCACGGGGCCAAGGTCAACTTCTCCGGCAAGGTGTTCAATGCAGTCCAGTACGGGCTGGATCCCGCGACCGGCGAGATCGACTACGCGCAGGTCGAGCAGCTGGCACGGGAGCACCGGCCGAAGCTGGTCATCGCGGGCTTCTCGGCCTATTCCGGCATCGTCGACTGGGCACGTTTTCGCCAGATCGCCGACGCCGTCGGGGCGTATTTCATGGTGGACATGGCGCACGTTGCCGGGCTCGTCGCCGCCGGCGTCTACCCGAACCCGGTGCCCCACGCCGATGTCGTGACGACGACGACCCACAAGACGCTGCGCGGCCCGCGCGGCGGCCTGATCCTCGCGCGGCCGAGCGAGGACCTCCACAAGAAGCTCAACTCGCTGATCTTCCCGGGGATCCAGGGCGGGCCGCTGATGCACGTCATCGCCGCGAAGGCCGTGTCCCTGCTCGAGGCGCTGCAGCCCGAGTTCCGCGAGTACCAGCGGCGGGTCGTCGCCAACGCGAAGGAGATGGCCGGCACCCTGCAGGCACGCGGCTACCGGATCGTGTCCGGCGGGACCGAGAACCACCTGCTCCTCGTGGACCTCATCGGCCGCGAGTTCACCGGCAAGGACGCGGATGCGGCGCTCGGCCGCGCGCACATCACCGTCAACAAGAACTCGGTGCCGAACGACCCGCGCCCGCCCTTCGTCACCAGCGGACTGCGCATCGGGACGCCCGCGGTCACGACCCGGGGCTTCGGCGCGGTCGAGTCGCGCCAGGTCGGACACTGGATCGCCGACGTGCTCGACGGCATGGGCGACGAGTCGGTCGTCGAACGGGTGCGGGGAGAAGTGCTCGGCATCTGCGCCCGTTTCCCGGTCTATGGCTGAGCCGGCCCGCTGAAGCATAGGGGCGGCGATGCACTGCCCGTTCTGTGGCCACGAGGAAACCAAGGTGACCGACTCCCGTCTTGCGGGAGAGGGGCGCCAGATACGGCGCCGTCGCGAGTGCCTCGCCTGCGGCGAGCGGTTCACGACTTTCGAGACCGCCGAACTGGTGATGCCGCAGGTCGTCAAGAGCGACCACACGCGCGAGCCCTTCGACATGGCGAAGATGCGCGCCGGGATGCTCAAGGCGCTCGAGAAGCGCCCGGTCGGCGTCGAGGCCCTCGACGCCGCGGTCGAGCGGATCTGCCATCGCCTGCGGAACTTCGGCGAGCGCGAGGTCGACTCGCGCGTCATCGGCGAGCTCATCATGGAAGAACTGAGGCAACTCGACGAGGTGGCCTACGTGCGTTTCGCGTCGGTCTACCACCGCTTCCAGGACGTCGACGAGTTCCGCGAGCAACTCGAGCAGCTGGACGTGTCGCGCCGCCGCGACCCGGCGACGGGGCAGCTGCCCCTGCTGCCGGGCGGCGTGCCGGGCAAGGGGCGCAAGTGAGTCCCGCGACGCGCGACGCGCGCCACATGGCCCGCGCGATCAAGCTCGCCGCCCGTGCGCTGTACACGACGGATCCCAACCCCCGCGTCGGTTGCGTGATCGCGGCGGGCGACGAGGTCGTGGGGGAGGGCTACCACCAGCGCGCGGGCGGTCCGCACGCCGAGGTCCTGGCGCTGGCTGCGGCGGGCGGGCTTGCGCGGGGCGCGACCGCCTACGTGACACTCGAGCCCTGCAGCCATCATGGCCGGACGCCGCCCTGCGTCGACGCCCTGGTCGCGGCCGGCATCGCGCGCGTCGTGTACGCGGTCGGCGACCCCAACCCGCGCGTCAACGGCGGCGGCGTGGCGCGCCTGCGGGAGGCCGGCATCGACGTGAGCGGCGGCGTGCTGGCGGCGTCGGCACGGGCGCTCAATCCGGGCTTCCTGTCGCGCATGGAGCGCGGTCGTCCCTGGGTCCGGGTCAAGCTGGCGTCGAGCCTCGACGGACGGACGGCGCTCGCCGGTGGCGAGAGCCGCTGGATCACGGGCGACGCGGCGCGGGCCGACGTGCAGAAACTGCGCGCGCGCGCCTCGGCGCTGATGACCGGCGTCGGCACCGTCCTGCAGGACGACCCGCGGCTGAATGTCCGGCTGCCGGGCGCCACGCGCCAGCCCCTGCGCGTGGTGCTCGATGCCGGGCTCGAGATCTCGCCGGAGGCGCGGATCCTGGCGCCGCCGGGCGAGGCCCTCGTCATGACGGCCTCGACGGACGCGGTGCGGGCAGGGCGGCTCGCCGCGGCGGGCGCGCGGGTCGAGACCATCGACCGCGGTGAGGGCGGGCTGGACCTGCAGGCGGTGATGGCGCGCCTTGCAGAGCTCGAGGTGAACGAACTCCACGTCGAGAGCGGCGCGACGCTCGCCGGCGCGTTGCTGCAACAGGGGCTGGTGGACGAAATCGTGGTCTACATGGCGCCCACGCTGCTCGGCGACGGCGCGCGGCCCCTCGTGGGACTCGGTCCGCTTTCCAGCATGGAGGACCGGCCGCGGCTCGAATTGATCTCGGTGCGGCGCGTCGGCGGCGACCTCAGGCTGTTGCTGCGGCCCGCGACCGCCGGGAGGGGATGAATGTTCACGGGCATCGTCAAGGCGATCGGCCGGATCGAGGCGCTCACCGGGCGCGGTGGGGACGCCGAGCTCGTCGTCGACTGCGGCGGGCTCGACCTGTCTTCGGTCAGCGTCGGGGACAGCATCTGCGTCAGCGGCGCCTGCCTGACGGCGACACGCATCGGGCGCGGCACCTTTGCCGCGGACGTGTCGCGGGAGACGCTGTCGCGCACGACGCTGGGAAGCCTGGCCGTCGGGTCCCGGGTCAACCTGGAGCCCGCCCTGCGGGCAGGGGATCCGCTGGGCGGCCACTACGTGACGGGTCACGTCGACGGCCTGGCGACGGTCGTCAGCGTGCAGCAGGATGCCCGCTCCTCGCGCGTGGTGTTCGAGGTCCCGGCCGCACTGTCGCGCTACGTCGCGTCCAAGGGCTCCGTCACCGTCGACGGGGTCAGCCTGACCGTGAACGAGGTCGAGGGCCGGCGCTTCGGGGTGAACCTGATCCCGCACACGCTCGAGGTCACGACGCTGGGTGGCCTCGCGCCGGGCGATGCCGTCAACCTGGAAGTCGACGTCATCGCCCGCTACGTCGAGCGCCTCAACGCGGACGCCGCGTCGTGAGCCGGGCCTGCCCTGGCCTCAGCTGATCGCGATCTTGCGCGGTTCGACGACCTTCTGTTCCATCTTCGGCAGGTGGACCAGCAGCACGCCGTCCCGGAAGTCGGCACGGATCAGCTTGCGGTCCACGATATCGGGCAACATGAAGCGGCGCTCGAACGGACCATAGCCGATCTCGCTGCGCAGGACCTCGAACCCCTTGTCGCGCACGAGCTTGCGCTCGCCCTTGATCACGAGCGTGTCGTCGTCGGCGAGGACCTCGACGGCCTCGCGCGGGACCTCGGGCAGGTCGAGCTTGACGATGAATTCCTTGTCGCCCTCGAGGATGTCCGTCACCGGCATCCAGCCCAGGTCGGGCTCGTTGCTGGCCAGCGCCGGCGTGTACGGCAGCCGGCCGAAGAGCGGTGAGAAGTTGTTGAAGAACTCGTCGAAGTTGCGGAACGGCTCCCACCTCATGGCGGTGTTCATGGTTCCCTCCTGGTTGGACAGGACCTCCTGATTCCCTGCAGCCGGCCCCGGCTGCACCGGGAATGGTGGCGCCGGCGCGCCATGCGCGCCATTCGCATCGTCCGGCGGACATTGCAGGGAACGCCTAGCGCGCGGCGCAGCCGGCCTGCGCCCGGCGAAGCGCCCGGGCGACCGCCGGCCCCGCTGCAAAGGCGTGGCGCGACCGGGGGCAAACGCCGTAAAGTCCTGCTTCTCCAGCGGCGGCCCGCCGACCCGCGCGCCGCGCCATCGGGATCGAGACGACATGACCCAGCTGAACAGCGTCGAGGAACTGATCGAGGAACTGCGTTGCGGACGCATGGTCATCGTCATGGACGACGAGGCGCGCGAGAACGAGGGTGACCTGGTCATGGCCGCCGAGATGGTGCGCCCCGAGGACGTCAATTTCATGGCCCGCTACGGGCGCGGGCTGATCTGCCTGACGCTCACCCGCGAACGGTGCCGGCAGTTGCGCCTGCCGCTGATGGTCAGCGAGACCGACCTCGGGCATTCGACCAACTTCACCGTCAGCATCGAGGCGGCCGAAGGGGTCACCACCGGCATTTCCGCGTATGACCGCGCGCACACGGTGCGGACGGCCGTGACACGTGATGCGCGGCCGGAGGACCTGCGCCAGCCAGGGCACGTCTTTCCGTTGATGGCGCAGCCCGGCGGCGTCCTGACGCGGGCTGGTCACACGGAGGCGGGCTGCGACCTGGCGCGGCTGGCGGGATTCGAGCCCGCCGCGGTGATCGTGGAGATCCTGAACGAGGACGGCACGATGGCCCGCCGGCCCGAGCTCCAGCACTTTGCCGCCGCGCACGGACTCAAGATCGGCACCATCGCTGACCTGATCCGCTACCGGCTGCACAAGGAGCGGTCGGTCGAGCGCATTTCCGACCAGGCCGTGGACACCGACTTCGGCCCGTTTCGCATGTGCTGGTACGAGGACCACGTCCACCGGACCGTGCACGTGGCACTGGTCCGGGGAGAACTCGCGGGGCCGGCGCCGCCGCTCGTGCGCGTGCACCTGCTCGAGACGCTGCGGGACGTCATCGGTGTCCGGGGCGAGGTGGCCGGCTGGACGCTGCGTGGCGTGATGGAGCGCATCTCGGAGGAGCCCTCCGGCGTCGTCATCATCCTGCGCCAGCACGAGCTGGCGCGCGAGATCATGGAGTCGGTCCAGGCGCTCGAGCGCGGCGGAGCCGCCCCGGCGGCGTCGCAGCAGGGCGGCACGGTGCTGCGGACCTACGGCATCGGCGCCCAGATCCTGCAGGACCTGGGCGTGACGCGGATGCGCGTGCTCTCGGCGCCGAAGCAGATGTCCGGCATCTCGGCCTTCGGCCTCGAGATCACAGAGTACGTCGACTGAAGAGGGGTCAGACCCCACTTTGTCCCCGGAAGGGCCTGGCCCCTCGCGGGACAGAGTGGGGTCTGGCCCCTCCCTCGCTTGGTATACTTCCCGGATGGACACTCCACGCGTCATCGAGGGCGACCTGCAGGCGCGCGACCTGCGTTTCGTGATCCTGGCCTCGCGCTTCAACGAGTTCGTGGTCGAGGCGCTGGTGCGCGGCGCGCTGGACACGCTGCGCCGGCACGGGGCGTCGGACAAGCAGATCGACATCGTCAGGGTGCCGGGCGCCTACGACATGCCGCTGGTGGCCCGCAGGCTCGCGCTCGGCCGGCGCTACGACGCGATCATTGCCGTGGGTGCGGTGATCCGCGGGCAGACTTCCCACTACGAGCACGTCGCCGGCGAGTGCGCCGCGGGACTCTCGCGTGTCTCGGCCGAGACCGGCGTGCCCGTTGCCTTTGGCGTGCTGACGACCGAGAACACGGAGCAGGCCATCGACCGTGCCGGCGGCAAAGCAGGCAACAAGGGCTCCGACGCGGCCGCCAGCGCCCTCGAGCTGGTCAACCTGCTGCGCCGACTGGAAGCCTGAATGGCCACGCCGCGTCAACTTGCGACGCGGGCGCGCAGCGCGGCCCGCCGCCAGCTGATGCAGGCCCTCTACCAGTGGCAGCTCACGGGCCAGCCCTGGCAGGACGTCTACCAGCAGTTCGCCGCACAGCCGGAATTCGGCCAGGCCGACGCGGCGTACTTCCGCGAGGCCCTGATGCAGGTGGCCGAGGGGCGGGACGGGCTCGATGCCGAGCTGGCGCGGCACGGCGAGATCCCGCCGGGCCAGCTCGATCCCGTCGAGCACGCGATCCTGCTGCTCGGCCTGTGGGAACTCATGAGGCGGCGCGACGTGCCGTATCGCGTGGTCATCAACGAGTCGGTCGAGCTCGCCAAGCGCTTCGGCGCGACCGACGGCCACAAGTTCGTCAATGCGGTCCTGGACCGCGCCTCGATGACCCATCGCGCCCCCGAGCGCGGCGCGGCCTGACGGGCCCGCGGCCGCCATGCCGCTCTCCGAGTTCGAACTGATCGACCGCTACCTGAGCCGCCTGGGCGCGCGGCGCGACGACGTGCTGCTCGGGGTCGGCGACGACGCCGCGCTGGTGCGGCCGCCGGCGGGACTCGAGCTGGCCCTCGCGGCCGACACCATCGTCGAGGGGATCCACTTCCCGGCGTCACTGTCGCCCGAGGACATCGGCCACCGGGTCCTGGCGGTGAACCTCAGCGACATGGCCGCCATGGGCGCGGAGCCCGCCTGGGCGCTGCTGACCCTGACCCTGCCGCGCGCCGAGCCCGAGTGGCTGCGCGGGTTCAGCGGCGGCCTGCACGAGCTGGCGCGTCGTTGCGGCGTCCAGGTCGTGGGCGGTGACACCACCGCCGGGCCGCTGACCGCGACCGTCGCGATCGCCGGATTCGTGCCACCCGGCCAGGCCCTGCGCCGCACGGGCGCGCGGCCGGGCGACGAGGTGTGGGTGAGCGGCACGCCAGGGGATGCGGCAGCCGGGCTCGCCGCGCTCACCGGCCGGCTGGAGGCGCCGGCCGAGGTGATCGAGGCGCTGGTGAGGCGCTTCACCCGGCCCGAGCCGCGCGTGCCGCTGGGCCTGGTCCTGCGCGGGGTCGCCACCGCGTGCATCGACGTGTCCGATGGGCTGGCCGGCGACCTCGGCAAGCTGTGCGCGGCGAGCGGGGTCGCGGCACGAGTCGACTCGACCTGCCTGCCGCGCTCCGCTGCGCTGCGCTCGGCCGTCGATCCGGAGGCGGCCCGGCGCTTCGTCCTCACCGGCGGCGACGACTACGAGCTGCTCTTCACCCTGCCGCCGGGCACCGATGCCGCGCCGCTCGAGCGCGGCGCAGGCGTGGCGCTGACCCGCATCGGGACGATGGCTGCAGGCTACGGCCTCACCCTCGACGGCGACGCCCTGGATCGAGACGCGCTTCACGGATTCGACCACTTCGGCTGAGCGCCGCCGGGGTCCCGGAGAAGCGGGACCTGGTTCACGGAGTCCGCCCTATTTGACTGAATATCCTTCGGGTCGAACGCCGGGGGGCGTCCGTCAACGGGCGCCGTCGGCAGCAGAGGGCCGCTTCGACTTGAACGCCACGCTTCCCATCCTGCGGCCGGCCTCGGCCGGCCTCCAGCCCGCCGCGCCCGAGCGCCTCGGCAAATACGAGATCATCCGCGAGGTCGGTCGCGGGTCGACCGGCACCGTCTACCTGTCCCACGATCCCTTCTACCGGCGCGACGTCGCGATCAAGGTCTACACGGCCGGCGCCGAGGACGACGCGGACCGGGCCCGCATGGCGCGCAAGATGTTCCTGTCGGAAGCGCACATGGTCGGCATGCTCCAGCACCCGAACATCATGCCGACCTACGACGCGGGCGAGGAGGGCGGCCTCTACTACATCGTGACCGAGTTCGTGCACGGCGCGCGCACGCTGGCCGCCTACACGCGGCCGGACAACCTGCTGCCGGTCGACGACGTCGTCGGCATCATGTTCAAGTGCGCCAAGGCGCTGCACTATGCGCACTCGCGCGGCGTCATCCACCGTGACGTCAAGCCCAGCAACCTGATGCTGACCACGGACAGCGACCTGCGCGTCATCGACTTCGGGATCGCCATCCTCAGCAACCTCGACATCTCGCGCATCGAGGGCATCGCGGGCAGCCCGAGTTACATGTCGCCGGAGCAGGTGCAGTCGCTCGAGCTCACCGGCCAGTCCGACCTCTACTCGCTGGGCGCGGTCATGTACGAGCTGCTGACCGGGTTCCGGCCGTTCCGCGCCGGCACGCTGGCCAAGCTCCTGCACCAGATCGTCTACGCGACGCCCGCGCCCATTCACACGCTGCGCAAGGACGTGCCGCCGGAACTCGAGGAAGTGATCGGCCGCGCCATGCACAAGGACCCGGCCTCGCGCTTCAGGAACGGCCTGGAGTTCGCCGGCGCACTGGCGCGCGTGCACTCGCAGCTGCGCAGCCAGGCCGACAAGATCGACCGGCAGGAGCACTTCGGCGTCCTGCGCAAGCTGTCCTTCTTCCACGACTTCTCCTCCGCCGAGATCTGGGAGGTGCTGCGCGCCGCCAGCTGGCACCACTACGCCGCCGGCGAGGAGATCGTGAAGGAGGGCGCGATCGACGACCGCTTCTACGTCATCGTGTCCGGGCGCTGCACCGTCGGCCGCAACGGGCGCGCGGTCGGCCGTCTCGACACCGGGAGCTGCTTCGGCGAGACGAGCTACGTGCGCGGCGCCAAGAGGCAGGCGTCGATCTCGGCGGAGGGCGACGTCACCATCCTGCAGGTGACCTCGACGCTGCTCGAGCAGGCGTCGACGTCCTGCCAGCTGCGCTTCAACAAGGTGTTCCTGAAGTCGCTGATCTCGCGCCTGCAGGGCGGCGAAGCCGCCGCGGCCGTCAGCGGCTGACGCCCGCCGGTCGCGGGCTGCGGTCCGCCCGCTTGTCGGTCTCCACCAGCGCGTACGCCGAGTGGTTGTGGATGGACTCGAAGTTCTCCGCCTCGACGGCGTAGGCGTCCACCCGGGCATCGGCGTTGAGGCGCACGGCGATGTCCCTGACGAGGTCCTCGACGAACTTCGGGTTGTCGTAGGCCTTCTCGGTCACGTACTTCTCGTCCGGGCGCTTCAGGATCCCGTAGAGCTCGCAGGACGCCTCCTGCTCCGCGACGTCGATCAGCTCCTCGATCCACACATGGCTGTTGAGGCGCGCGGTGATCGTGACGTGCGAGCGCTGGTTGTGCGCGCCGTAGTCGCTGATGCCCTTCGAGCAGGGACAGAGGCTGGTCACCGGCACCGTGACCTTGAGCCACATCTGCGTGTCGCCGCGCCTGTGCTCGCCGATCAGGCAGGCGCGGTAGTCCATCAGGCTCTCGACGCCGCTCACCGGCGCGCGCTTCATGACGAAGTACGGGAAGGACATCTCGATGTGGCCGGCCTCCGAATCGAGGTAGTCCGTCATCTCGGCGAGCATCGTCCTGAACGAGTCGACCGAGATCTCGCGCTCGTGGCGGTGGAGGACCTCGACGAAGCGCGACATGTGCGTCCCCTTGAAGTCGTGGGGCAGGTGCACGTACATGCTGAACGTGGCGATCGTGTGCTGTTCGCCGCCCGCGCGGTCCTTGATGCGCACCGGGTGGGAGACCTCCCTGATGCCCACCTTGTCGATCGGGATGCGGCGGGTGTCGGCCCGTCCCTGGACGTCCTCGATGCCGGCGGTGGCGGGTTTGCTGACGGTCGCGGTGGTCATGAAGGTCCCGGTGTCGCGAGGCGATTCGCCTCCGGTCGCTCCGGCCCCCGATCCCGGCGGGGCCGCGGCGCGGATGCGGGCCCTGTTATACCAGAATCGGCGCGGAATGCCGGCCCGGCGCCGCCCTCAGCCGCCGGCCGGGACGGCGCGCGGCTGCGCGCGGCCCGACCAGAACCGGTGGACGGCGGCGCGCAGGCTGTCGAGGTCCAGCCCGGCGTCGACGAGGTTCTCCTCGCGCGACCCGTGCTCGATGAACCGGTCGGGGATGCCGAGCGACAGGCTGGGGAGGGTCACGCCGTTCTGCTGCAGGCACTGCATCACGGCGTCGCCGGCGCCGCCGGCCACGGCGTTGTCCTCGATCGTCACGATGGCGCGGTGCCTGCGCGCGACCTCGAGCACCCGGGCCACGTCGAGCGGCTTGACGAAGCGCATGTTGACCACCGTGGCATCGAACTCGGCCGCCAGCTGCTCCGCGGCCGCCACCATGGCCCCGAATGCCAGCAGCGCGAGTCCGCTGCGGCCCTCGCGCCGCGGCTCGGCCCTGCCCACGGGCAGCGCGGTCATTTCCTTCGCGACCGCCACGCCCGGTCCCTGGCCGCGCGGGTAGCGGACGGCGGCCGGCCGGTCGAGGGTCGCCGCCGTGTACAGCATCTGCCGGCACTCGTTCTCGTCCGCCGGCGCCATGATCACGAGGTTGGGGATGCAACGCAGGTACGAGAGATCGAAGGCGCCCTGGTGCGTCGCGCCGTCGCTGCCTACCAGCCCGCCGCGGTCGATCGCAAACACGACCGGAAGTCCCTGGAGCGCGACGTCGTGGATGAGCTGGTCATAGCCGCGCTGCAGGAAGGTCGAGTAGATCGCCACCACCGGCCGTCGTCCCTCGCAGGCGAGGCCCGCGGCCAGCGTGATCGCGTGCTGCTCGGCGATCGCGACGTCGAAGTATCGGTCCGGGAAGCGCCGCTCGAACTCCACGAGCCCCGAGCCCTCGCGCATCGCGGGAGTGATGCCGACGACGCGTGAATCGCGTTCGGCCATGTCGCAGAGCCACTCGCCGAACACCTGCGAGTAGGAGGGTCCCGACGACTTCTCCTTGCGGATCGTGCCGCTCGCCGGGTCGAACGGACCCGGGCCGTGCCACTTGATCGGGTCGGCCTCCGCCGGCGCGTAGCCCTTGCCCTTCTGCGTCACGACGTGCAGCAGTTGCGGCCCTTTCAGCCCGCGCATGTTGCGCAGCGTCGTCGCCAGCGAGCCGACGTCGTGGCCGTCGACCGGGCCGATGTAGTTGAAGCCCATTTCCTCGAAGAGCGTGCCGGGCAGGACCATGCCCTTGGCGTGCACCTCGGAGCGCCGCACCAGCTCCCAGGCCGCGGCCGGCATGCGCCTGAGGACCTTCTTGGAGTTCTCGCGCAGATGCCCGTACACCTTGCCCGAGAGGAGCCGCGCGAGGTAGTTCGACAGCGCGCCGACGTTCTCGGAGATCGACATGTCGTTGTCGTTCAGGACCACCAGCAGGTCCACGTCGAGGCTGCCGGCATGGTTCAGCGCCTCCCAGGCGAGCCCCGCGCTCATCGCGCCGTCGCCGATGACCGCCACCACCCGGCGATCGCCGCCTTCGAGGTGGTTGGCAATGGCCATGCCGAGGGCCGCGCTGATGGACGTGCTGGAGTGGCCGACGCCAAAGGTGTCGTAGACGCTCTCGGCGCGCGTCGGGAAGGGCGCCAGGCCGCCCTTGTGCTTGATGGTCTCGAGCCGGTCACGACGGCCGGTGAGGACCTTGTGCGGGTAGGCCTGGTGGCCGACATCCCACACGAGCCGGTCGTGGGGCGTGTCATAGACGTAGTGCAGGGCGACGGTCAGCTCGACGGTACCGAGGCCCGCCGCGAAGTGCCCGCCGCGCTGGCTGACCGTGTGGACCAGGAAATCGCGCAGTTCGCCGGCGACCGCCGGCAACTCCGACTCGGGCAGGGCGCGCAGGGCCGCGGGCGACTCGATCGCCGAGAGCAGCGGATAGCGGCCGGGATCTGTCATGGGGGAAGTCTAAACGTTTGCGGCGGCCGGCCCTACTGCCGGCGTTCCACGATGTAATGGGTGACTTCCCGCAGGCCGTCGGCATCGGGACCAAAGGCCGCGAGCGCCGCGATCGCCTGGTCCCGGAGCGCGAACGCGCGCGACCTGGCCGCGGCGATGCCGGCGATCGCGGGGAAGGTCGGTTTGTCGGCCGCGGCGTCGGCCCGGACGGGCTTGCCCACGGTGGCAGCGTCGCCCTCGACGTCGAGCAGGTCATCGACGATCTGGAAGGCGAGGCCGAGGGCCGCGCCGTAGCGCTGCAGCGCGTCCCGCCGGGGCGACGGCAGGGCCGGTTGCGACGCGGCCGCCATCATGATGCTGGCCTCGATCAGCGCACCCGTCTTGCGCCGGTGCATGTCCTCGACCTCGGCGACCGTGATCCGGCGCCCGACGGCGGCGAGGTCGAGCGCCTGGCCGCCGGCCATGCCGGCCGTGCCGCTGGCCCGGGCCAGGATCCGCACCATCTCCATCCTCGCGGCCGGGTCCCGGGTCATGCCGGGATCGGTCGCCAGCACCTCGAAGGCGAGGACCTGCAGGGCATCTCCGGCCAGGATCGCTGTCGCCTCGTCGAAGGCACGGTGCGTGGTGGGGCGCCCGCGCCGCAGGTCGTCATCGTCCATCGCGGGCAGGTCGTCGTGGACCAGCGAGTAGGCGTGGATCATCTCCACCGCGGCGGCCGGGCCGTCGAGCTCGGACGCCGCGACGCCGACGGCGTCGCCGGCGAGATAGCACAGCACCGGCCGGATGCGCTTTCCCGCACCGAGGGTCGCGTAGCGCATCGCTGCGTGCAGCCGCGCGGGGGTCGCCGTCAGCGCCGGCAGTCGGGCCTCCAGCGCCTGCTCGGCGCGTGCCTGATAAGCAGACAGGCGGTCCGGCGCGGACGCGCGATCCATCGCCGCCACGGACTCAGTCACGGTCTTCGGGCTCGAAGTCCTCGAGCACGGCCGCGGCGCCCGGTTTGGCGGTCAGCACCTTGACCTTCTGCTCGGCCTGCTTGAGCGCGGCCTGGCAACTGCGGGTCAGCTCGACACCGCGTTCGAACTGCCGGAGGGACTCCTCGAGCGGCAGGTCGCCATGCTCGAGGCGCTCGACGATGGCCTCGAGTTCCTCCATGGCTGCCTCGAAATCGACGGCCTTGCTCTTCCTGGTCACGGGTTTGTCGCGATGCGCCGTGGGTGGGGGCCCGGTAAGGTTCACATGCCGCAGGGGCACGGTCAACGCGTCCCGGCGAGGGCGCAGGAACCTCGCCGGGCTGGCCCCTTGGGTGGGAACGGGTTGACTTGACCGGTGGTTCGTTCCAAGATTCGGCGACACGTTAGACCGATTCCAGAAATTGCGTCAACACGTTGCAAAACAAGGCTTTTGTAGTGACCAGTTGATCAGGAGGAATAGACAGTGAACCTCAAGGGCAGCAAGACCGAGAACAACCTGAAGGAAGCCTTCGCCGGTGAGTCGCAGGCGAACCGTCGTTACCTGTACTTCGCACAGAAGGCGGACGTGGAAGGCTACAACGATGTCGCCGCGGTCTTCCGCTCGACGGCCGAAGGCGAGACCGGCCATGCGCACGGCCACCTCGAGTACCTCGAGCAGGTCGGCGACCCGGCCACGGGCCTGCCGATCGGCCAGACCTCGGACAACCTGAAGGCCGCCATCGCCGGCGAGACCCACGAGTACACCGACATGTACCCGGGCATGGCCAAGTCGGCCCGCGACGAGGGCTTCCACGAAATCGCGGACTGGTTCGAGACGCTGGCCAAGGCCGAACGCTCGCACGCCAACCGCTTCCAGAAGGCCCTCGACCAGCTCGGCTGATCGACAACGGAACGTCTGGAGATGCCGCGGGGCGGGCCGGCGCCCGCCCCGCGCCGTTTGCGGCGCGCGTTGCCAGGGGAGACAGGACGATGGGTGAACAGATCACCGGCGGAAGGGAAGGCAGCCTCGAGGCGCCGACCCGCCATGCGCTCGACTGGAAGAGTGCTGACTTCTGGGACGAGGAGTCGCTGTTCAAGGAGCTCGAGCGCGTCTTCGACATCTGCCACGGCTGTCGCCGCTGCGTCAGCCTGTGCAACTCCTTCCCGGTCCTCTTCGACCACGTGGACGGCTCGCCCACCGGCGAGCTCGACGGCGTGCCGAAGCAGGCTTACTGGGAGGTGGTGGACCACTGCTACCTGTGCGACATGTGCTACCTGTCGAAGTGTCCTTACGTCCCGCCGCATCCCTGGAACCTCGACTTCCCGCACCTGATGCTGCGCGCCAAGGCCGTGCACTTCAAAAAGGGCGGCACGCGTTTCCGCGACAAGCTGCTGACCTCCACGGACCTGGTCGGCTCGCTCGCCGGCATCCCGGTCGTGTCCGAGGTCGTGAACGCCGCGAACCGCAGCGTGCTGGGCCGCAAGCTGCTGGACAAGGCGCTTGGCGTGCACCCGGACGCGCCGCTGCCCGAGTACCACTCGAAGTCCTTCCACAAGCGGGAGGCGAAGCGCGTGAAGCCGGCGCTCGAGGCCGTGCCGACAGCGGAGACGACCGGCAAGGTCGTCGTCTTCGCGACCTGCTACGGCAACCGCAACCTGCCGCAGATGGACGAGGACCTGGTGGCCGTGCTGAACCACAACGGCATCCCGGTCACGACGCTGGCCCGGGAGAAGTGCTGCGGCATGCCCAAGCTGGAGCTCGGCGACCTCGAGGCCGTCGCAGGGCTCAAGGACCACAACATCCCGCAACTCGCGAAGCTGGTGGACGAAGGCTGGGACATCGTCGTGCCGGTGCCGTCCTGCGCACTCATGTTCAAGCAGGAACTGCCGCTGATCTTCCCGGAAGACGCGCAGGTCAGGAAGGTGCAGGCGCGGACCTTCGACCCCTTCGAATACCTCATGCTCAGGCACCGCGCAGGCAAGCTGCGCACCGACTTCAGGAACCCGCTGGGCAAGGTCTCCTACCACGTGCCCTGCCACCTGCGCGTGCAGCGTATCGGGCTCAAGACCCGCGACGTGCTGAAGCTCGTGCCGGGGACCACGATAGACGTGATCGAGCGCTGCTCCGGCCACAACGGCACCTACGCGGTCAAGCGCGAGTACCACGAGACGTCGGCCCGGATCGGGCGGCCGGTGGTGCAGCGCGTCGAGTCCGCCAAGCCGGACCACTACTCGAGCGACTGCCCGATGGCCGGCGACCAGATCGCCCACGGCCTGGCCGACAAGGGCAGGGGACCCGAGCACCCGCTCGCGCTGATGCGGCATGCATACGGAATCTGAATCGAGGAACGACGTGGACATGACGACCCAAAGCGAAATCCGGCTCCGCGGCCCGCTGCGGCCCAGCGACCTGTTCAGCCTCGAGCAGTACGCGCGCCAGCGCGCGGACTTCCGCGGCCGCGTGCTGGAGCACAAGAAGGCCCGGACCGTCGCCGTCGGCCCGAACTGCACCTGGTTGTTCGAGGACCGGCTGACCGTCCAGTACCAGGTCCAGGAGATGCTGCGCATCGAGCGGATCTTCGAGCCCGAGGGCATCCAGGACGAGCTGGACGCCTACAACCCGCTGATCCCTGACGGCAGCAACTGGAAAGCGACGCTGCTGATCGAGTTCCCCGATGCGGACGAGCGCAAGGCTGCGCTGGCACGCATGCGTGGCGTGGAGCGGCGCTGCTTCGTGCAGGTGGAGGGCTTCGAGCGCGTGTACGCCATCGCCGACGAGGACCTGGAGCGCGAGAACGAGGAGAAGACCTCCTCGGTCCACTGGCTGCGCTTCGAGCTGACGCCGGCCATGCGCTCGGCGGTCAAGGCCGGCGCCCGCGTCTCGGTCGGCGTCGAGCACCCGGCCTACGACCACTCGGTCAGCCTGCCCGAGGCCTCGGTCAGGTCGCTGGCCCGCGACCTCGACTGACGCCGGCGCGGCGTGGCCCGGCAGCACGGGCGCTCGTCGGGCGGGTCCCCGCTGCGCTCGCTCGGCTCCGCTTCGCTCCGCAAGCACAACTCGCTCGCTCCGGGGGACCACGCCCTGCGCGCCCGTGCCTCGCGCGTGCTGCCGCCGTTCGGGCGTGGTCGAGGGAGGGCCGGTCCCCGAAGTGAGCGCGTTTGGATCGCGGAGCGAAGCGGAGCCGCGCGAACGCAGTGGGACCGGCCGACCGAAGACCGCGCCTAACAGACCGAGCGAGCGCAGCGGGGACCCGCCCGACGAGCGCCTGGGCCAGGCATGCGGCGCGCGAGGAACACTTGAACCGAGAGCGGAGCCCGAGAGGGGACGCGCTACGACGGATCGGTCGGGCTGTTAGAATGCGCGCGCCCGACGGGCGCCCCTCCCAGGCCACGGCGAACTGATGACCCAGAGCTATACCGCCTCAGACATCGAAGTCCTGTCCGGACTGGAGCCCGTGCGCCGCCGCCCGGGCATGTACACCGACACCCGCAATCCCAATCACCTCGCCCACGAAGTCGTGGACAACAGCGTGGACGAGGCCCTCGCCGGCCACTGCAAGCTGATCGCGGTCACGCTGCACAAGGACAACTCGCTGTCCGTCGAGGACGACGGGCGCGGCATGCCGGTCGACCTGCACCCGAAGGAGAAGCTCCCGGGCGTCGAGCTGATCCTCACCCGCCTGCACGCGGGCGGCAAGTTCGGCGACAAGACCTACCAGTACGCGGGCGGCCTGCACGGCGTCGGCGTCTCGGTGGTCAACGCGCTGTCGAAGAACCTCGACTGCTGGGTGAGGCGCGACGGCAAGGAATACAACATCTCCTTCAAGGACGGCCGCACCGCGTCGAAGCTCGAGGTCGTGGGCAGCGTCAGGCGCGGGGTGACCGGGACCACCGTCAGGTTCTGGCCGGACCCGAAGTTCTTCGACTCGCCGAGCTTTTCCGTCACGCGCCTCAGGCACATGCTCAAGGCCAAGGCCGTGCTGTGCCCGGGGCTGCGGGTCCGCCTCTCGGTCGAGGCGACGGGCGAGGCCGAGGAGTGGTTCTTCACCGGCAACCTCGCCGAGTACCTCGTCGAGCAGCTCGGCAAGGTGGCCACCCTGCCGCCGGAGCCGTTTTCCGGGAGCCTGCGCGGCGGCACCGAGGTCGCCGAGTGGGCCCTGTGCTGGGCGCCCGACGCCGAAGCGCAGGTCACGGAGAGCTACGTCAACCTCATCCCGACGCCGGAGGGAGGGACCCACGTCAACGGGCTTCGCTCCGGGGTCACCGATGCCGTGCGCGAATTCTGCGAGTTCCGCAACCTCCTGCCACGCGGCCTGAAGCTGGCACCCGAGGACGTCTGGCGCTCGGTCAGCTTCGTGCTCTCGGTCAAGATGCAGGACCCGCAGTTCGCCGGCCAGATCAAGGAAAAGCTGTCCTCGCGCGAGTCGGCGGCGTTCGTCTCGGGCGTCGTCAAGGATGCCTTCGCGCTGTGGCTGAACCAGCATCCCGAGGCCGGCGAGGCCATCGCGCAGTTCGCCATCGGCAACGCCCAGGAGCGCGTGCGCGCGGCGCAGAAGGTCACCCGCAAGCGAATCGTCAGCGGGCCGGCGCTGCCCGGCAAGCTGGCCGACTGCCGCGCGCAGGAGCCCGAGCGCTGCGAGCTGTTCCTGGTGGAGGGGGACTCGGCGGGCGGCTCCGCCAAGCAGGCGCGCGACCGCGAGTTCCAGGCGGTCATGCCGCTCCGCGGCAAGATCCTCAACACCTGGGAAGTGGACTCCGCCGCCATCCTGCAGTCGCAGGAGGTCAGCGACATCGCCACCGCCCTGGGCGTGGACCCGGGCTCGACGGACCTGTCGCAGCTGCGGTACCACAAGGTCTGCATCCTCGCCGACGCGGACTCGGACGGCGCGCACATCGCCACGTTGCTGTGCGCCCTGTTCCTCAGGCACTTCCGGCCGCTGGTGCTGGCCGGGCACGTGTTCGTCGCGATGCCGCCGCTGTTCCGCGTTGACGTGGGCAAGCAGGTCTACTACGCGCTCGGCGAGCACGACCGCCAGGGCATCCTCGACCGCATCGCCGCCGAGGGCATCCGCGGCAAGCCGGTGGTGACCCGCTTCAAGGGCCTCGGCGAGATGAGCCCGGTGCAGCTGCGCGAGACGACGATGGCGCCCGACACGCGCCGCCTGGTGCGTCTGACGGTCGAGGCGCAGGACGAGGCGGACCAGATGCTGGACATGCTGCTCGCCAAGAAGCGGGCGCCGGACCGGCGCGAGTGGCTGGAGTCGAAGGGAAACCTGGCGGAAACGTGAGTGGTGAATCGCGTGCAGGAACTTGAACTGAATTTCGAGGGCATCGAGCAGCGCCCGCTGAAGGCCTTCACCGAGAAGGCCTACCTCGACTACTCGATGTACGTCATCCTCGATCGCGCGCTGCCGCAGCTGGCGGACGGGCTGAAGCCGGTGCAGCGCCGGATCATCTTCGCGATGAGCGAGCTGGGCCTGGCGGCGACTTCCAAGCACAAGAAGTCCGCCCGTACCGTCGGCGACGTGATCGGCAAGTACCACCCGCACGGCGACTCGGCCTGCTACGAGGCCATGGTCCACATGGCGCAGGACTTCTCCTACCGCTATCCCATCGTCGATGGCCAGGGCAACTGGGGCTCGACCGACGACCCGAAGTCGTTCGCCGCCATGCGCTACACCGAGGCGCGACTGCGGCCGTACTCGCAGGTGCTGCTCGCGGAACTCGGACAGGGCACGGTGGACTGGGCGCCCAACTTCGACGGCACGCTCGACGAGCCGGTGCTGCTGCCCGCACGGCTGCCGAACGTCCTCCTGAACGGCGCTTCGGGGATCGCGGTCGGCATGGCGACCGACATCCCGCCGCACAACCTGCGCGAGGTCGCGGCCGCCTGCGTGCACCTGCTGGACGATCCCGAGGCATCGGTGCGCGACCTGTGCCGTCACGTCAGGGGTCCGGACTTCCCGATGGGCGCCGAGATCGTGACGCCGAAGAACGAGCTCCGGCAGATCTACGAGACCGGCAGCGGCTCGTTCCGCGCAAGGGCGGTGTACGAGGTCGAGGACGGCGAGATCGTGGTGACGGCGCTTCCATACCAGGTGTCCGGCGCGAAGGTGCTGGAGCAGATCGCCGCGCAGATGCGTGCCAAGAAGCTGCCGATGGTTGAGGACCTGCGCGACGAGAGCGACCATGAGCAGCCGACGCGGCTGGTCATCACGCCGCGCTCGAACCGAGTGGACGTCGAGCAGCTGATGGCCCACCTGTTCGCCACCACCGACCTCGAGCGCAGCTACCGCGTCAACATGAACATGATCGGCCTCGACGGCCGCCCGCGCGTGGTGGGGCTCAGGGCGCTGCTCGCGGAGTGGCTCGAGTTCCGCCAGACGACGGTGCGCCGCCGCCTGGAGTGGCGCCTCGGCAAGGTGAGCGCGCGCCTGCACGTGCTCGACGGCCTGCTGGTCGCCTACCTGAACCTCGACGAGGTGATCCGCATCGTGCGCACCGAGGACGAGCCCAAGCCTGTCCTCATGAGGCGCTTCGACCTCTCCGACATCCAGGCCGAGGCGATCCTCGAGACCAAGCTGCGTCACCTGGCGAGGCTCGAGGAGATGAAGATCCGGGGCGAGCAGGCCGAGCTGTCGGCCGAGCGCGACAACCTGGAGAAGACGCTGGCCAGCAAGGCCCGCCTGCGGAAGCTGGTGCGCGAGGAACTCGAGCGCGACTCGGCGGCCTTCGGCGACGATCGCCGCACCCGGATCGTCGAGCGTGCGGCCGCCCAGGCGATCGACGAGACGGAGCTGGTCAGCAGCGAGCCCGTGACGGTGGTGCTGTCGAAGGCGGGCTGGGTGCGGGCCGCCAAGGGCCACGAGATCGATCCCCGCCAGCTGTCCTACAAGACCGGCGACGAGTTCGAGGCCGCGGCCCGCGGGCGCAGCACCCAGCAGGCCGTGTTCGTCGACTCCACCGGGCGCACCTACAGCCTGACGGCCCACGGCCTGCCCGGCGCGCGCGGGCAGGGCGAACCGCTGTCCGGGCGGCTCGACCCGCCGGATGGCGCGACGTTCCCGGCCGTGATGATCGGCGAGCCGGGCGACCGCTGGCTCCTCGCCTGCGACGGCGGCCAGGGATTCGTGGCGCGGCTGGAAAGCCTCTATGCGAGGAACCGCGCCGGCAAGGCGGTGTTCAACCTGCCGGACAACGCGCGGATGCTGCCGGCCAGTCCCGTGCCCGCGGCGGGCGAGGCGCTCGTCTGCGCGGTGAACTCCGAGGGCCGGATGCTGGCATTCCCGATATCCGACCTGCCCGAGATGGAAAAGGGTCGCGGCAACCTGATCTTCGGAATTCCCGGCAAGAAGGCCAAGGCCCGCGCCGAGCTCATGACGGCCGTGGCCGTCGTAAGCGAGGGCGGCAAGCTGGCGGTGCTCTGCGGCGACCGCCGCATGACGCTGTCCTGGAAGGACCTCGACGGCTACCGGGGGGAGCGTGGACAGCGCGGTGTGGCGCTGCCGCGCGGCTGGCGCAAGGTGGACCGGCTAGAGGCGGAGTAGCGGATCGGCGACCCGGAGCCGCTGCTGGAAGGGTCATCACCGGGAAGTGCGGCCCGGTCGGTCGGTCCCGCTGCGTTCGCTCGGGCCCTTCGGGCCGAGCCAAACTCGCTCACTCCGGGGACCGACCTCCCGGTCGCGTCCCGACCCGCCGTCCGCTATCCGAGGACAACGGCCTCGGGGGCATTCACGAAGTAACCCTGGATGAACTCGACGCCGAGTTGCCACAGCACCGCCATGGTGTTGGCGTCCTCGACGCGTTCGGCGATGGTGGTGGCGCCCTTGGCGCGCGCGAGTTCGACGAGTTCCTTCACCCGTTGCTGCTTTTCCTGGGACTGGGCCAGGCCCTGCATCAGGGCGCCGTCGATCTTGATGAAGTCCGGCTTGAGGTGATTCAGCATCGACTCGGTGTCCCGTCCGCTGCCGAAGCCCTCGATGGCCGACCGGAAGCCCATCTCCGACAGCCTGCCCTGCAGCGCCGCGGTCTCGCGGATCTGCTGGCTCGCCGCCTGCTCGTGGTACTGGAAGATGATGCGCTTCGGCTCGATCCGGGTCGCCTTGAGCTGGTTGCCGAGCCACTCGGGCAGCGAGGCGTCCGCAAGCGTCGCCCTCGACAGCCGGACGAAAAGTCCGCCGGGCCGGCGCGACGCGCAGAAGGACATCGAGGCGCCGATGACCCAGCGGTCGATGTTCTTGAGCAGGTCGTTGCGCTCGGCGATGGCGATGAACTCTGAGGGCAGGACTTCGTCCCCCTGTTCGTCGAGCATGCGAACGACGACGTCGAAGATGGCAGGGCCCTCGCCGCCGAGCAGGCTGGCGATCGGCTGCTGCACGAGTCGGAACCGGTTCTCCATCAGCGCGGTCTTGATGCGGCGCACCCAGATCTTGTCGGAGTCCTGGAGTCGCAGCAGCGTGTCGGTCTGCTCGGGCGCGTGGACCCGGTTGCCGCCGAGCTCGCGGCCGCGACGGTTGGCGCGATAGGCGTCCCCCGCGGGCCCGTCGGGGTCGGTCAGGGTCGGCGGCACGAGGCCCAGGCCGACCGTGCAGGTTGTGGAGAGCGACCGGTCGCCGACGTGGAAGACGTGCTCGCCGAGCTTGCGCACGACGTGCTCGGCCCAGGCCTCGACGTCGCCGCCGTTGCCTCGCTGGAGCAGGATCATGAAGCCGCTGCCTCCGAAGCGTCCGGCGAGGTCGCCCGGCTGCAGCAGCTCCTTGAGCCGCTGTGCGAACTCCACCAGGAAGTCCTCGCCGACCAGCACGCCCACCTCCGCGAGGATCAACTCGTACTTGTCGGGTTCGACGTAGGCCAGGTGCCGGACGCCAGCCTTCAGCGGCGCGGCGAGCCTCTTCCTCAGTTCGTCGACGAAGTAGCGGCGATGCAGCAGGCCGGTCGTCGGGTCCCTCTGCAGCGCGTCGGCGAGCCTGTCCTCCAGCGCGCGGCGATCGCGGCTGCCGGCCGTGACGGAGACCCGCACGCAGGGCTCGCCATCGAGCTCGCCCCGCGTGAGCAGCAGGTCGACGGCGATCGAGCCGCCGTCGAGCAGCTCCGCCGAGGCGCGAAGGGCGTGGCCGGGCCACCTGCCCTGCAGGCAGGCGACGATGGCGCCCTTCAGCGCGGCGTGGCACTCCGGTTCGAACTCGTCCATCAGCGGGGTGCCGGCGATGGTGCCGTCCGGGCCGTGACCGAACAACTCGAGCCACGCGGGGTTGGCGTCGACGATGATGCCCTCCTGCACCTGGGCGATCGCGTCGGCCGAGCCGCGCATGAAGTCGTCGAGCTGGCGCTGGTACTCGCGCGCCGCGGAGATCGTCCGCGACAGCGAACGCTCGAGCCGGCGCGCGTCGAGCTCGCGGTCCACGACCAGCCGTAGCCGGTCGAGGTTGGCGAGCGTCACTGCGTCCTCGGCTCCCAGCGCCAGCGCGTTGGCAATGCGCGCCTCGTCGAGCGTCTCGTACACGACCAGCACCGGGACGTCCGGCGCGAAGCGGCTGCGGAAGTCCATGGCGACGGACAGGTCGATGAGGCCCTCGTCCGCGAAGATGAGGAGCATGTCCGGCGCGATCTGGGTCAGCGCGTCGCCGAGGTCCCCGCCCTCGGTCAGCCAGCTCAGATGAGCCGGGTGCCCGGCATTGCGCAAGGTCCGGTTGATGATCTCGACATGATCCTGGTGCCGGGTCATGACGACCATGGGCACCGCGGTTGGCTGCTCCAAAAAGTCCTCCGGAGATGAAGTACCCGCCGGGACGCCGCCGAGTCTAGCACCCCCGGACTGGCGCATTGCGCGACGGGCGTCTTGGAACGGCGCGCCGGACAGGTCCCGCGGGAGGCGCCACCAGGGCCTGGCGCAGGCCGGTCTGCGACCATTCCGGCTGGCCGGCAGGGCAGGTTGCGGCTATGATACGCGGCCTTTTTCAGGACTCACGGCCCGCGGCGGAACGGGCCCGAACGGCGGACTCCATGGCAACCTACAGCACCAATGAATTCAAGTCGGGCCTGAAGATCCTGCTCGACGGCGACCCCTACACCGTCGTCGAGAACGAGTTCGTGAAGCCCGGCAAGGGCCAGGCCTTCAACCGCGTCAAGATCCGCAACCTGAAGTCCGGCCGCACCATCGAGCGCACGTTCAAGTCCGGTGACACCGTCGAGGGCGCCGACGTCGTGGACGTCGACATGGAATTCTCCTACAGCGAGGGAGACTTCTTTCACTTCATGCAGGCCGAGACCTACGAGCAGCACACGGCCAGCAGGACGGCCACGGGTGACGCGGCCCAGTGGCTCAAGCCGGGCCTGACGTGCATCGTCACGCTGTGGAACGGCCAGCCGCTCAGCGTCACGGCTCCGCCGCACGTCGAGCTCAGGGTCGTGGAGACCGACCCGGGCATGAAGGGCGACACGGTCACCGGCGGCTCCAAGCCGGCCAAGCTGGAGACCGGCGCGATCGTCAAGGTGCCGCTGTTCATCAACGAAGGCGAGATCATCCGCGTCGACACGCGCACTGCCGCGTACATCGCCCGCGCCAAGTAATCGCCCGACCCGAGGCGCGCGCCGTCGCGTCGCCGTGTTCGCCGCCTCACGGGCGCTGCTCGGGCGGGGTCCCCGCTGCGCTCGGCCAGCGTGCCTTGCGCGGTCATCGGTCGGCCGGTGCCACTTCGTTCGCGCGGCTCCGCTTCGCTCCGCAAGCACAACGCGCTCACTACGGGCACCGGCCCTCCCTCGACCGCGCCCGAACGCTGGCAGTGCGCGCCGGGCACGGGCGCGCAAGGCGGGGTCCCCCGGAGCGAGCGAGTTGTGCTTGCGGAGCGAAGCGGAGCCGAGCGAGCGCAGCGGGGACCCGCCCGACGAGCGCCTGGGCCGGGCCACTCAGAACGAGTCGATGCCGGCGAGCCTCCAGTCACAGCCGCCGGCGATCACCGCCGCGACGCGCTCGAG